>NZ_DAISXZ010000056.1:0-15437 GCF_036825565.1 Tepidimonas sp. | reverse complement strand
CGCCGCCGCCCACCCCGGCCGAGCGCGCGGCCATCCGGGCCAACGCCGGCCTGCAGCGGGCGCTGCTGGCCATCGAGCTGGGACTGCGCAGCGAGGGCGTGCGCGAGTGGCAGTACGAAATCGCGCTGCACACCCCCGGCGGGATGAGCGAGCGCGAGCTGCTGGCCGCCGCGGAATGGGCGTGCGAGCGGGCCGTGTGGGACCGCTGCATCAACACCAGCAGCCGCACCCGCGACGCCATCGACATGGCGCAGCGCTTTCCCACGCCGCTGCGCGAGCTGGTCGTGCGCCGCGCGCGCGAGATCGGGCTCGACCCCGCCTATGTCTACGGCCTGATCCGGCAGGAAAGCCGCTTCGTCAGCGATGCGCGCTCCCACGTCGGGGCGTCGGGGCTGATGCAGGTGATGCCCGCCACGGCGCGCTGGACCGCGCGCAAGATCGGCCTCAACGGGTTCGAACCCAGCCAGATCACCGACCCCGAGGTCAATGTGCAGATCGGCACCGCCTACCTCAAGCTGGCGCTGGACGACTTCGAGGGGTCGATGGCGATGGCGGCGGCGGCCTACAATGCAGGGCCGGGACGCCCGCGCCAGTGGCGCCAAGGGCCGGAGCTGGAAGCCGCGGTGTGGATCGAGAACATTCCGTTCGACGAGACGCGCGATTATGTCAAGCGGGTGCTGTCGAACACCACGGTCTACGCCGCCATCCTGACCGGTCAGCCGCAGCGCCTGAGCAGCCGACTAGGGCGCATTGGCCCCCGTCTGGCGACGGCCCGGGCGCCTGACACGGATCTGCCGTGACGGCGGCCGCAGCGCCCGATACGGCCCCTGCGTAACGAGGACACCATGAAACACGTGCTGGTACTGGGCGGCACCGGCTTTGTCGGCCGCCACGTCTGCGAACAACTCACCCGCCTGGGCGTGCGCGTCACCGTGCCGACCCGCCACCCCGAACACGCCAAGGCCGTGCAAATGCTGCCCATGGTGGATGTGGTCACGGCCGACGTGCACCACGACCGCGTGCTGGAGCGGCTGCTGCCCGGCCACGATGCGGTCGTCAACCTGATCGCGGTGCTGCAGGGCAACCGGCGCCGCTTCGAGCAGGTGCATGTGAGTTTTCCGCAGCGGCTGGGCGAGGCGATGCTGGCGGCCCATGTGCGCAGGCTGGTGCACGTCAGCGCGCTGGGCGCCGATCCCGCGGGGCCATCCCTTTACCAGCAAACCAAGGGCGAGGGCGAAGCCGTCCTGCAGCAGATCGCCACGGCCGGCCTGGCCCTGACCGTGCTGCGCCCCAGCGTCATCTTCGGTGCCGAGGACCGCTTCCTGAACCTGTTCGCGCGGCTGCAGCGCAGCCTGCCGGTGGTGCCGCTGGCCGGGGCGGATGCGCGCTTCCAGCCGGTGTGGGTGGGCGACGTGGCGCAGGCCATCGTCACCTGCCTGCAGCGCGACGACACCATCGGCCGCACCTTCGAGGCGGTCGGCCCGGAGGTGTGGACGCTGGCGGACCTGGTTCGGCTGGCCGGGCGGCTGAGCGGCCACCCGCGGCCGGTGATCGGCCTGCCGCGGGCATTGGGCTACTTCCAGGCGCTGCTGATGGAACTGATGCCGGGCGAGCCGCTGCTGAGCACCGACAACCTGCGCTCGATGGAGGTGGACAACGTTGCCAGCGGCACCCTGCCGACCTTGGCCGACCTGGGCCTGACGCCCAGCGCGGTGGAACCGGTGGCGGCCCGCTATCTGGACCTGGACGGCCCGGCCGATCCCCTCATCGCCATCCGCCGCACCGCGCATCAACGCCGGTAAAAAAGAGGCCGCCGCCCTCACGCCGAGCGGCGGCCCATCGCTCTCCCCAGCTCAAAACTTGCGGCTGTACTGCACCCCGAAGCCGTTCTGGTGCATGCCGATGCGCGTGCCGGTGGGGTTCATCGCGCCGGACATGAAGTCCACGCTCGGCCCCACCACCGTCTCGCGCCGGCCGTGCCACAGCGCGAACGTCCACTCGGTGTCCTTGTCCGGCGCCCAGGTGGCGCCGAAAGTCAAGTGCTCGCGGATCACGCCCGGGGCCAGCACGTTGAACATCGCGTCCTGCGGCCGGATTGGGTTGTCGCCCTTGTTGTAGCCGGCGCGCAGCGTCCACTGCGGGCTGGCCTGCCACTGCACGCCGACCTTGACGACGCCGATGTCGCGCCAGCCGAAGCCGGGTCCCGCCGCCGCGCCGAGCGGCTGGCCGGCCATCACTTGGCTGAGGCTGCCGTTGGCGATCGCCGGCACGCCGCCGTACTTGACGCGCGTGGCGTCCAGCGCCACCGTCAGCGCCGGGGTCAGCTGCACCGCCACGCCGACGCCGTAGTTCTCCGGGATGTCGAAGTCACCGCCGCCGGCGAACAGCCCCTTGTACTTGTCGAAGCGGCTCATGTCGGTCTTGGGCGAATAGGCCGCGCCGACCGTCACGCGGTCGCCGAGCTTGCCGAAATAGCCCAGGCGCACCCCGATACCGGTGCTGGTGTCCTTGCCGCGGTTGGTGACGTCGCCCGGCGACTGCGACATCATCGAAAAGCCCTGCAGACCGTAGGCCTCGAAGCGCTGCAGCACCAGCAGCGGCGAAATCCCCAGCGCATGCCCGTCGGCCACCTGGTAGGCCAGCGTCGGCGCCACGATCAGCTGCATCAGGTCCACGCCGAGCTTGCCCTGCCCGCCCATCAGGTTGAAGCCATTGGGAAACGGCGCGTACGAGGTGTTCATGCCGCCGTTGCCGTACACCGTCACGCCCAGCGCCAGCCTCTCCGAGAGCTTGACGTTGTACCCGAACTCCGGGATCGGGAACGCCGTGCGGCCGCTTTCCACCACCGGCGTCTGGCCGACGAACTGCGCGTCGCGGTAGGGGCGGAAGATCTCGGCGCCGACGTCCCAGCGGTTGCCGGCGAAGGCCGCCGCGGCCGGGTTGTTGACGCCAGCGAAGGCATCGTGCGCCATCGCGATGGAGGCGCCGCCCATGCCCTTGGCCTTCAGGCCAAAGCCGTGCGGAAAGTAGCCGTTGGTAGCCTGTGCCCAGGGGGCGGCGGCCAGCAGGGCGGCGGCGGCCACGGCGTGGCGCAGCCCCGGTCGGTTGCGTGTCGTCGTCATGCGGTTCTCCTCTGCTCGTCGTTGTGTGGGGCGGATGGGGTCAGATCTCGCCCTTGGAAACGCGCTCCATCATGTCCCAGACGGCTTCGCGCACGCTCCACGCCTCCTCCTTCAGCGGCGAGGGCAGCTTGCGGCCCATCTTGACCATCATGTCCATGTTGAGCGTGTACAGCCACAGGCCGTCGGGGCGCTCCACCAGCGCGATGCGGCACGGCATGTAGGCCGCCATGTGCGGGCTGAAGTCGGCCATGCGGCGCGCGATGCTGGGGCTGCAGAACTGGTAGATCGTCAGCACCGGCTCCTTCTTGCCGGAGCGCGCCTCCAACTCCTTGGACAGCGGTAGCGTGCCGACGTCGCGCATGTTGCGCTCCACCATCACGTTGCGCATGATTTCCTCGACCTCGGCCACCGTCAGGCCCGGCTTGACCTTGCGCTCCCACGTGGTGGCCACCGCGATGTCGCCGCCGCCCTCGATCCAGCGGTCCCACATCTTCATGGCCTCGGCGCCGGCGCCGTCCTCCAGCTTGCCGATCGTCGCGACGGTGCCGCAGCCGGTGGTGGCGCCCACGCTGACCACCAGCATCAGCGCGGCGACTCCTCGCCGCCAGGTTTGACGAAATGGGCTCATGTCCTCTCACTCCTGCGCCCCCGGGGGGCTTTGATGTAAATCAAGACGATGACAGCTTAGCGAGGCCAGCGGTCCAGCCGCATCGGCATTTACCCTAGAGGGTAGGGTTTCAAGTCGGTGACCACGCCCCACGCCGCGGCCGACGCGGTGCCCAGCGCGGCGGTTTTTTGGCACACTCGTGGTCCCACAGCGAATACCCGAAGGGCGTCGACATGAGTGACTCCACCGCAAGCGGCGACTGCCGCTCGGCCGAAGCAAACCGGCCCGACTCGCCGCCGTCGCGCTACCGCAACGAGCACCAGCGGGACGTGGTCAACCGCCTCAAGCGCATCGAGGGCCAGGTGCGCGCCCTGATCGAGATGGTGGAATCCGGCCGCCCGTGCGAGGACGTCGCCCAGCAGATGTCGGCGGCGCGCAAGGCCATGGACAAGGCCTTCTTTCGCATGATGGCCTGCTCCGTGATGGAGTCGGTGGCCGTCTCCGACGACGAGACGATGCGCGAGGTCGAACGCTCCACGCGCATCCTGGAAAAGTACGCCTGACGACAGCCGCGGTGGAGATTTACCTGGTCGGCGGCGCGGTGCGCGACGGCTTGCTCGGGGCTTTTCACCTGGCGCACCAGCGGCCCGACGGCGCCGCCCACGCCGACCGCGACTGGGTGGTGGTCGGCGCCACGCCCGAGGCGATGGTGGCGCAGGGCTTTCTGCCCGTGGGGCGGGACTTCCCCGTCTTTCTGCATCCGATCACGCGCGAGGAGTACGCGCTGGCGCGCACCGAGCGCAAGACCGCGCGCGGCTACCATGGCTTCGACTTCTTCGCCGACCCGGGCGTGACGCTGGAGCAAGACCTGGCGCGGCGCGACCTGACCATCAACGCCATGGCGCTGCCGGCCTTGGCGCTGGATGCGCACGGTCGCTTCGATCCGGCCGATCCGCGCCTGATCGACCCGTACGGCGGCCGGCGCGATTTGCGCGAGAAGGTGTTGCGCCATGTCACCCCGGCTTTTGCCGAGGATCCGGTGCGCATCCTGCGCATGGCGCGCTTCGCGGCACGCTGGCCGGACTTTGCCGTGGCACCCGAGACGATGGCGTTGATGCGCGCGATGGTGGAACACGGCGAGGTGGACCACTTGGTGCCCGAACGGGTGTGGCAGGAACTCTCGCGCGGGCTGATGGAGCAGCGCCCCTCGCGCATGCTGGCGGTGCTGCGGGAGTGCGGGGCGTTGCGCGTGCTGCTGCCCGAGGTGGACCGCCTGTGGGGCGTGCCGCAGCGCGCCGATTACCACCCGGAGGTGGACACCGGCGTGCATGTGGGGATGGTGCTGGACATGAGCGCCCGCCTGGGCGCCCCACTGGCCACGCGTTACGCCTGCCTGTGCCACGACCTGGGCAAAGGCACGACACCGCAGGACTTGCTGCCCCGCCACATCGGCCACGAGGAACGCAGCGTGAAGCTGCTGCGTGTGGTGAGCGAGCGCTGGCGCGTGCCGCGCGACTGCCGCGAGCTGGCCGAGGTGGTGGCGCGCGAGCATGGCCACATCCACCGCTGCGACACCCTGAGCGCCGCCGCCACCCTGCGCCTGCTGGAGCGGTGCGATGCGCTGCGCCGCCCCGAGCGGTTCGAACAGGTGCTGCTGGCCTGCGAATGCGATGCCCGCGGGCGCCTGCACCACGAGGCGCGCCCCTACCCCCAGGCCACCCGCTTGCGGGCCGCCCTGCGCGCGGCGCTGGCGGTGGACACGGCCACCGTGGCGCAGCAGACGCAGGCCCGCCACCCCCATGCGCGCGACCTGGGCCTGCGCATCCGGGCGGCCATCGAACACGCGCGCCAGCACGCCGTCGCCGCGGCACTCGCGGCTTGAGTGCCGCCCAGCCAGGGCCGGGCGGCGGGGTTCACTGCGCGCGGGCCAGGGCGGCCCCCACCCACCGCACGATGTCGGCCTGCCCCATGGCGCCCGACTGACGGGCGACCTCGCGGCCGCCGACGAACAGGGCCAGCGTCGGGATGCTGCGGATGCCAAAGCGCGCCGCCAGGCCCTGCTCGTCCTCGGTGTCGACCTTGGCCAGCCGAACGCGCGGCTCCAGTTGCCGCGCGGCCGCCTCGAAGGCCGGGGCCATCATGCGGCACGGGCCGCACCACGGAGCCCAAAAATCCACCAGCACCGGAATCTGACTGCGCCCCACGTGGCGCTCGAAGGCCTCAGCGTCCAGCGCGACGGGGTGCCCGTCGAACAGCGGGCGGTGGCAACGGCCGCAATCCGGTGCCTGGTCGAGCTGGTCGGCCCAAACCCGGTTGGTGGTGTGGCAGTGGGGGCAGACGATGTGCAGCGGCTCGGTGGTCATGCAGCGCTCCAGGCAAAATGGCGATGCCCCTCAAATGGGGCGCATCGCGGCCGATTCAAGGGATACCCCATCGGGTACACCAACCCCATCACGCCCGAGCGTTGGCGTCAAATCCAGCGCGCGATCGCCGAGGCCAGCAGGCTCAGCACGATGGTGCTGGTCAGCGGGATGAACCACTCGCGCCCGAACAGGCGAAAGTGCAGATCCCCCGGCAGGCGCCCCAAGCCCAGGCGGCGCAGCAGCGGCGTCATCCAACTGATCAGCACCAGGGCCAGAAAAACGACGATCATCCAGCGGATCACGAGCGGCCTCCGTCACAGGGTGTGGGTGCGGTCACCGTGGGCAAAGCCCATCGGCACCCAGCCCCGGCTGCTGGCGCGCGGCGCCAGGCCGATGACCTTGAACAGCTCGCCCATCTCGTGCTCATGCACCAGCTTCAGGGCTGCGACGCGCTCGGGCAGCGGGGCCTCGTCCAGGCCGTCGAGCACCCCGGCATTGAGCAGAAAACGCCCCTGGCTGGTGTAGCCCAGCACCTCCAGCCCCACCTGCTGCGCCGCCAGGGCGATGCCGGTGAAATTGACGTGCGCGGTAATGTCCTTGCTGCCCACGTCGCTCAGTGGATCGGCATCGGCGCGGTGCGCCCGGTGGCACATCAGCGTGCCCATCGCGCGTTGGGGGTGGTAGTACTCGTGCTCGGGGAACCCGTAGTCGATGAAGAAGGCCGCCCCGCGCCACAGACGCTCGCCCACGGTGCGCACGAAGGCTTCGGCCTGCGTGTGCACTTCGGTCAGGTAGTCGTGCTCGCCCGGGATCTCCAGCGGCGGCCGGCGGTCGGTGAGACGGTCCGCCCAGACCAGGCGCGCGGTGCTCGCATCCCACGCCACGCCGCGCTCGTGCCAGCGGCCGCCAACCCGGTGCAACAGCGTAACGGGCATGGCGTCGAGCACCTCGTTGCCAATCAACACCCCCTCCAGCACATCCGGCAGGCGGTCGTGCCACGTCACACGGTCGGTCCAGGGCGCCAGCCGCTCGGCCTGGCGTTCGCGCAGCGCGGCTGCCAGCTCGACGATGTGGTAGCGCACGGCCTGAGCCCCCCCGGGGTCGGCCGCGGCCAAACCCGCCAGCACCTGGGCCGCCAGCGCGCCGTTGCCGGCGCCAAACTCCCACACCGCGCGGGTGTCGGTGGCGCGCAGCGCCTGCGCCACCGCCCGCGCTAGCGTGGCGCCGAAGCGCGCGCTCAGCACGGGCGCGGTGACGAAGTCGCTGCCATCCCCCGGGCCCTTGCCAAAGACGGGCGCCCCGCGTGTGTAGTACCCCAGACCCGGCGCATACAAAGCCAGGGCCATGAAGCGCTCGAACGCCAGCCAGCCGCCGGCGGCGGCAATGTCGGCCACGATGCGCTCGCGCAGAATCCCCTGCGCCTGGGGGTCACCGGGTGCGGCTTGCATAATCGGCCCCAATTGTCGCCGTGATCGTGGCCGCGTTGATTGCCGCCTACACCCCCGGACATCCCACACCCGCATCTTCCGCCCCTCCCATGACCGTTGCCGTCCCCTCGACACCCCGCTGGGCCCTGGTCACCGGCGCCGCGCAGCGCCTGGGGCGCGAGATCGCCCTGACCCTCGCCCGCCAGGGCTGGCACGTGGCAGTGCACTACCACCGCTCGGCCGACGCCGCGCAGAGCACGGTGGCCGAACTGCGGACCCTGGGGGTGAACGCGGTGGCCGTGGCGCAGGCGCTGGATGCCCCGGGCGCCGCAGACGCGTTGCTGGCCGCCGTGCGCACCGCCACCGGGGCCATCCCCCGGTGCGTGGTCAACAACGCCTCGACCTTCGAGCCCGACGCAGGCACCGACGTCACCGAGGAGGGGCTGCTGCGCCAGTTGCGCGTCAACACGGTGTTGCCGGTACTGCTCGGCCGGGCGCTGTGGACGGCGCTGGATGGGGCCGACGCGCAGGCGATCGACGCCGCACCCGGGGCGTACAGCGTAGTCCATGTGCTGGACCAGAAGGTGCACAACCTGAACCCGGACTACTTCTCGTACACCATCAGCAAGCTGGCGCTGGAGCGCACGGTGGCATTGCAGGCGCAGGCGCTGGCACCGTGGGTGCGGGTGTGCGGCGTCTCGCCCGGGCTGATCTACGTCAGCGGCCCGCAGTCGGAGGCCAATTTTCAGCGGGCGCGCTGCGTCAATTTGTTGCGCGCGCCCATCGACCCCGCGCGCGTGGCCCAGACAGTCGCCTTTCTGGCCGATAACCCCAGCCTCAACGGCGCCGTGGTGCCGGTGGACAATGGCCAGCATCTGGTGCCGTTGGCCCGCGATGTCATGTTCGTGGTGGGAGACGACGCGCGATGAGTTCCGCCCTGCTTGCCTTCGCCGCACTGGACCCGCGGCTGGCCACCGAATGCCGCGCCATGCGGCTGGTCCGCCACGAGCGGCCGGTGCGCATCGGCATCCACGACTTCGAGCGCAGCGGAGCGCAACGGCTGTGGTTCGACGTCGATCTGTGCGTGCGGCTGGCGCACGCGCCGGCGGCGCGCGACCACATCGGCGAGACGCTGGACTACGACTTCATCCGCGAGGTGATCGCGGAGCTGGCCGAGCGCCAGCACTTCGAGCTGCAGGAGACGCTGTGCGACGCGATCGTGGCACGGCTGGCGGCGCAGCCCGGTGTGCAGGCGGTACGCGTTGCCACCCGCAAGCCCGACGTCTACCCCGACTGCGAGAGCGTCGGCGTCGAGCGCGTACACCTCAACCCGTGGTGAGTCCGCCATGACCCGCCCCGACACCGCCCCTGCCGCCGACACCGCGCGCCAGAAAATCGGCCGCCAGGTACTGGCGTTGACCGGCCTGCGCTTCAACGCCAACCTGGGCATCCTGGAACACGAGCGCCAGGGGCCGCAGCCCATCCAGGTGGATGCCGAGCTGAATCAGGGCTTTCAGCCGCTGATGCCGCACGACGACGACATCCACCATGTGCTGGACTACCGCAAGGTGCGTCAGATCATCATCGACGAGTGCACCGCCGAGCATGTCAACCTGCTGGAGAGCCTGATCGGCAAACTCGCCCACCGGCTGATGCAACTGCCCGGCGTGATCGGGGTGCGCGTGCGCATCGCCAAGCTGGAAATTTTCGATGACTGCGAGGTGGCGATCCGTATGGAATGCGGTCAGTGGTGAGCGCACGCGCGCCGTTTGCGGGACAATCGCCGACCGATTCCGCCACACATTCCGCCCCATGGACGTCGCGTTCGAGAACCGAAAGCTGGAAAAGCGCCTGTGCCGCCTGGTCGGCCAGGCCATCGACGACTACCGCATGATCGAGGATGGCGACCGCGTGATGGTCTGCCTCTCGGGCGGCAAGGACAGCTACTCGCTGCTGGATATTCTGATGCGGCTGCAGCGGCGCGCGCCGGCACGCTTCGAGCTGATCGCCGTCAACCTGGACCAGAAACAGCCCGGCTTTCCGGCCGAGGTGCTGCCCAACTACCTCAACGGTCTGGGCATCCGCTTTCACATCGAGACGCAGGACACGTATTCCATCGTCAAGCAGGTCATCCCCGAAGGCAAGACGATGTGCAGCCTGTGCAGCCGGCTGCGCCGCGGCATCCTCTACCGCGTCGCGCGTGAACTCGGCGCCACCAAGATCGCGCTCGGCCACCACCGCGACGACATTCTGCAGACGCTGCTGCTCAACATGTTCTTTGGGGCTAAGCTCAAGGGCATGCCACCCAAGCTGGTCAGCGACAACGGCGAGCACGTCGTCATCCGCCCATTGGCTTACGTACCCGAGAAGGACCTGATTCGCTGGGCGCAGGTGCGCCAGTTCCCCATCATCCCCTGCACCTTGTGTGGCAGCCAGGACAATCTGCAGCGCAAGCAGGTCGGCGATCTGCTGCGCGAGTGGGATCGGCGCTTCCCCGGCCGCATCGACAACATGCTCAAGGCCCTCCAGAACGTGGTCCCCAGCCATTTGATGGACCGTCGCTTGTACGACTTTGCCGGCGTACGTGCCACCGGCCGGCCGGATGCGGATGGTGACCATGCCTTCGATGCGGAAGAACTGCCGATGCCGCCGCCCTTTGCCGCCACACCGGACGGGGACGATGCCCCACCCACCGCGCCGCCCCCCGAACGCCGGGTGTTCGCTCTGACACCGGAGGACTGATGTGACACGCGCCCGGCGATGGGGGTGGCTGGGGACGCTACTGGCGGCCGCCGCCCTGCTGGGCGGCTGCGCCACGCCGCTGCGGCTGGAGCACACCGTGCGCAGCCAAGCGGCCTGGGCCCCGGCCGGCCGCCCCGCCGCCGGGGACCGCTATCTGTTCGAGCGCCTGCCGTCGCAACGCAGCGGCGACGCCCTGCGCGAGCAGAACGCCCTGGAATCGCTGGCCGAGCCGGTGCTGGCCACCCACGGCCTGCAGCGCGCCGAGGCCGCACCGGGGGCGGCGGTCAGCGCCGTGCCGTGGGGCGTGCAGCTGGTGGCGCGCTCGGTCAAGTACCCCTACGCGCCGTGGGACGCCCCCGAGCCACGCCCCGGCTGGATGCCGTACGGCCAGATCGTCGTCGGCCGCGGCGTCGTCACGTCGCTCGGCCTGCAGTGGCAGGTTCGCCCACCCTACTATGTGCGCGAGCTGGCCCTGACCGTGCGCGACCGCCGCAGCGGCGAGGTGGTGTACGAAACCCGCGCCACGCAGGACGGCCCGTGGGCCGATGCGCCGACGCTGTGGCGCGCGCTGGTGGAAGCCGCGCTGCAGGGCTTTCCCGACCCGCCTTCCGGCCCGCGCCGCGTGGTCATCGAAGCGCCCCGGCGCTGATCCGTCCCAGGACCGATTCCCAGCGGCGGATCAGGCCGACGCGGTCGCCTTGGCCAGCACCTGGCGCAGGGTCTCGGCCAGTTCCTTGGCCGCGAACTTGGCGACATAGCCGTCCGCCCCGGCGCGCTGCACATGCTGCTCGTTGGTGTCGCCAGTCAAGGACGAGTGGATGATGACCGGTATCGCACGCAGCGCCGGGTCGCCCTTGATGCTGCGCGTGAGGGTGAAGCCATCCATCTCGGGCATCTCCAGATCGCTCAGCACCACCGCCACACGGTCCGTCACGGGCACGCCCTTGGCCCGGCAATCGGCAGCCAAATCCTGCAGGGTGGACAAAGCCTCCTGCCCATTCTTGGTCATGATGTAGGGCAGGTTCAGCACCTTGAGCTCCTGCTCGATCATGGTGCGGGCGACGAAGGAATCGTCGGCCGCCAGCACCACCGCACCCGGCTTGAGGATCGGCCCGGTGCCCACGTCCTCTTTTTTGACTTCGAGGGCCTCGCTGGGCATGACGCGCTGAAGGATGGATTCCACATCCAGCACCTGCACCAGCTTGACGCCGCCCTGCCCATCGTCGAGCCGCGCGATGCTCGTGACCAAGCCGCGTGCCACCGACGCCGTGTGGTCGGCCGGCAGGATCTTGCCCCAATCCAACCGCACGATGTCCTCCACCGACTCGGCCGCAAAGGCTTGGGTGGAACGGGCAAACTCCGTCACCAGCATGAGGTTGAGCCCCGTCTCGGGCGTGCAGCCGATGACCGCCGGCAAATCGATCACGGGGATGACCTGACCGCGCAGGTTGACCATGCCCAGCACATGCTGCGGGGCACCGGCCATGGCCGTCAGCGCCGGCATGGCAACGATCTCGCGCACCTTGAAGACGTTGATGCCGAACAGCTCCGCGCGCTCGCCGCCGGGCGCCTTGCCGAGCCGAAACAACAGCATCTCGAATTTGTTGGAGCCGGTCAGATTGGTCCGTTCGTCGACCTCTTTCTGGAATGCGATGCCGCTCATGGAGACGCCTTTACGGGGTTGGGGGCTGAATCGGTCTACCAGCCATGCGATGCGGGCCGACCAAGGCGGCTACCATTCTAGGCAGTTCCATCGGCCCTGAGCAAGGCAACCCCATGCACGTCACCCGCATTCTGGCCATTCGTCACGGCGAGACCGCCTGGAACCGCGATGCGCGCATTCAGGGGCAGATCGACATTCCGCTCAACGACACGGGACACTGGCAGGCCGAACGCACCGCCGCCGCCCTGGCCGACGAGCCGATCGACGCCCTCTACAGCAGCGACCTGAGCCGCGCGCGGCAGACGGCCGAGGCCCTCGCACGCCAGCGCGGACTGACGGTGCAGATGCACCCCGGCCTGCGCGAGCGCCACTTCGGCGCCTTCCAGGGCCGCACCTGGGCCGATCTGGAGCAGGAGCACCCCGACGTCGTGCACGCCTGGAAGAAGCGCGTGCCGGACTTTGCCCCGCCCGGCGGCGAGTCGCTGCTGGCGCTGCGCGCGCGGGTGGAGGCCACCTTCGCCGAGCTGGCCGCGCGCCACCCGGGGCAGGCGATCGCGGTGGTGTCGCACGGTGGCGTGCTGGATATCTTGTACCGCGCCGCAGCACGCGTGGACCTGCAGGCACCGCGCGCCTGGGCGATGGGCAACGCCGCCATCCACCGCCTGCTGTGGACGGCCGACAGCGGCTTTGCGCTGTTGTCGTGGGGCGACACGCGCCACCTGGAAGAAGCCGACGAGGCCGGCCCGCGCGACGAACAGGCCGCAGCCTGAGGCCGCCGCCCGCGCACAGCGGCGGCCAGCGCGCTGCTCAGGCGCCGTCGTCGAACAGCGTGGCCCCACCCTGCGCCGGCGGGGCCACGCCCAGATGGCGGTACGCCGCCAGCGTCGCGCAGCGCCCGCGCGGCGTGCGCTGCAGATAGCCCTGCTGGATCAGGTACGGCTCGATCACGTCCTCGATCGTGCCCGGCTCCTCGCCGATGCTGGCGGCGATGTTGTCCAGCCCCACCGGGCCGCCGTCGAACTTGTGGATCACCGCCTCCAGCAGCTTGCGGTCCATCAGGTCCAGCCCGATCGGGTCCACGTCCAGCATCGCCAGCGCGCGCTGCGCGATGTCGCGCGTGATGCGACCCTGGCCTTTGACCTCGGCGTAATCGCGCACGCGGCGCAGCAGCCGGTTGGCGATGCGCGGCGTGCCGCGCGAGCGCCGCGCGATCTCCAGCGCCCCCTCTGGCTCGATCGGCGCGCCAAGCAGCCCGGCCGAGCGCGTGACGATGCGTGCGAGCTCCTGCGGCGTGTAGAACTCCAGCCGCGCCACGATGCCAAAGCGGTCGCGCAACGGGTTGGTCAGCATGCCGGCGCGGGTGGTCGCCCCCACCAGCGTGAACGGCTGCAGGTCCAGCTTGATCGAGCGCGCCGCCGGCCCCTCGCCGATCATGATGTCGATCTGGTAGTCCTCCAGCGCCGGGTAGAGGATCTCCTCCACCACCGGCGACAGGCGGTGGATCTCGTCGATGAACAGCACGTCGTTGGGCTCGAGGTTGGTCAACAGCGCCGCCAGGTCGCGCGGCTTTTCCAGCACCGGGCCGCTGGTTTGGCGCAGGTTGACGCCGAGCTCGTGCGCGATGATGTGCGACAGCGTCGTCTTGCCCAGCCCCGGCGGGCCAAACAGCAGCACGTGGTCCAACGCCTCGCCGCGCTTCTTGGCCGCGCCGATGAAGATCTCCAGCTGCTCGCGCACCTTGGCCTGGCCGACGTACTCGTCCAGCCCCTTGGGCCGCAGCGCTCGCTCCAGCGCCTCCTCGCGGCTGGACTCGGGTGCCGCCGACACCAGCCGCTGCCGCGGCGCAAACGCGAAGTCGTCGGTCTCGATCGTCATGCTTGCCGCTTCCTCTCAACCCGTCACTTGGCCAGCGCCTTCAACGCCAGTTTGATCCCCTCGGCCACGCCGACACCGGCGGGCAGCCCCTTCATCGCCGCGGCGGCCTCGCGCTCGCTGTAGCCCAGCGCCAGCAGCGCCTGTTGGATGTCGGCCTGCGCACCCTCCAGCGGCGCACCGGCGGCGAGCGGCCCCAGGTCGGGCGCCAGCCTCCCGCGCAGTTCCAGCAACAGCCGCTCGGCGGTCTTCTTGCCGATGCCCGGGATCTTGACGAGCCGGCCGGCCTCCTGCGCCGCCACCGCCTGCGCCAGTTCGGCCACGCTCAGGCCCGACAGCACCGCCAGCGCGATGCGCGGGCCGACGCCGCCAATGCGAATCAGCTCGCGAAACGCCTCGCGCTCGGCCGCGGTGGCAAAGCCGTAGAGCAGCTGCGCGTCCTCGCGCACCACCAGATGCGTCAGCAGCGCCACCGGCTGACCCAGCGCCGGCAGGCCGTAGAAGGTGCTCATCGGCACCTCCACCTCGTAGCCGACGCCGCCGCAGTCCACCAGAATCTGCGGCGGCTGCTTGTCGATCAGGGTGCCCGTCAATTTGCCTATCATTGCCCCACCTTGCGCCGCTGCGCGCCCGACCGCCGCCAGGGCGAGCGGGCCCGCCAGGCCGGCGCCCTCGCCAGCCTACCTTGCCGGGGATTATCCGCCTTGATCCTGCGCCACGCCTTTTCCCCCACCGACGCCAGCCGGCTGGCGCACGTCTGCGGCCCGCTGGATGCGCACCTGCGCACCATCGAGGCGGCGCTGCAGGTGCGCATCACGCACCGCTTTGGCCACTTCCGCGTCGAAGGGCGCAAGGCCGCCGCCACGCAGGCGCTGGAGGTGCTGCAAGCGCTGTACGAGATCGCGCGCGACCCGGTGCCGGCCGAGACGGTGCAGCTGATGCTGGCCAGCGACGGCCCGCAGCCGCAGGCCGACCCGGCCGCGCCGGTGCTGCAGACGCGCCGCGGCGCCATCCGCGGCCGCACCGCCAATCAGGCGCGCTACCTGGCCGCCATCGCCGGGCACGACATCACGTTTGGCATTGGCCCCGCCGGCACCGGCAAAACGTACCTGGCGGTGGCCTGCGCGGTCGATGCGTTGCAGCGCAGCGCGGTGCAGCGGCTGGTGCTGACGCGCCCGGCGGTGGAGGCCGGCGAGCGGCTCGGCTTTCTGCCCGGCGATCTGGCGGCCAAGGTGGACCCCTACCTGCGCCCGCTGTTCGATGCGCTGTACGACCTGATGGGCTTCGAGGCGGTGCAAAAGGCGCTGGAGCGCCAGCAGATCGAGATCGCGCCGCTGGCCTTCATGCGCGGGCGCACGCTCAACCACGCCTTCGTGATCCTGGACGAGGCGCAAAACACCACGCCGGAGCAGATGAAGATGTTTTTGACGCGCATCGGCTTTGGCTCCAAGGCGGTGGTCACCGGCGACGTCAGCCAGATCGACCTGCCGCGCTCGCAGCTGTCGGGGCTGATCGACGCCGAGCGCGTGCTGCGGCGTGTGCCGGGGATTGCGTTTGCGCGCTTGACCAGTGCCGACGTGGTGCGCCACCCGTTGGTGGCGCGCATCGTCGACGCCTACGAGGCACGCCCCGCCCCCACCC
>NZ_DAISXZ010000055.1:0-15460 GCF_036825565.1 Tepidimonas sp. | reverse complement strand
CTGTTCTGCCAGCCCAAGGACCTGGAGCGCGAGATCTGGGACGGCTACCGCCTGGGCCCGGCGGCCGCGCCCGGTGCACTGGGGGTGGACGAGGCCCACTCGGTCGTCGAATTGGACGCGCGCCTGCCGAAGCTGCTGGAAAACCGCCGCGCCGTCTGGTACCCATTTGCCACGCACGCCGGGCTGGAGGCGCGCATCGACGGCTGGCTGCACAAGGTGCGCGCCCGGGTGCGCTATGGGGTGCTGTGCCCCGATGCGCAGCGCGACGTGTGCGCCCTGCTCGACGAAATGCGCTTGGTGAAGGACGCACACGAGCTCGGCGTGATGCGGCGCGCGGCACAGATCAGCGCACGGGCGCACATCCGGGCCATGCGCCGCTGCGCGGCCATGATCCACGCCGGCGAGGAGGTGCGCGAATACCACCTGGACGCAGAGCTTCTGCACGAGTTTCGCCGCAGCGGCTCGCAGTCACCGGCTTACGACAGCATCGTCGCCGCAGGCGCCAACGCCTGCGTGCTGCACTACCGGGCCGACGCCGCCCCGGTGCGCAACGGCGATCTGGTGCTGATCGACGCCGGCTGCGAGCTGGACGGCTACGCATCCGACATCACGCGCACCTTCCCCGCCAACGGCCGCTTCAGCGGGCCGCAGCGCGACCTGTACGAACTGGTGCTGGCCTCGCAGCAGGCCGCCATCGACGCGACCCGCCCCGGGGCGCGCTTCGTCGATGCGCACGATGCGACGGTCAAGGTGCTGGCGCAGGGCATGCTGGACCTGGGCCTGCTGGACAAGAACGACGTCGGCCACCTGGATGACGTGATCGAGAAGCGGCACTACTTCCGCTTCTACATGCACCGCACCGGCCACTGGCTGGGGCTGGACGTGCACGACGTCGGCAGCTACATTGAGCCGGCCGAGGTGGGCCAGGTGAGCGAGCGGCGCGACCCGCTGAGCGGCGAGATCATCCGCGACCGCCCCAGCCGCATCCTGCGCCCGGGCATGGTGCTGACCATCGAGCCCGGCCTGTACGTCAGCCCGGCCGCCGGCGTGCCCGAACACTTTTGGAACCTGGGCATCCGCATCGAGGACGACGCCGTGGTGACCGACGACGGCTGCGAACTGATCACCCGCGACGTGCCGGTGGCGCCCGACGCGATCGAGGCGTTGATGCGGGGGTGAAATGAAACCCCAAGGCGTCAACAGACGCCCTGGGGCGCAGCCACTGGGTCACTGGAGGGGACGATAGCAGTCCGTCCCGTCTTTGCCGACGTCGGGACACAATGCCCCAGCCGGCAGTTTTTGACTCCAGATCAAGTGCGACGCCGCCGACCCCGCGACGCGGTAGGCAAAGTTGCTGCTGTCACGCACGACCTGCGACACCAGCGCATTGATAAGCAACGCCGCCACGCTGCTGGTGTCTTGGTCCACGTCCTCCCACTTGGCTTTCCCCTCCCAGAGCAGGCGCCCGGTCTTGAGTGAGACCAGCCGCCCTCGCAGGTGGACACGGGCCACGGTCCTCACCAGTTGGTAGTGCGTTCCGTAGTCGTCGATGTCCACGAAGAGCGCGGCATCGGTGCCAAACACCTCCGCCAGTTTCTCGACCGGGATCTCCTGCACCAAGCCCCAGTCGGTGACCCCGTTGTCCCGTAGCACCTCTTGGACCACGGTGGGGGCAGGCACCTCGTAACCCTTGGAGGCCAGGGCGACGTACACGTGCGGATAAACGCTCTCGCTCGCCCGCAGGTCCTTGGCATGGTTGACCGGCGGCAGCACCACCACGGACTGCGGTTTTTCGACGGCGTACTCCGGGGTCGCCACCGCCAAACGGTTGGGATGCCCGAGCCCCCCGCCATGATTTTGCGCTTGGGCGCCAAGGGGGAGTGCCCCCAGAGTCATGGCCAGCGCCATCACGCCCAACCAGCGATCATGACTTTTCATCGGACTTGCCTCCCTTCGCTTGTTGTGCTTGTTGTTTTTGCAGCCACGTCACGAACGCACGCAACGACGGGTAACGCTGCGCTTCGAGCTCGAGATACTGCTGCGCCTGATCGTGCTGACCCAGCCGCTGGTGGAGCAAGGCCATGTGCATGGCCATACCAGGTGGCATCGGCGTCCCCGCTTTTTCCATCAGCGCACGCTGCTGCTCCATCGCTTTCAATTGCTGCTCGGGCGGCAACGCCTGCTTCAAATCCTCGTGCAAGATCGTGGGGTATTGACCCCACTCGTATAACGGAGCCCGTTTGGGCCCGGACGCACAACCGGCCAATACCACCGCAGCCGCGACGACGGCCAACGCACTCGATCCCGCGCGCATTTTCGCTCCCTGTCAGTTGGCCCAGCGGCGCACATCCAACCCCTTGACCAAATCATCGACCGCCTGACGAATCGCCAAATCGATGACTTTGCCCACCAGGGTGGAATCGTATCCTGCCGTCCCACCAAAACCCAGCACTTCACGGGCCGCCAGCGCATATTCCCCCGCGCCTTGGGCAGAGGCAACCACCGCGCCGGATTGGACATCGGTGACGTTGATCATCACCTTGGCATACGCGACCTGCTCTTTGCCCCGGCCCAATATGCCGAACAGTTGTTTGTCTCCGACCTCTTTGCGCCCCATCTCGGTGATATGCCCGGAAACGACGAATCGCGCCCCCTTGAGACTGAGCTGCCCACCGGCAATCGACGTCTCCTGCCGGATTTCACTCATGTTTTCTCGATCCATCGCCGTGAAGCGCCCCGTCTGCGTCAAGTGGGCGATCAAGGCAGTCTTGGCTTGGTTGCCGACGCGATCCACCCCATCCGAAAAGGCGCCACGCATGAAAGCGCTCTGATTTTCGAATTTACCGATGGACACCGAAACCCGTTGCTGCACCGGGACCGGGGCCGTCGCTTGCGCAATCGCCGCTTGGGTTTGTGTGGCAGCAACAACGCGGTTCGTCTCCGTCGCACACCCCGCCAAACCGAGGACGACCGCCGCGCCCCCAAAAACCAGCGCCATCCGGACGCCGGTACCCTTCAGCATACCTGTGCTATGCTTACTCACATCCCCCTCCCTTCTTGCATGTCGTTGATGATGCGTGCCGCAAGGACTGGCGACACCGGGTCAAGTGTATTCAATTGGTTGATCGCTCGAGCCCGCCCCGCCCGCGTGTTGCATGCCCGCGACACCTCCGCACGAACCAACCCTTCGGGAAATTGGGGGCGATCATCCAAGCGGCAACATGTACCGGGTACTTCATCCGCAACGACGCCCCAATGTCGCCCGCCCGACAAACTGCAAGGGAGAACCCGAATATCCAGACATGCGCACGGATTTCTACGATGCAGCATTCGGATTTACCTTGGAGGAGTGACCCATGCGCTGGATGCATCGCCTGACTGCCGTTGCCATGGCTGCCGTATTGACCGCGTGTGGCAGCGGCACCGACGTGACGGCGATCAGGGTCGCCGGCGACAGCCTGGCCGATGCCGGGACGTTCGGGTTCAAGTTCACGGTGCAAAGCGCGACGCTGGCGCAAACGCGGATCTGGGTCGATCACGTGACCGATGCCGCGGACGTGGGCACGCTGTGCCCGCGCTACACGGCCACCGGGCCGAATGCCGTCTCGGCCAACCCGGCGGCGGCGCAATGCACCAGCCACGCCGTCGGGGGCGCGCGCATCAATGTGGCAGGAACGGCCGGAGACGCCACCCCACTGTCCATCCCGCAGCAACTGCGCGATCTGGGTGCCTCCGCCTATGGCGACCGGGAGGTGCTGCTGGTCGTGGGCGGTGGCAACGATGCCGCCGACCTGATCGGGGCCTACCTGGGCGCCTCGGCGGACGGCGGGGCCGCGTATGTGGCTCTGCTGGGCGAGCTGCTCAGCCCCGCGCAGGTCGCCCAGGCAGTGGCCGGGGGCAACGCCGGGCTGGCCCAGGCGGGCGGGCTGTATATGGCCGCGCTGGCCGACCAATTGGCCGACACGCTGCAGGCGCAGGCACTGGCCAAGGGGGCCAAACGGGTGGTCGTGCTCAACGCGCCGGACGTGACGCGCACCCCGCGCTTCCTGGCGCTGCTGGCAGCCGTCGCCCAATCCAGCGGCGGGGGCGCGACGGGGGCGGCCGTGGCCGAGCAGATCGCCACGACGGCCCGCGCCTGGGTGAGCGCCTACAACAGCCGGCTGGCCCAGCGCTTTGCGACCGAATCGCGGGTGGCGGTGGTCGACTTCTTCGGCGCCCTGAACCAGTGGCTGGCCTCACCGGCAACCTATGGCCTGACCAACACGACCTCACCCGCATGCCCTGCCACGGGGACCGATGCCCGGGGTTTGCCGACGTACAGCATCCAAACCTGCACCGAGGCGTCGCTGACCGCTGCCGCGCCGGCCGGCGCGGGCGCGGGTTGGTGGAACAGCTATGTGTTCTCGGACAACTTCCACGGCACGCCCCGCACCAACGCGCTGATGGGCAGCCTGGTCAACGACACGCTGCGCGCGCGGGGGTGGACGTAACAGACGCCGGGCGGGTATAACCGCCCGCAGATCCTCACCCCCTGCGCCGCCACGCGCGCGGATTGCCCGCCCGCAGGCAGGCGCGGCGGTAGGCGATCAGCGTGGCTGCGGCGCGGCCGAGCACGCTTTCGGGCGGGAAGGCTTCGTCCGGCGGAGCCACGCCGCCGCCCGCTGCCCGGGCCCCTTCGGCGCCGAAGGGCACGCCGGTCAGCAGGGCCATGCCGTCGGCGACGTGGTCCACGGCCCAGACGTGGAAACATCCTGCAGCAACGGCCTCGCAGACCTCGTCGGCAAGCATCAGATGGCGGCGGTTGCGCGCGGGGATGAGGACGCCCTGGCTACCGTCCAGACCGGCCGTGGCGCAGACGCGATAGAAGCCTTCGATTTTTTCGTTGACGCCGCCGATGGGCAGCACCTCGCCAAAGGCGTTGATGGCGCCGGTGACGGCAATGCCCTGCCGCAACGGCAGGCCGGACAGCGAGGACAGTAGGGCGTAGAACTCGGCGCACGAGGCGGAGTCGCCCTCGATGCCCGCGTACTCCTGCTCGAACATGATGGATGCGGTCAGCGCCAGCGGGGCCAACGGGGCGAACAGGGCCGACAGGTAGCTGTGCAGCACCAGCACGGCCTTGTCGTGGATGGGGCCGGAGAGGGCCACTTCGCGCTCGATGTTGAGCAGCCCCTCGGTCCCCGGCAGGGTGCGTGCGGCCACCCGTATGGGCAGACCGAAGCGGTAGTCGCCCAGGTCGATGACCGACAGGCCGTTGAGCTGCCCGACGCGCGCGCCGTGCAGGTGGACCAGGCGGTCGCCATCGGCCACGGCCTCGCGCAGGCGCTCGTCCGGGTAGTCGTGGCGGCGGTTGCGGGCGGCGATGGCGACGGCCACGTCCTCGCGTTCCACCCGGCGGGCACCGCGGCGGCGCGCGACTTCGGCGGCTTCGACCACCAGGGCTTCGGTGCGCGCGAAGGCGGCGCTCTGGCGGGCGCGGTCCTCGGCCTCGCGGTGGCTGTCCTCGATCAGACGCGCCACGGCCGCCGCGCTGAAGGGCGGCAACCCCAGGCGCGCGCCCGTGTGCGCGACGAAGACGCCGGTGGCGCGTCGTGTGGCATCGCTGGCGCCGAAGGTCTCGGCAAAGTCCACCTTGATGCGGAAGTGCCGCGCAAACTCCGGGTCGCCCTCCTGCAGGGCGTAGAACTGCTCGTTGGAGCCGATCAGCACCAGCTTGACGTCCACGTCCACCGCCTCGGGCTCGAGCGAGGTGGTGGCCAGCGCGGAGAACATCGTGCCCGGCTCCTCGATCTGCAGCCGCCCGCTGCGCAGAAAGCGGCGCAGCTTCTCCCACACCAGGTCGTCAGCGAATAGGTCGCGCAGGTGCAGCATCAGAAAACCGCCGTGCGCGCGCAGCAGGCTGCCGGCACGGATGCGGCTGAAGTCGGTCACCAGCACGTCGTTGTCGGTCTGGTATTCGATGCTGCCAAACAGCGGCCGGTACAGGGGGTTGTTCTCGATGATGACCGGTGCGCCAACCGTCTCAGCGTTGTCCACCACAAGGTTGACGCGGTAGCGCTGCAGCCGGCGCTCCAGCGCGTCGCGGCGGTCTTCTTCGTCCTCGGGGTCGGCGGGCTCGAACAGCTCCAGGTGGTCCAGTATGTCCTGCTCCACCGCATCCAGCCATTGACCGAGCTTGCGCGTGTCCTTGAACTGCTTGCGCAGTCCCTGGCGGATGGCGTCGAGCTCGCGGTCCAGCACCGGGCGCACAGCCTGCCGGCGCAGCGACTCCACGCCGTCGCGCAACGCGCGCTCCAGCGGGCCGGTCACCTCCAGAAACCGCAGGATTTCGGCACGCAACTCGCGCTCGCCCTCGTCGTAGGCGGCCCGGCGGGCGGGATCGAGCGCGGCCATGGCGTCGGCGGTCAACGGCTCGCCGCGCTCGTCGATGAGGGTAAAGATGAGCTGCCCGCTGTCGCGCCCGTGCGAACGCGGACAGGGCGGCATAGGCTTCGGCCTCGCGGTCGCTGTAGGTCTTCTCCAGCGCTGACAGCGCCGCTTTGAAGCTGGGCTCGTTGAGGCGCTTGGGGATCTCGGCCTGCAGGACGCGACAAAACTCGACCATGCGCTGGCGCAGCGCGCGCCCCTGGCCCGCAGGCAGCCGCAGCGCACGCGGCCGCTCGGGGGTGGCAAAGTTGTGCAAGTAGCACAGGTCGGGCGGCACCGGGCGGGTGGCCGCGGCGGCGCGCATCTCTTGCTGCAGCAGGGTGGATCGCCCGGTCCCCACCTCGCCCAGCACGAACAGGTGGTAGTGCGGCTGGTCGATCGCGAGGCCAAAGCGGGCGGCGGTCTGCGCCCGCTCCTGCCCGATCCACGGCAGCGGCTCGTGCGCCAGCTCGGCCGTGTCCTCGAAGCCCAGGGTGGCTGGGTCGATGCGCAGGCGCAGTGCATCCGCCGGCAGCCGCTGCGCACCGCCGGATGGGGTAGCGGCGTTTGCGGCGACAGTAGCAGGGTGGTCCATGCGGCCAGTCTAGCGCCGTTCGTCGGCGGCGACTGCGGCGCAGGTGCGACAGGTCGATATCCCGTCCATGGAAATCGCCCACAGCGCCATCCGCCTGCACAGCCAAACGCAGCACACCCGCGCTACCGTGCAGCACGAGCGGCTGCAGGCGTGGCGTGGCCCGCGTCCGGGCGATGCCGGAGACACACCGCCGACCCGGGGGCAGGGCCCCACGGCGGCGGGGCCGCGGCCGTCGGCGCAAGTCGATCTGTCGCCCCGGGCCCAAGCCGCCCGGCAATCCATGCCCTCCGCCGCATCCGACGCCCCCGATGCGCCGAGCGCGGCGGAAGATGCAACGGTACACGCTTCGCTGGATCCGCGTCTGCGCACACTGGTGCTCATGATCGAGGCGCTGACCGGCCTGCGCGTGCGGGTGTTCCTGGCCAAAGGCTGGCCCCCCGCTGCCTCCGCCGAAGGGGCGGCCGAGGGATCGAATGCTGCACCCGGCGCCAGCACAAATGCAGCCCCTGGGGGAGCGCCCGCATCCGTGGGCTGGGGGCTGGCTTACGACCGGGTCGAGATTCGCGTCGAGTCCCAGACCCTGGCCTTCCAGGCCAGTGGGCGGGTGGTGCTGACCGACGGCCGCACGACCGACTTTCGGTTGGGGTTGCAGTTGCAAAGCAGCTCGGTGAATGTGCGCACGCTGTCGCTACGCGCGGGCGATGCCGTGCAGCGCCTGAAGGATCCGCTGGTGCTCTCGCTGGACGGGGCGGTGCCGTCGTTAACCGACACGCGCTTTGCCTTCGACCTGGACGCGGACGGCACGACCGAATCGATGGCCTTCGTGGCATCGGGCAGCGGTTTTCTGGCGCTGGACCGCAATGGCAACGGCGCCATCGACGACGGGCGGGAGTTGTTCGGCGCCATGAGCGGAGACGGATTTGCCGATCTGGCCGCCCTGGACAGCGACGGCAACGGCTGGATCGATGCGGCCGACCCCGTCTTCGGGCAACTGCGGGTGTGGACGCGGGACGGTGCCGACGGTGGCGACCGCCTGCAGACGCTGGCGCAAGCCGGCGTCGGGGCCCTGTATCTGGGCCGCATCGCCACGCCGTTTGCGCTGGGCGATGCGGGACGCTTGCGCAGCAGCGGGCTGTACCTGACCGAAGCCGGCACGGCGCGCGCGCTGCAACAGATCGATCTGGTCGTTTAGCCCACCGCACGGCGCCCTACACTTGCGGGATGAACACCCCCGACACCCCCGATCCCGCTTGGGCGCAGCCACTGTCGGACGACGACTTCGAGCGGCTGGAAAGCATTCTGGACGACCTGGCCGAGCGCGGCGACGGCGTCCCCTCCTCTTGGGAATACTGCGACGGCTTCCTAACCGCGCTGATTTGCGGGCGCCGCCTGCTTGCCCCCAGCGAGTATTTCCCTGTGCTGTTTGGCGGCGAACCGGGGGGCGCTGCGGGGTTTGGCAAGGCGTCCTTCCGGGACGAAGCGCAACTGCGCGACTTTTTGTCGCTGTGGATGCGCCGCTGGAACGAAATCGCCGCCGCGCTACAAGCCCCCGTGGAGGCGCTGGACGACGAGCGCACGCTGCAACCCTATCTGACAGACGTGCGCACGGTCCTGGCCGAACTGCCTCCCGAGGCGCAGGAGCAACTGACCGCGTCTTTTGGCGACGAGCCGCTGCCGGCGTTTGCGCAATACTGGGCCGTGGGCTTTTGGGATGTGGTGCAGGCCTGGCCCGACGACTGGCGCACGCCGCGCGATCGGGAGCTGGGGCGCGACTGGGAGGACGCCCTGATGGCCGTCGCCGCGCTGCTCGAGGCCGACGAGGACGAACCGGCGGTCAACCCCGTGCGCGACGACGGGCCGCCCACCGTCAGCGCGGATCGGATCGAGCGCTTTGGCGACGCCATCTGGGCGGTGTACGACCTGCACGACATCGCGCGCTCGCTGGGCCCGCCGATCGAGACGGTGCGCAAGGCGGCTGAACCCGGCCGCAACGACCCCTGTCCCTGCGGCAGCGGCAAAAAATACAAGCGCTGCTGCGGGGCGGGTTGAGCCGGCGCGAGCGCGTCAGGCTGCCCCCGCAACCCGGGTACGCAAGCCGGCCAGCGCGTACTCGACCGCGGCCGCCCGCACCGCGGCGCGGTCGGCGTCGAAGCGCTGGCACTGCACCTGGACCTGCCCATCCACATACCAGCCAAACCAGACCGTCCCGACCGGTTTGGCGACGCTGCCCCCACTGGGCCCCGCGATGCCGGTGATGGCCACTGCCGCCTGCACCTGTGCCGCGGCCGCGGCACCGCGCGCCATGGCCCGGGCGACCGGTTCGCTCACCGCGCCGTGGGTGGCGATCAGACCGTCATCCACCCCCAGATCGGCCACCTTGGCGGCGTTGGAATAGGTGACGAAGCCGCGCTCGAACCAGTCGCTGGAGCCCGCCAGCGACGTGCAGCACGCGGCCACCAGCCCGCCGGTGCAGCTTTCCGCCGTGGCCAGGCGCCAGCGGCGCGCCAGCAGCGCCGCCGACAACTCCGCGAGCAACGGCCAGACCGCGGGAGGCAGCCACAGCAGCGGGGAGGCGGGGACCACGAGCGCACTCACAGCCTCACCCCCCGAAGACGAAGCGCCACAGCGCGATGACGAGCAGGGTGCAAAAGGCCGCCACCAGATCGTCGAACATGATGCCCCAGCCCCCGCGCCAACCGGTGCCCTTACAGACGCGGTCGGCCCAGGCGACCGGCCCCGGTTTGGCCGCGTCAAAGAAGCGAAACAGCGCAAAACACACGATCTGGCCCCACAGCCCATGCGGCGCAGCCATCCACAGCACGAGCCAGAAGGCCACCACTTCGTCGATGACGACGAAGCCGGGATCGGCCACACCCGCGCGCCGTGCGGTGGCGGTGCTGGCCCACCACCCCAGCAGCAGGGCCGCGCCGATGATGAGCGCCCACCCCCGGTCCCCAGGGGCGGCCAGCGCATCGATGACCAAAAACGCCGCCCATGCCCACAGGGTGCCGACCGTGCCCGGTGCGAGTCGCGACAGGCCGGCCCCAAGGCCCAGCGCGATCAGGTGCGACAGCCGCGCGAACATAAACCGGGCGGACGGCACGGCGGGCGCGGCCGCAGCGGTATGGGGGGACGCGCTCACCGGAACCACCCCTCGAACCCATCGAACGGCTCGAACCGGCCATCGACCAGCCGCAGCCGGGTCGGCCCGGGCAGTGCCCGCGCGCGCACCGGGTGGCGTTCGTCGCCGGGGTAGCACATGGCCCGGTGCTCGCCGTCGCGAAACTGCTCCGGCTGAATGCACGGGGGCGTGCGGTCGGCCGCCTCGGCCCACGCCGAGGCGACATCGGCATGCCGAGCCAGTTGCGCCAGCCCCATCAGTTGGGGCGGGATCAGCTCGATCTCGCGCGCCCAATAACGGGTCAAGGCCTCGCGCGGCGTCATCCAGGCGCTGTCGCTGGCCTCGAAGGCGTCGTGCCGGGCCTGCGCCCCCCGGGGCAGGCAGGCGAGGAAGAAGCGTGTGTCGAACCGCGGCGTGCCCACGGGCGGATTGCGTGGGGTAATCCAGCGCGACCAGGGGCGCAGCGCCGCTGTCGTGAGGCGCGCGCCGGCCTGCGCCAGCCGTGTGCGCCAGGGGTGAGCGGCCGCGGCGGGCTCGTCCGCGGCGCGGGGCAGCGGGGCATCCACCAGGGCCACGCCGGCCTCCTCCCACAGTTCGCGGGCGGCGGCCACGAACAGCGCCTGCGCGGCGGCTGGCGTGAGCGCCGGCTCGCCCAGCCGCGCCGGCAGTTCGGCAGGCGGCTGGTCCAAGAGAGCGGCCCATTCGGGAGCGGCATCGTCGCCATCCACTTTGCCGCCGGGAAACACGTACAGCCCGCCCAGTACGCGGGAGTGCAGGTGCCGCCGCAGCAGCAGCACCTGCAAACCCGGCGCCCCGTCACGGATGAGGACGACCGACGCCGCATCGCGCGGCGGGACGTCGTCGGTGGCGGACGCAGGGCGGGACGCGACGGCGGTGCTCATACCGGCATGGTAGCGAAATGGTCGAACCCCCCCAGCGCCACGCCGGGTGGCAGCGGGTACGGTTGCCCGTGCGCATCGCACAGGTGCACGCGCGCGGCGCCCGCGTCCAGCGCATGCGTGGCGGGTGGCCCCGCCACGATCTGGCCGATGCGCGTCACTGGGGTGGCGGCCTTCGCGGCCGCGCGCTGCACGGCCGCGCGCCGCTCCGGGGGGGCGGTGAAAACCAGTTCGTAGTCGTCGCCCCCCGCCAGCACGCAGCGCAGCGCCTCGGCAAGGGGCAGGGCGCGCACCGCCGGATGCACTGCGCCCGCGCCGAGTAGGGACTCTACATCCAGCCGCGCGGCCACGCCGGAGGCGGCCAGGATGTGCCCCAGGTCGGCCAGCAGACCGTCGCTGACATCCGCTGCCGCATGAATGATGCCGCGCAACGCCAAGCCCAGCGCCACCCGAGGCGTGGGCCGCTCCAGCCGAGCGCGCGCATGCTCGGCACCGGGCGGCGCGGGGCGCTCACCCAGCAGCACGGCCAGGCCCAGCCGCGCGTCGCCCAGCGTGCCGCTGACCCACACGTCGTCCCCGACCCGGGCGGCATCGCGCCGGCTGGCCTGCTGCGCCGGTACCTCGCCGAACACGGTCAGACACAGGTTGAGCGGGCCGGCTGTGGTGTCCCCGCCGACCAGCGCGCAGCCATGCGCATCGGCCAGCGCGAACAGACCGCGCGCCAGCGCAGCCAGCCAGGCCGGATCGGCCCGCGGCAGCGCCAGCGCCAACGTGAAGGCCAGCGGACGCGCGCCCATGGCCGCCAGGTCGCTCAGGTTGACGGCCAGCGCCTTGTGGCCCAGCGCCTCGGGGTCCACATCCGGCAGAAAGTGCCGCCCCGCCACCAGCATGTCGGTGGATACCGCCAGCACCATGCCCGGCGCGGGCGCCAACAGCGCGCAGTCGTCGCCGTTGCCCAGCCGCACACCGCTGCCGTCGGAGCGCGCCGCCGCTGCCCGCCAGAAATGGGTGCGGATCAGATCGAATTCGCCCATCGCGGGACGGCAATGAAAAACCGGTCGGCACAGGGATCGGGCGCCGGCAGAGCGGGGGGCGGCAGCGAGGTGGCAACGGTCATCGGCAGTCACACGTTTTGGGGTGCCCGGATGGTAGCGGCATGCCAAGGAATCGCGCCACAATAGAGGCCCGACCGACCGACCGACCGCACGACCGCCGCCATGAACCGCTACCGCATCGCCCCGTCTATTCTGTCCGCCGACTTCGCCCGCCTGGGCGAGGAGGTGCGCGCCGTCATCGACGCCGGGGCGGACTGGATCCACTTCGACGTGATGGACAACCACTACGTCCCCAACCTGACCGTCGGCCCCATGGTGTGCCAAGCCCTGCGGCCGCACGCCCGCACCGCCGACGGGCAGCGCGTGCCCATCGACGTGCACCTGATGATCCAGCCGGTGGATGCGCTGGCCGGTGCCTTCATCGACGCGGGGGCCGATCTGGTGAGCTTTCACCCCGATGCCAGCACGCATGTGCACCGCAGCATCCAGGCCATCACGGCGCGCGGCTGCCAGGTCGGGCTGGTGTTCAACCCAGCCACCCCGCTGGACGTGCTGGACTGGGTGATCGACGACCTGGACCTGATCCTGATCATGAGCGTCAACCCGGGCTTCGGTGGCCAGTCGTTCATCGACAGCGCGCTGCGCAAGGTGGAACAGGCGCGCCGCCGCATCGACGCCTGCGGCAAGGACATCCGGCTGGAGGTGGACGGCGGCATCAAGCCCGACAACATCCGCCGCGTGGCGGACGCCGGCGCCGACACCTTCGTGGCCGGCAGCGCCATCTTCGGCAAGCCCGACTACAAGGCCGTCATCGACCAGATGCGCGCCGCGCTGGCCTGACACACCCCGGGTCGCGGCCCCCGGTTGGCGGAGAAAAAGATCTGTCACCTTGGTGTTTTCTCGCAGCGGTCAGGGCACCGTTCTAACCGATACTTCGCACGATGCGTAAAGACGTCTTCACCCCCGCGGTGGCATTGCTGCAGCGGCTGTCAATGCCGGTCAAGATGATCGGGCTGGCGGCCGTCGTTGCGGTGCCGTTGCTGATCGTGGCCTTTTTGCTGGTGGCCGACGACTGGCGCGACCTACAGACCACCGAAAAAGCCCGCCAAGGTATGGCGGCCATGCGGGAGGTACAGGCCCTGGCCCACGCAGTGCAGGAGTGGCGCGACACCGCCGATGTGGCAGCCGCCGGAGTGGCCGCGCTGGGCGGCGCGCAGCAGCAGGCCGCGCAGCGGGCTGCCGCCGCGCTGCGCGCCGTGCATGAGCGGCTGCAGGCCCACCCCGGGTAGAACACCGAGGGCATGTGGAACCCCCTGCGCGAACAGCTCGACGCACTGCTCAAGGACGCCCAGCGTTCGGCGTCCGCCCGCCATGCCGATGCCAAGCAGGCGCTGGCGCGACTGCAGCGCCTGAGCGGCTGGATCGGCGACGCCGCGGGCGTGCAGCGCGACGCCGATGCCCTGACGGCGCACCGGGCCGCGCTGGCCTTCGAGGGCCTGCCGCCGGTGCGCGAGCTGGCCAGCCAGCTGCGCGGCCGCGCCACCGCGATGCTGGCGCACCCGGATGCAATGACCGACTCGGTCATCATTTCCAACATGGTGCGGCAGGCCGCGGCGGCGGACCAGATCGAGGTCCTGCTGTCCGCCTTACAAGAACGGGCCGATGCGCTGCAGCGCCGCGGCGCCACCGTCCCGGCCGGTTGGAGCCCCTTCCGCAGCGCCACCGACGAGCTGGTGCGCACCACCGCCGCCCATCTCAAGACCGCGGCGATGACCGTGGACAAGATGGAGTTTTACGCGCAGGCCACCCGCGCCATCGATGCACTGGCCGCGCTGGAGGGTGAGCTGGCCGACGGCGTGGAGGCTGCGTGGGCCCGGCGCAGTGCCTTGCTCAAGCGCGAGATCGCCATCGTCGCCGCGGGCTGCGTGCTGGTGCTGCTGGTCCTGAGCTACGGCATGGTGGCCTTCTACCGCGCCACGGTCGGCGGGCTGCATCACCTGAACGACGCCATCGACCGCGCCGCCGAGGGCGACCTGACCAGCAACGCCGTGCTGGCCGGCCGCGACGAGATGGCCGACATGAGCCAGCGCCTGCGCCACATGCTGCAAGCGCTATCGGAGTTGGTGGCCGACGTGCGCAGTGCCGCCGCCGTGCTGGGCCACGTGGGCCTGCAATTGGTGCAGGACAGCCAGCAGTTGGCCGAACGCACACAGAGCCAGGCCGCCAGCCTGGAGCAGACCACCAGCAACGTGCGCGCCGTGGCCGAGACAGTGCAGACCAACGCCGACAGCGCGCAGGACATCCGGCGCCTGACCGGCGAGCTCAACCGCGAGACCGAGCGCGCCAGCGAGCTGATGCAGCACACCGTCGGCGGGCTGGGCTCGCTACAGGCCACCTCGCAGCGCATGACCGAGATCATCGGCACCATCGACGGCATCGCATTTCAGACCAACATCCTTGCGCTCAACGCCGCGGTGGAGGCCGCGCGCGCCGGCGAGGCCGGCCGAGGCTTTGCCGTCGTGGCCGCCGAGGTGCGCCGGCTGGCCCAGCGCAGCCAAGAGGCCGCCAACGAGGTGCGCCAGCTGATCGCCGAATCCGCCGAGCGCGTGCAGGGCACGGTGCAGGAGATCCGCTCCGTCAACGAGGCCATGGACGTGCTGGTGCGCGGCATCCGCGACATCGCTGCGCGCATCGGCGAAATGGCCGACGCCAGCCGCCAGCAGAGCACGGCGCTGGCGGAGGTGGTGGCCGCGGTTGGCGACCTGGACAAGGTCACCTACGAGAACTCCGCCATGGTGGAGCGCACCACACACCGCGCCAACTGGCTGATGGAGCGCACGCGCGACCTGGACGAGGCCGTGCACCACATGAAGCTGCGCCAGGGCACCGCCGACGAGGCCTACGAGCTGGTGCAGAAGGCGCTGGCGCACGTCCGCGCCGTCGGCTACGAGCGCGCGGTGGAGGACTTCCACGACAAGAGTGGCCCCTTCGTCGATCGGGACCTGTACGTGTTCGTCGTCGATCGCGAGGGAACCTACCGCGTCATGGGCCTGGACCGAGCCAAGGTGGGCACACGCGTGCACGACGCCCCGGGCATCAACGCCGAGCGGTTCCTGGCCGATGCCTGGCACCGCGCCGAGCAGGGCGGGGGGTGGATCGAATACAACATCCTCAACCCCGCCACGGGGCAGGTCCGGGCCAAGTCGTCTTACGTTGTGCCGCTGGGTGATGCGCTGCTGCTGGGCTGTGGCGCCTACCGCAGCGCCCTGCGCGCCGAGGCGGACGGGCGGCCCACGTCGCCGGCGCTGGACGACTGACACCCCCAAGCCGCCCCCCAGGAAAACCCCGCCGGCCACCGCCCCGGCAGCGGGGTGCGGCACAATCC
>NZ_DAISXZ010000054.1:0-15864 GCF_036825565.1 Tepidimonas sp. | reverse complement strand
GTCGCGCGCCGCCGCACTTCGGCCAGGTAAGCCTGCCCATCCGGCGGGCGGCCGTGGACCTGGCTTTCCCACAGCATCCGCCCCAGGCAGTCCATGACCTCGTGGTGCGCGTCGTGCAGCGAGCCGCGCCGGGCGGCGAGCAGCTCCACGGCCTGGCGGATGCCGGGTGGCTGGTCGATCGAGCACTGCTCGCTGATGCTCAGGTGCATCGACAGGTGCAGAAAAGGGTTGTCCCGCGCGGGGTCGACCGTTGCCATGGCGCGCAGCGCAGCGTCCAGGTCGGCCAGCTCGGCGTGGTATTCGGGGTGGCGCAGCATCCACTCGTAGGCCAGGGTTTCCAGGGGCTCGAGCGGCAGGCCGCGGCGGCCTTTGTCGAATGCGCCGCAAAAGAAACGGCGTACATCGGCTTGCGAAGGGGTAAACATGCCCGCATTCTCGCCTCTGCTGGGCTACCATGACCACACCCTGGCCGGAGTTTGCCTATGCCCGTGCTTGCCATTGCCAACCCCAAAGGCGGCGTCGGAAAAACGACGCTCGCCACCCAGATCGCCGGCCACTGGGCGCGGTGCGGACACGCCGTCATGCTGGGCGATGTGGACCGGCAGCAGAGCTGTGCCCGATGGCTGGCGCTGCGGCCCGCGGCCGCGCGCCCGATCGCGGGGTGGGACGCCAGCCGCGACGATGTGCTCAAGCCCCCGCGCGGCACGACGCATGTGGTGCTGGACACGCCGGCTGGCCTGCACGGCCAGCGCCTGCGCGAGGTGCTGCGGCGCGCCGACCGCCTGCTCGTGCCCGTGCAGCCGGGGGTGTTCGACATGTTCGCCACGCACGACTTTTTGCGGCTGGTGCGCGAGCGCGGGCGCGAGGGGCTGCGCGTGGCGGTCGTGGGGATGCGCGTCGATGACCGCACCTTGGCGGCGCGGCAGTTGCAGGATTTTTTTGCCGCGCTGGGCCTGCCGGTGGCCGGCTTCGTGCGCGAGGCGCAGGTGTACCGGCACCTGGCGGCGCACGGCCTGACGCTGTTCGACGTGCGGCCGCGGCAGGTGGAGCGCGAACTGGCCCCCTGGCAGTCCGTGCTGGCATGGGTCGATGGCTGAGTCCCAACCTGTCCGCTGGCGGACACGCCCATCCCGCCCGTGGCGCTACAGTCACACCCCATGAAGACGTTCGAATCCTTCGACGCGCTCGAGGCCGCCGTCGGCACCGAGGTCGCCATCACCGACTGGCTGCAGATCACCCAGGAGCGGGTCGATCGCTTTGCCGATGCCACCGACGATCACCAGTGGATCCACGTCGATGCCGAGCGGGCCGCGCGCGGCCCCTTCGGTGCGCCGATCGCACACGGCTTTCTGACCCTGTCGCTGCTGTCCAAGTGGTTGGGTGAGTCGGTGCACGTCGCCGGCGTGCGCATGTCGGTCAACTACGGCACCAACCGCGTTCGCTTCACCGCGCCGGTGCCCGTTGGCAGCCGGGTCCGCGCGCGGCTGCAATTGCAGTCGCTGGAGCGCATCGCGCCCAACGGCGTGCACCTGTGCTGGCACGCGACGGTCGAGATCGAAGGCCAGTCCAAACCCGCCTGCGTGGCGGAAATGCTGGTGCGCCACTACGCCTGACGGGTTTCGCCGGCCGGCATCGCGGCGCCGGCAAAGCCGTGCTGGCGCCAGGCCTCGAAGGCGACGATGGCGACGGCGTTGGACAGGTTGAGGCTGCGCTGCCCGGGCCGCATGGGCAAGCGCAGGCGGCGGGGCGCGTCGAAGTCTTGCAACACGTCGGCAGGCAAACCGCGCGACTCGGCGCCAAAGACGAACCAATCCCCGGGCTGGTAAGCGGTGGCGAATGCCGACGCCGTGCCGTGCGTCGTGAAGGCGAAGCAGCGCTGGGGGTCGGGGCGCTCGGCCGCCAGAAAAGCCGGCCACGAGGCATGGCGGCGCACCGTCGCGTACTCGTGGTAGTCCAGCCCGGCGCGGCGCAGCAGCTTGTCGTCCATGGAAAACCCGAGCGGCTCCACCAGATGCAGCGCGCAGCCCGTGTTGGCGCACAGCCGGATCACATTGCCCGTGTTGGGCGGGATTTCGGGGGTGACCAGGACGATGCGGAACATGGGGCGCGGATTATTCCATGGGGGGTGGCGTGCGGGCCACGACCAACGCATCGACCACGGTGGCGCCCGCTTCCAGCAGGGCATGGGTGGCGGCATGCAAGGTCGCGCCCGTGGTCATCACGTCATCGACCACCAGCACGCGCCGTCCGCGCACCCGGGCGCGCATAGCGGGCGGCACGTGAAACAACCCCTGTGCCTGCGCCAGCCGTTCGCGGCGGTCCAGGTGATGCAGTACGGGCGCATCCGGGGCCCGTTGCAAGCCCTGCGGTAGCGCTGGCGGGGTGCGCAGGTGGCGGGCCAGCGCTTGCATCAGCGACCACGTCTGGTTGTAGCCGCGCTGCGCCAGCCGCGCGGGCGCTAGGGGGATGGGCAGCCACACATCGGCGTGGGCCAGCAGCGTCGGTACGGCGGGGTCGTCGAGCCACAAGCGCGCCAGCGCGCCCGACAGGCCAGGGCGACCGGTGGACTTGAGCGCCCGGATCCATGCATCCCAGGGATGGTCGAAATCGACCCGCGCCACCACCGATCGCCACGGCGGCGGATCGTGCTGGCAGGCTTCGCAGCGCGCCTCCGCGTCGGCGTGCGGCAGCGCGCAGCCGGGGCAGCGCGCAAGCCGTGGGGCCAGATCGTGGCGGCACTCGGGGCACAGCGGCCCGTCGGGCCAGCGGCCGCAGGCCTCGCAGACGGCGGGGCACAGGGCGTCGAGCGCGCGCCACAGGCCGCTCGTCCACCCTGTCGTTGGTTTCGATCGCATGTCCTTCCCCTCCGCGCGGGCATCTGCACCCACGGTCTGCCCCCCCTGGCCCGCCACTATACTGCGCGGCCCATGGCTCCTCCCTCGCGCACCGACGACGACGGCGTGCCGGGTCTCGATCCGGTCGCGGCGGCGCGCTGGCGCGCCCGTGTGCCCCGCGGCAGCCCTTGGCTGCACGAAACGATCGGGACACGCATGGCCGAGCGCTTGGACTGGATCAAGGCCCGCCCAGATGCTTGGATGAGCTGGTCCCCCCTGCTGGCGGGCGAGCAAGCGCATCGGGCGGTGGCGCGGCGCTATCCGCAGGCGCGGGTCTGGCTGGCGGGGGAGTTGGCTCAGGCGACGCTGGCGCGCTGGCGCGCCCCGACCGCGCCCTGGTGGCGGCGCTGGATGGCGCGCCCGCAGGCCACCAGCGAGGCCGCCTGCCCGGTGGCCGGTGCGGTGGACGCTGCGGACGTGGTCCCGGAGTCCGTCGGGCTGGTGTGGGCCAACATGGCGCTGCATGCCGCCGCGCAGCCCCGGGCGCTGTTGCGCCGGTGGCACGAGTGGCTGGCGGTCGACGGATTTGTGATGTTTTCGTGTCTGGGGCCGGACACGGCCCGTGAGCTGCGCGCCGTGCATGCGGCGCACGGTTGGCCGCCCCCCGCGCCGGCCTATGTGGACATGCACGACTGGGGTGATCTGCTCGTCGAGCTGGGCTTTGCCGAGCCGGTGATGGACATGGAGCGGCTGACGCTAACCTATCCCAGCGCCGAGCGCCTGCTGGCCGACCTGCGCGAGACCGGGCGCAACTGGCATGTGGGGCGCTTTGCCGCCCTGCGCGGACGCGGCTGGCGCGAACGTTGGTTGCGTGCCGTCGAGCAGGGTCTGCCGCGCAGCCCCGACGGTCAACTGTGCCTAACGGTCGAAGTGGTGTATGGCCACGCCTTCCGCCCGCGGCCGCGCTTGACCGTGGCGGGCGTGACCACGGTGCCGCTGGAGCGCCTGCGCGAGTCGTTGCGCGGCGGGACGGTGCCGGGCCGACCCCATGCAACGGACGGTATCTGAAACCGCACTACAATTGATCTAGATCAAATGTGTCGGCGGGCCGAAAGTCAGCCGATCGTTCGTGTGGTGGAGTGGCCGGGCCACGGCCGCGGAGTCGACGATGGCACCGATGGAGGCATCTGCTGGCGGCGTCGCGTTCCAACTGGCCCAGCGGGGACCGGACGGCTGGCGGTGGCTGCTCAAGCGCAACTGCGCCTTGACGCCGCGGCAGTGTCTGTGGGCGGCCATGCTGGCGTGCGCGGTGGCGCTGGCGGTGGCGGCGGCGTTCTGGGCGATGGGGCGCGGCTGGTGTTGCCGTTTGCGGTGCTGGAGTCGACCGCCGTCGCGTTGGCCTTTCTTTGGTACGCGCGCCACGCGACCGATCGGGAAACCCTTGTGCTCGACGGACAGCGCCTGGTGGTGGAGTGGGAGCAGGCTGGCGCGGTGAGGCGGCGCGAGCTGGCCCGGCACTGGCTGCGGGTGGAGGACGCCGGCCACGGCGCCGGGTTGGTGGAGTTGCGTGCCGGGACGGCGCGGGTGCAGGTGGGGCGCTATGCCCGGCCGGAGCAGCGGCGCCAGTTGGCGCGGGAGCTGCGCTGGGCGCTGGCGGCCGCGCCAACTGCTCTGCCCGTCTAAGTGCGGTGGCTACGAAGCCCGCCCTCGGGATTGCCCGCACCACCAAGTCTGCAAAAGTTTGGTGTAATCGGTGTTGACATAAATCAAAGCTTATATTCGAGGCAAACGACGTGAGCATGATGAAGCATTCCGGTCAAACGCGGCGCAGGCACGGGGTCGGCGCCTGGAGGGGCGCCAAGGACGCCGTGGGCGCTGCCCTGTTGGGCCTTGGCGTGTGGGTCTCGAATGCGGCCCATGCCGCGGTCAACGACCTGCCGGGCGGCCCGGCGGTCAACCAGCTCAACTTTCATCCCCCCGCCACCCGCATCGCCGAAGAGCAGCACTGGCTGCACTGGTTCATGCTCGCCATTTGCTCGATCATCTTCGTGGTCGTCTTTGGCGTCATGTTCTATTCCATCGTCAAGCACCGCAAGTCGGTCGGGCACAAGTCGCAAGAGCTGCCCGAGCCGATCTGGGTCGAGCTGGGCTGGACCATCGTTCCGCTGCTGATCGTCATCGGCATGGCCCTACCCGCCACCAAGGTGCTGGTCGCGCAGAAGGACACCACCAACAGCGACCTCACCATCAAAGCCGTCGGCATGCAGTGGAAATGGGGTTATGAATACCTCAAGGGCGAGGGGGAGGGGATTCAATTCCTGTCCACGCTGGACCCCAAGCACCGTGTGATGTCGGACAGTGGCAAGCCGGAAGCGGTGGACGACTACCTGCTCAAGGTGGACAACCCGCTGGTGGTGCCGGTCGGCAAGAAGATCCGCATCATCACCACCGCCAACGACGTCATCCACGCCTGGATGGTGCCGGCGTTCGGCGTCAAGCAGGATGCCATCCCCGGCTTCGTGCGCGACACCTGGTTCCGCGCCGAAAAGACCGGCGACTTCTACGGTCAGTGCGCCGAGCTGTGCGGCAAAGAGCACGCCTACATGCCGATCCACGTCAGAGTGGTGACGCAGGAGGAGTACACCAAGTGGGTCGACGACCGCAAGAAGGCCATGGCCGCCCTCGCCGACGATCCGAACAAGGAGTGGACCCTGGCCGAGCTGGTCAAGCGCGGCGAGTCGGTCTACGCCGCCAACTGCGCGGCCTGCCATCAGGCCAGCGGCAAGGGTGCGGGCCCGATCAAGCCGCTGGACGGCTCCGCCATCGTCATGGCGACCGATCACGCCCAGTTGATTCAGGTCATGCTCAATGGCGTCAATGGCGCGGCGGCCCAGATGCCGGCCTGGAAGCAGCTCTCCGACGTCGAGCTGGCCGCCGTCATGACTTATGCGAAGAATAGCTGGTCCAACAACTCGGGCCAGGTCGTGCAGCCCAAGGAAGTGCTGGCGGCGCGTCAGTGACAACGATTGAAGCCACGAGGAAATCGCCATGAGTGCAGTACTGGACCATCACGGCGCGCACGCGCACGATCATGAGCACCATGCGCCGGCCGGTTGGCGGCGCTGGGTGTTTGCCACCAACCACAAGGACATTGGTACGCTGTACCTGCTGTTCAGCTTCGCCATGCTGATGATCGGCGGGGTGCTGGCGCTGGGCATCCGCGCCGAGCTGTTCCAGCCTGGCCTGCAACTGGTCAACCCTGAGCTGTTCAACCAGCTCACGACCATGCACGGCATCATCATGGTGTTTGGCGCCATCATGCCGGCGTTCGTGGGCTTCGCCAACTGGATGCTGCCGCTGCAGATCGGCGCGTCTGACATGGCCTTTGCCCGCATGAACAACTTCAGCTTCTGGCTGATGGTGCCGGCAGCGATCATCATCGTGCTGTCGTTCTTCATGCCCGGCGGGGCGCCGGCGGCCGGCTGGACGCTGTACGCGCCGCTGACGCTGCAGATGGGCCCGTCCATGGACGCCGCCATCTTCGCGATGCACATCCTGGGCGCTAGCTCCATCATGGGCTCGATCAACATCATCGTGACCATCCTGAACATGCGCGCGCCCGGCATGACGCTGATGAAGATGCCAATGTTCGCCTGGACCTGGCTGATCACCGCCTACCTGCTGATCGCGGTGATGCCGGTGCTGGCCGGCGCCATCACCATGACGCTGACCGATCGTCATTTCGGCACCAGCTTCTTCAACCCCGCCGGCGGCGGCGACCCGATCATGTACCAGCACATCTTCTGGTTCTTCGGGCACCCCGAGGTCTACATCATGATCCTGCCGGCCTTCGGCATCATCAGCCAGGTCGTGCCGGCGTTCGCCCGCAAGAAGCTGTTCGGCTACACCTCGATGGTGTACGCCACTGCGTCGATCGCGATCCTGTCGTTCATCGTCTGGGCGCACCACATGTTCACCACCGGCATGCCGGTGACCGGTCAGCTGTTCTTCATGTATGCGACCATGCTGATCGCCGTGCCCACGGGCGTGAAGATCTTCAACTGGATCGCGACCATGTGGAAGGGCTCGATGACGTTCGAGACCCCGATGCTGTGGGCCGTGGGCTTCATCTTCGTATTCACCATGGGCGGCTTCACCGGGTTGATGCTGTCGATGGCGCCGATCGACATCAACTTTCAGGACACCTACTACGTGGTGGCGCACTTCCACTACGTGCTGGTGGCCGGCTCGCTGTTCGCCATGTTCGCCGGCGTCTACTACTGGCTGCCCAAGTGGACTGGGGTGATGTATTCCGAGACGCGCGGCAAGATCCACTTCTGGTGGTCGATGATCTCGTTCAACGTCACCTTCTTCCCGATGCACTTCCTGGGCCTGGCCGGTATGCCGCGCCGCTATGCCGACTACCCGATGCAGTTCGCCGACTTCAACGCAATCGCGTCGGTCGGGGCGTTCGCCTTCGGTCTGGCTCAGGTGTACTTCTTCCTGACCGTGATCCTGCCGGCCATGCGTGGCCAGGGTGAAAAGGCCCCACAAAAGCCCTGGGAAGGCGCCGAAGGCCTGGAGTGGGAGGTGCCGTCGCCGGCGCCGCACCACACCTTCGAAACGCCGCCCAAGCTGGACGCCACCGCGACCCGCATCGTAGGTTGATGCCGACCGGGAGCGTACACCATGACCCCTGAGCAGCGTCGCCAAAATGTGCGCCTGGGTTGGATCCTGGCGTCGGTGGCCCTGGCGTTTGCCCTGGGGTTCGTGGCCAAGCACATCCTGCTGGGGTCCTGATCGGCCATCGGATGCCGCACACCATGTCGTCACGCCGTCTCGACAACCTGCGCATGACCGGCAAGCTGGTCGTCATCGCCGTGGGCATGTTTGCCTTCGGTTATGCGCTGGTGCCCATCTACCGCGCCATTTGCGAGGTCACTGGGATCAACATCCTGGCTCTCGGTGAGCGCCAGGTGCCGGGCAAGTCGCGGTTCGATCCGGTGAACACCCAGGTCGACACCTCGCGCACGATCACGGTGGAGTTCGACACCAATGTGCGGGGCCCGTGGCACTTCAAGCCCGCGGTGCGTTCCGTGCAGGTGCATCCCGGCGAACTGACGACCGTGATGTACGAGTTCCAGAACGTGCAGGGCCGCACCATGGCGGCGCAGGCCATCCCTAGCTATGCGCCGCGCCAGGCGGCCAACCACTTCAACAAATTGGAGTGTTTCTGCTTCAGCCAGTACACGCTGGCGCCGGGCGAGCGCAAGGAATGGCCGGTGGCGTTCGTCATCGATCCCAAACTGCCCAAGGATGTCAAGACCATCACGCTGTCCTACACCTTTTTCGAGGTCGGCACGCCCATGCCGGCAGCGCCCACGGCAGCGCTGGCCCGGTCGGGAGAGGCGTCATGACCCCGTCGCCGCACCAGCGGCCCGTGGCGGTGCTGGACACCGTCAAGGCCGTGCTGTGGAGTTTCATCGGTTTGCGCCGCCGCGCCGACTTCGAGCGCGACGTCCAGAAACTCAACCCGGTGGCCGTCCTGGCCACCGGGGTGGTGATGGCCTTCGCGTTCATCGGTGTTCTGATGCTGATCGTGCACTGGGTGGTGTCGCCTTGACGGGGCGCCGCCGACTTCGCCCCATACGCTAGACAAGATTCAACGAGGAGTGAGCATGTCCGCAACCACACACGGCAGCACGCCGTACTACTACGTGCCCGGTTTGTCGCGGCACCCGTTCATGGCGGCCTTCGGGCTGTTCTTCGTCATTCTGGGCGCCAGCCAATGGATCAACGGCAGCGACTGGGGCATGCGTTCGCTTGCCTTCGGGCTGGTGTGGTGGCTGGTGGTGCTGTACCAGTGGTTCCGCGACGCCGTGGCCGAGAGCGAAGGCGGCCTCTACGGGCGCAAGATAGACATCTCCTACCGCTGGAGCATGAGCTGGTTCATCTTCTCGGAGGTGATGTTCTTCGGCGCGTTCTTCACCGCACTGTGGTGGGCCCGCAGCCACTCCGTCCCCGCCCTGGGCAGCCTGGAAAACAGCCTGATCTGGCCGAACTTCCAGGCCATCTGGCCGTCGGTGCAGGCTGGTGCCACGGCGTCGCCCGCAGGCATCGTCGAGCCCTTCCAGACCGTCGGGCCGTTCTGGCTGCCGACCATCAACACCGCGTTGCTGCTGACGTCGGGCTTGACGCTGACCATCGCCCACCACGCGATCCAGGACGGCAACCGCACCAAGGCCATCGCCTTCATGTGGCTGACGGTGCTGCTGGGCTTCGTGTTCCTGCTGGTGCAGGGCTACGAGTACTTCCACGCCTACACCGACCTCAACCTCAAGCTCAGCTCCGGTATCTTCGGCTCGACCTTTTTCATGCTGACCGGCTTCCACGGCTTCCACGTGTTCGTCGGTATGCTGATGCTGCTGGTTATCACCCTGCGCCTGCAAAAAGGGCACTTCACCAAGGACCGCCACTTCGGGTTCGAGGGAGCGGCGTGGTACTGGCACTTCGTGGACGTGGTCTGGCTGTTCCTGTACGTGCTGGTTTACTGGCTGTGACCGACCCCGTCGGGTCCCGGAAAGCGCCTGCGGGCGCTTTCTTCGTTTGGGCGGCGGTGCGGGCGGGGGTCAATGTGCCGGCAGCCCGGTCGGCTGGATCCAGCCCATCCAATGGCTGAGAATGATGAGCAGGAACAGCAGGATGGACAGCCCGATGCGCACGGTCAGTGCCCGGGCCATGCGGCGTGAGCGGTGTGCGTCGCCGCTGCTGGAATCGCCTTTCATCATCGCGACCAGCGCGGCTGCCAGACTGCCCATGATGCCCACGAAGGCGACCACGACGAGGTATTTCATGCGGGGCATTATCGGATGAAGGCGCAACGCGCGCGGCGGTTTTGGCTGGTGACCCTGGCGGCAGCGGTGGGGGTGCTCGCGACGGCGTCCCTGGGCGTTTGGCAGTTGGGGCGGGCGGCAAACAAGCGCGCCTGGCTGGCCGAACGGGCGGCGCAGGCCGCATTGCCCACCGCCGACTGGGACGCGCTGCGCGATGCGCAGGCGCGCGGCCAGTTGAGCGCATGGGCGGGGCGCACGGTGCGGCTGCAGGGCCGCTGGGTTGCGCCAGCCACGGTGTGGCTGGACAACCGACCCATGGAGGGCCGGGCCGGCTTCGTGGTGGTGACCCCGTTGCTGCCGGACGGTGGTGGGCCGGCGGTGCTGGTCCAACGGGGCTGGGTGGCGCGCCGCCCCGACGACCGTCAGGCCATCCCGGCGCTTGCGACGCCAGAGGGGCCGGTGACCGTGGAAGGCCGCCTGGCCCCGCCGCCGTCGCAGCTATTCCAACTGGGGCCGGACGCACCAGGGCCGATCCGGCAGAATATTCGGTTGGATGCGTTCGCCACCGAATGGCGACTGACGCTGCTGCCTATGTCCGTGCAGCAGACGGCACCGCCCGACACCGCGGTGGACGGAACGCCGCTGCGGCGCGCCTGGGCGACGGTGGCGGTCGAGCCGGCCAAGCACGTCGGGTATGCGGTCCAATGGTTCGGGCTCGCCGCCCTCATCTCCGCCCTTTATGTCTGGTTCCAATTCCTCTCCCCCAGGCGACGTGCCAGCTGATGCCCCGGCTTTGGCCCGGGTGGACGAACCGCTGACGATGACCGTGCACAGCCTGCCCACGCCGGGCCAGGAGCTGGCGCGGGATGCGGCCGCCACGCGCCGAGGGCGCTGGAAAATGTTGCTGCTGTTTTTGATCAGCGCCTCGCCTGTCATCGCGTCGTACTTCACCTACTATGTGATCCGGCCCGAAGGGCGGCGCAATTACGGTGAACTGATCGAGCCGCAGCGCCCGTTGCCGGCCTTCAGCGGGTGGGATGCGCAAGGCCGGCAGGTGCCCCTGACGTCGCTGGCCCATCAGTGGCTGTTCATCAGCGTGGCGGACAGCGCCTGCGATGCGCAGTGCGAGCGGCACCTGTATTTGCAGCGCCAGTTGCGCGAGGGGCTGGGCAAGGACAAGGACCGCATGGATTGGGTGTGGCTGCGCACGGGGGCGCAGGCGTTCCCGCAGCGGCTGCAGCCGGCGCTGCAGACGGCCACCGTGCTCTGGGTGGACGAGGCGCAACTGGCCACCTGGCTGCAGCCGGCGCCCGGGGGGCGGCTGGCCGATCATCTGTATGTGGTGGACCCCATCGGCAACTGGATGATGCGCTTTCCGAAAGACACCGATCCCGCGAAGACGCGGCGCGACCTCGAGCGGCTGATGCGGGCGTCGAGTTCGTGGGACCGACCTGGGCGTCCGTGAGGTGACCATGCAACCGTTGTATGACTGGACGCCAGTGTTCCGGCTGATGATCGTGGGGCTGCTGGTGGCGGCCGGGCCGCTGGTGTGGGTGTGGTTGCGCAGCCGCGGGGCCAGCCCGGTACAGCGGCTGCGGGCGCTGGCGGGGTTGACGCTGTTTTTGACGTTCGATCTGGTGCTGTTCGGGGCCTTCACGCGCCTGACCGACTCCGGCCTGGGCTGCCCGGACTGGCCGGGCTGCTACGGCGCGGCCAGCCCCATCGGTGCCCACGCCGGCATCGCCGAGGCGCAGGCGGCGATGCCCACCGGGCCGGTGACGTTTTCCAAGGCGTGGATCGAGATGATTCACCGCTATCTGGCCACGGCGGTGGGCGCGCTGATCCTGGTGATGGCGGTGGTCAGCACCATCGAGCGCCGCCGAAACCCCGCGACGCCGCTGCTGTGGCCATGGCTGTCGCTGGTGTGGGTGTGTCTGCAGGGCGCGTTTGGCGCCTTGACGGTGACCATGAAGCTGTTCCCCGCCATCGTTACCCTGCACTTGCTGGGGGGATTGGCGCTGCTGGCACTTTTGCGATTGCAAGCGGTGCGCTATGGCCAGGCGGACACGCTGACCTGGCAGGCGGCCCGGCTGAGCCCCGGTCTGCGCGCGGCGTTGTGGGTCCTGTTCGTCGCCGTCTGGCTGCAGGTCGCGCTGGGTGGCTGGGTCAGCACCAACTACGCCGTGCTGGCGTGCCGCGATTTCCCCACCTGCCAGGGCAGCTGGTGGCCGCCGATGGACTTTGCGCGCGGCTTCGAGCTGTGGCGCGAGCTGGGCGTGCAGGGCAACGGCGAGGCGCTGCCGTTTGCGGCGCTGACCGCGATCCACTATGTGCACCGGCTGTTTGCTTATGTCGTGCTGGCCGCCCTGGTGGGCGTCGGCTGGGCGCTGCGCCGCGCCGGTATGCTGGGCCACAGCCGCTGGCTGTTGGCGCTGGCCGGTTGGCAGTTGCTGACGGGGCTCAGCAACGTGGTGTTGGAGTGGCCGCTGGTGGCGGCGGTGGCCCACACCGGGGGGGCGGCGTTGCTGGTCGCGCTGCTGGCGGGTTGGCTGGCCGCGACCACGTCGGTCCCGGTGGGTGGGACCGCGGCGGCCACGCGGTCCGTGGCGGCACCGACTTGGCGGGAGCGCCGGGCATGAGCACGCCCTCTTCTGCCGTGGCGTCGCCCCTGCCGCCTACGTGGCGCCAGTACTACGTGCTGATGAAGCCGCGCGTCATCCAGCTCATTGTCTTTTGCGCGCTGATCGGCATGGTCCTCGCGGTGCCCGGTTGGCCCAGCGCCGCCCAGTGGTTGACCATGGCCGTCGCGTGCCTAGGTATCTGGATGGTGTCCGGCGCGGCGGCCGCGTTCAATTGCCTGATCGAGCAGCAGATCGACGCCCGCATGCGCCGCACCGCGTGGCGCCCGACGGCCAGGGGCGAACTCAGCCAGCGTCAGGCGTTGGTGTTTTCGGCGCTGCTGTGCACGGCGGGTTCGGCTCTGCTCTATGTGGCGGTCAATCCGCTCACCATGTGGCTGACGCTGGCCACCTTCGTTGGCTATGCGGTGATCTATACGGTGATCCTCAAGCCGCTGACGCCCCAGAACATCGTCATCGGCGGGGCATCGGGCGCCATGCCTCCGGTGCTCGGCTGGACGGCCATGACGGACGCTATCACCGCGGAACCGCTGGTGCTGTTTCTGATCATCTTCTTGTGGACGCCGCCGCACTTCTGGGCCTTGGCGCTGTACCGGGTGGAGGACTACCGCAAATCGGGCCTACCCATGCTGCCCGTCACGCACGGCTCGGACTTCACGCGGCTGCAGATCCTGCTCTACACACTGATTCTGCTGGCGGCCTGTCTGTTGCCCTATTTGTTGCGCATGAACGGCTGGCTGTATCTGCTGGCGGCGCTGGGGCTGAATGCGGGCTTCGTGGCCTATGCTTGGCGCCTGTGGCGGTCCTACTCTGACGCCCTGGCGCGCGAGACCTTCCGTTTTTCGTTGATCCACCTGTCGGCGCTGTTTGCGGCCATGTTGGTGGACCACTATCTGATCATGACGCCATGACCCGTTGTCGCCCAAAATCCGAGCCTGCCCCGTCGCCCACCCCCCGCCGCGGGGCTCTCGCCCGCCTGTTGGGCGGCACCGGCGCGGCGGTGTTGACCCTGGGGTTGGGCTGGCTTGCGGGGTGTGGCGATCGGCCCGCTGCCTTCAGCGGAATCGACATCACTGGGGCCGATTACGCGCAAGGCTTCGACCTGTCGGACCAGTACGGCCAGCGGCGCACGCTGGCGGATTTTCGCGGCAAGGTGGTGGTGGTGTTCTTCGGCTTCACGCAGTGCCCCGACGTCTGCCCAACCTCGCTTGGCGAACTGGCCGAGGCGCGGCGCCTGCTAGGCCCGGACGGTGAGCGGCTGCAAGGCATCTTCATCAGCGTGGACCCGGAGCGGGACACGCCCGAGGTGATGCGGGCCTACATGGCCAGTTTCGACCCGAGCTTTTTGGCGTTGCGGGCCACGCCCGGGGAGCTGCCGGCGCTCGCCAAGGCCTTCAAGGTCTATTACAAAAAGGTCGAAGGCCAGACGCCGTCCAGCTACACCATGGACCACTCGGCCGGCAGCTACGTGTACGACACGCAGGGCCGGCTGCGGCTGTACCACCGCTATGGCAGCGGGGCGCAGGCGCTGGCCAGCGACGTGCGACGGCTGTTGCGCGAGGCAGGGTGAACGACGGCTGGCGGCGGCGGACCGTGACCCGGCGGGCAGGCAGGCTTCGTGTGTGCTTATCCGCGTAAATTCAACGCCAGTGCAAGCTGGTTGCGTCCACGGCAACGCCATGGTAGGGTATCGGTCATGCCCCGTGTGCTTCATCCTTTTTGCCCGTCCACGAACCTGAATGACGCTCGGGGACGACGACGCTGGTTGTCCTCGTTGCTGGGGGTGGCGCTGAGTGCGGCGTTGGGCCCCCAGGCACTGGCGCAATCGAGTCGCGTGCGCGCGTTTGGCGTGGTGCCGTATTTGACCGCGCGCCGCATCGAGCAGCTCTACGCGCCAATAGCCCCCGTGATCCAGCGCGCCGTGGGTGAACGCGTGGTGCTGTTGTCGGCGCCCAATTACGGGACGTTTTTTGAACGCTGTGGGGCCGGCGAATACGATGTCATCGCCACCAGCCCCGTTTTCGGGCGCCTGGCCGAGCTCGAACAGGGCTACGTGCGCATGGTGCGCCCGCGCACCGAGCTCGAGCCACTGTTGGTGGTCGCGAAAACCTCACCTCTGCAGCGCTTGAAGGACTTGCGCGGCGCCGTCGTGACGGCGGCCGACCCGCTGGCCACCATCACGGTGGCGGCGCGGCGTTTCTTGGTGCAGTCGGGCCTGACGCCGGGGCGCGACGTGCGGGTGCGGCCGACGGGTTCGCACGCCAACTCGCTGGCGGCGCTGCTGCACGGCGAGTCGGCGGCGGCCATCGTATCGGCGACCGCGCTCAAGCAGTTGGGCGATTACGCCGAGCGTGTGCGGGTGCTGGCCGCGGTGCCACCTACGCCGCCGCTGCTGTACTTGGCGCATGGCCGGCTGGGAGCCGCCACGATCGAGCGCCTAGCGCAGGAGTTGATGCGCTTTGCCAACGATGACCCGGCAGGGGTGGGGCTGATGCGCGAACTCGGCCACGACGGCCTCAAGCGCATCGAGGAAGCCGACATGAAAGCGCTGGATGCCCTGATTCCCGACGTGCGCCGACTGCTGCGTGAATCATGAAGGCGGTTGGGTGGCGGTCGCTGCGCTGGAGGCTGTTGGCGGTGGTGCTAAGCACCCATGCCCTGGTGGCTGGGGTGTTTGCCTTCGTGCTGGGGCAAGAAGTCGAGAAATTTCAGCTCGACGAGGTGCAGCGGCGCAGCGAAACCTTGCGGGTCGAGCTGGCGGCGGCGTTGACCGCGCCGGTGCTGGAGCGCGATTATGTCGCGTTGCGCGAAATCGTGGAGCAACTCGTCTCGGTGGCTGAGATCCACGATCTGGTGATCGTCGATGTCGCTGGGCGCGAGCTGGCGCGGGCGGTCTCATCCGTAGCGCCCGGTGCCCCTGAGCCCGTGATTCACCGCTTCGAAGTGGCTTTGCCCGGCGCGACGGTGCGCGTCGGCCTGGATCAGACAGCGGCCACGACCACCATGCGGGCGGTCAGCCGCGCGATCGCGCTGGATGCGCTGCTGGCCATAGTGGCCGTGGCAGCGCTGACGCTGCTCGTCTCCTCGGCATGGATACAGCGCATCCGCACCATGGATCGCGTGCTCGATGAGTGGACGGAGGGCCGGTTCACGGCCCGCATGGACGGCCGCGAGGACGGCGACGAGCTGGACCGGCTGGCCCAAGGGTTCAATGAGCTGGCGCAGGAAGTGCAGCGGAAAATGCAGTCGCTCGAGGCGGCGCAGCACGCCTTGGCGCTGTCGCTGGAATCGGTGCAACAGGAGCGCGCTCGCCTCATGGCGCTGATCGACGCGATGTCGCTGGGCGTGCTCTTCGTGGATCGGCAGGACCGCGTGCGCTATGCCAACCAGGCCTTGCGCCGCATCTGGTTGATCGAGCCCGACGTGGACCTCATCGGGCAGCCTGCTGGCGAGGCGCTGCAGCGCTCCGGGGGGCGCTTGGCGCTACCGGACCATTTTTCCCGATTGTACCGCCCGCAGTAGATTGGACACAGATTTGCAGTTCATGCAGCCTTCCGG
>NZ_DAISXZ010000053.1:0-16030 GCF_036825565.1 Tepidimonas sp. | reverse complement strand
CATGCAAACTCCGCACCCCGGGCCGGATTTTTTCCGCGCTGGGCAGGCGCGCGGCGGGGAAGCGGTCGGAGCCAGAGAAATCCGGTCGGGCATTGTCGCATGTCCCGCGCGCCTGCCCAGCGCGGAAAAAATCCGGCCCGGGGTGCGGAGTTTGCATGCTGCAGTGCCATAATGACGGTTGGTATTCATCATTGCCAGCCCGAAACGGGTCAAGGTCGCGGATCAACCGCCATGGCCTTGGCCTCAAGTCCCAAAGCCGCCTCACAAGGGCGCGATCGAGGGGCACCGGAGGTTTTTCGTCAGAGAAATACTGAAAGGTTGTTTGCCATGGAAATCAACAAGGCCGAAATCGCATCCGCCGCGGCTGCCGCCAGTCAACCCCTCGCCGCCGAGCTCATGGGTGCGGAGGTGCTCGTCAAGTGCCTGCAGGCCGAAGGGGTGAAATACGTCTGGGGCTACCCGGGCGGCGCCGTCCTCTACATCTACGACGCGCTCTACAAGCAAGACAGCATCCAGCATGTGCTGGTGCGCCACGAGCAGGCGGCTGTGCATGCGGCCGACGGCTACGCGCGCGCCACCGGCGAAGTCGGCGTGGCGCTGGTCACCAGCGGTCCAGGCGTGACCAATGCCATCACCGGCATCGCCACGGCGTACATGGACTCCATCCCGATGGTCATCATCACCGGGCAGGTGCCCACGGCCGCCATTGGTCTGGACGCGTTCCAGGAGTGCGACACCGTCGGCATCACCCGGCCCATCGTCAAGCACAACTTCTTGGTCAAGGATGTGCGCGATCTGGCCAGCACGATCAAAAAGGCCTTCCACATCGCGCGTACCGGCCGTCCCGGGCCGGTGGTGGTGGACATTCCCAAGGACGTGTCCTTCAAGAAGACCGCGTTCACCGGCTATCCGGAGAGCGTCACGATGCGCTCCTACAACCCGGTGCGCAAGGGCCACGGCGGACAGATCCGCAAGGCGCTGCAACTGTTGCTGAGCGCCAAGCGGCCTTACATCTACACGGGCGGCGGTGTCATTCTGGGCCATGCGGTGTCGGAGTTGCGGGAGCTCGTGGACCTGCTCAACTACCCCGTAACCAACACCCTGATGGGTTTGGGGGCGTTTCCGGCGACCGACCGGCGCTTTTTGGGCATGCTGGGTATGCACGGCACGTTCGAGGCCAACAACGCCATGCAGAACTGCGACGTGCTGCTGGCGGTGGGGGCGCGTTTCGACGATCGCGTCATCGGCAACCCCAAGCACTTCGCCCAGATCGAGCGCAAGATCATCCACATCGATATCGACCCGTCCAGCATCTCCAAGCGCGTCAAGGTGGATGTGCCCATCGTCGGGGATGTCAAGGAAGTGTTGACCGAGCTGATCGCGATGGTGCGCGAAAGCCCGGTCCGTCCGGATGAGCGGGCGCTGGCCGCTTGGTGGGAGACGATCGAGGGCTGGCGCTCGCGCGACTGCCTGCGCTACGACCGCGACAACACCGACGTGATCAAGCCGCAGATGGTCATCGAGACCCTCTGGAACATGACCAAGGATGTCGAGGCCTACATCACCTCGGACGTTGGCCAGCACCAGATGTGGGCGGCGCAGTTCTATAAGTTCGACCAGCCGCGGCGCTGGATCAACTCGGGCGGTCTGGGCACCATGGGCGTGGGCATCCCTTATGCCATGGGCATCAAGCTGGCCAAACCCGAGGCCGAGGTGTTCTGCGTGACAGGGGAAGGCTCGGTGCAGATGTGCATCCAGGAACTGTCCACCTGCCTGCAGTACAACACGCCGATCAAAATCCTGTCACTGAACAACCGCTACTTGGGCATGGTGCGCCAGTGGCAGGAGATCGAGTACTCTGGCCGCTACAGCCACTCCTACATGGATGCGCTGCCCAACTTCGTCAAGCTGGCCGAGGCCTATGGGCATGTCGGCCTGCTCGTGGAGCGGCCGCAGGACGTCGAGCCCGCGCTGCGCGAGGCGCGCAGGCTCAAGGATCGCACGGTGTTCATCGACTTTCGCACCGACCCGACCGAGAATGTCTGGCCCATGGTCCAGGCGGGCAAGGGCATCACCGAGATGCTGCTCGGCAGCGAGGACCTGTGATGCCATCGCAGCGGGTGGCCCCCGGCGTGGGGACGGCCCGCTGACGACGAATCCGAGGAATCTATTGACCGCCAAGCCCGCCCCTTACCGGGGGCGGGGGAGGGCGGCCGAAAAGAGGAATCTCTCCCATGAAACACATCATCGCCGTTCTGCTGGAAAACGAGGCCGGGGCCCTGTCGCGCGTCGTCGGGCTGTTCTCGGCCCGGGGCTACAACATCGAGTCGCTGACGGTGGCGCCGACCGAGGATCCGTCCCTGTCGCGCATGACGATCCAGACGACCGGCTCGGACGACGTCATCGAGCAGATCACCAAGCACCTCAACCGCCTGATCGAGGTCGTCAAAGTCGTCGATCTGACCGAGGGCGCTTACACCGAGCGCGAGCTGATGCTGGTCAAGGTGCGCGCCGTCGGCAAGGAGCGCGAGGAGATGAAGCGCATGGCCGACATCTTCCGCGGCCGCATCATCGACGTGACCGAGAAGAGCTACACCATCGAGCTCACCGGCGACCAGGCCAAGAATGATGCATTTCTGCAAGCCATCGACCGCAGCGCCATTCTAGAGACGGTGCGCACTGGTGCCTGCGGCATCGGCCGCGGCGAGCGCATTCTGCGCGTCTGAACCCACCCCCCTTTTTCACCTGGAGCGAACAATGAAAGTCTTCTACGACAAGGACTGTGACCTGAGCCTGATCAAAGGCAAGACCGTGGCCATCATCGGCTATGGCAGCCAAGGCCACGCGCATGCGCAAAACCTCAACGACAGCGGTGTCAAGGTTGTCGTCGGTTTGCGCAAGGGCGGCGCGTCCTGGGGCAAGGCCGAAAAAGCGGGCCTGACCGTGATGGAGGTCAATGACGCGGTCAAGGCGGCGGATGTCGTGATGATTCTGCTGCCCGACGAGCAGATCGCCGAGGTCTACAACCAGAATGTCGCCCCGCACATCAAACCGGGCGCGTCCCTGGCGTTCGCGCACGGCTTCAATGTGCACTACAACCAGGTGGTGCCGCGCGCCGATCTGGACGTGTGGATGGTCGCGCCCAAGGCCCCGGGCCACACCGTGCGCAGCACCTATCTGCAGGGTGGCGGTGTGCCGCATCTGGTGGCGGTGCACCAGGACAAAAGCGGCAAGGCGCGTGATCTGGCGCTGAGCTATGCCATGGCCAACGGCGGTGGCAAGGCTGGCATCATCGAGACCACCTTCAAGGAAGAGACCGAGACCGACTTGTTCGGCGAGCAGGCCGTGCTGTGCGGTGGCGCGGTGGAACTGGTCAAGATGGGCTTCGAGACGTTGGTCGAAGCCGGCTACGCGCCCGAGATGGCCTATTTCGAGTGTTTGCACGAGTTGAAGCTCATCGTCGACCTGATGTACGAGGGCGGCATTGCCAACATGAACTACTCCATCTCCAACAACGCGGAGTTTGGCGAGTACGTCACCGGGCCCGAGGTGATCAACGAAGAGTCCCGCAAGGCCATGCGCAAGGCGCTGGAGCGCATCCAGAATGGCGATTACGCCAAGATGTTCATCCAGGAAGGCCGCCTGAACTACCCGAGCATGACGGCCCGCCGCCGCAACCTGGCCGCGCACCCGATCGAAGTGGTCGGCGCCCAGTTGCGGGCGATGATGCCCTGGATCGCCAAAAACAAGCTGGTCGATCAGAGCCGCAACTGATGGGTCGCCGGCCGATGGCCGGCCGCTCCCTCCTGAACGCCCGCGTGCGGCACGCCGTGTCCGCCCGCGGGCGTTGTTGCACGGGGGGCGCGTGGGCTGTCCCGCGTGGGCGTACACTTGCGCTCGGCCAGCGCGCGCGTCGCGTCGGGCCAGTCCCCTTGCAGTGGCTTTGGTTCATGCTCGACGGTTCTGACATTTCTCCCTCCCCGGAGGCGCCGCGGCGCGCGAAGGGCATTTATGTTCTGCCCAACTTGGTGACGCTGGCGGCGCTGTTTGGCGGCTTCTACGCCATCGTGATGGCCATGAATGGCCGCTACGATCTGGCCACCAGCGGCATCTTCGTCGCGATGGTGCTGGACAGCCTGGACGGCCGCATCGCGCGCCTGACGCACACGCAGAGCGCCTTCGGCGAGCAAATGGACTCGCTGTCGGACATGGTCTCGTTCGGTGCAGCGCCCGCCTTGGTAGCCTACGAATGGGCGCTGCGCGATCTGGAGCGCTGGGGCTGGATCGCTGCGTTCGTTTACTGCGCCTGTGCGGCGCTGCGGCTGGCGCGCTTTAACGTCAACACGCATGTGGTCGACAAGCGCTATTTCCAAGGCCTGCCATCACCGGCGGCAGCGGCGCTGGTGGCCGGCTTCATTTGGCTTGCCACCGACGCCGGCCACGACGGCGATGGCCTGCAGTGGGCGCTGTTTGCGCTGACGCTGTACGCCGGGCTGACGATGGTGACCAACGTGCCCTTCTACAGCTTCAAGGACCTGAGCCTCAAGCGCAGCGTGCCGTTTGCGACGCTGGTGGCCATCGCGCTGGGCATCGCCGTCATCAACATTCACCCACCGACGGTGCTGTTCGCGCTGTTCGTGCTGTACGGGCTGTCCGGTTACGTCGTGTATGCCGTGCGCAAATCCAAGGGGCGGCCGGTCAGCGTCGTCAGCACATCCACCGACGAACCGGACGAGCGCGGGCTGCACGACTGAGCGGCGAGGCGCAGCCCATCGAGGCGATCGTCATGGTCTATCGCCCGTCCATCGCGCGCGCCGTGCCGCTTGTGTTACATTGAAGCCATGGAAATCGCGTCGATCCGCCTACTGCTGCTACCTCGTTGCGGGCAGGCGGTTTAGCGCGCGCTTCCAAACCCCCACGGCCCGCATGCCCCCCGCTGCGGGCCGTTTGTTTTGCCGGCAGCGCATGGGTTGCGACCACAGCCACCCCTAGCAGGAGTTCCGCCATGACCGACAAGCTGATCATCTTCGACACCACCCTGCGCGACGGCGAGCAGTCCCCGGGCGCCTCAATGACCAAGGACGAAAAGCTCCGCATCGCGCGCCAGCTCGAGCGGCTGCGCGTCGATGTGATCGAGGCGGGCTTTGCGGCCAGTTCCAACGGCGATTTCGAGGCGGTCAAGGCGATTGCCGACACGATCAAGGACTCCACCGTTTGCTCGCTGGCCCGGGCCAACGACCGCGACATCGCGCGCGCAGCCGAGGCGCTGCGCGGGGCCAACCGCGCGCGCATCCACACCTTCATCGCCACCAGTCCGCTGCACATGGAGAAGAAGCTGCGCATGACGCCTGAGCAGGTGCTGGAGCAGGCGCGGCAGGCGGTGCGCTTTGCGCGCGATCTGTGTGCCGATATCGAATTCAGCCCCGAGGACGGCTACCGCAGCGAGCCGGACTTTCTCTGCCGCGTGCTGGAGACGGTAATCGCCGAAGGGGCGACGACCATCAACATCCCGGATACCGTCGGCTATGCGGTGCCGGAGTTGTATGGCCATTTCATCAAGACCCTGCGCGAGCGCATCCCCAACTCCGACAAGGCGATCTGGAGCGTGCACTGCCACAATGACCTGGGCATGGCGGTGGCCAACTCCTTGGCCGGCGTCAAGATCGGTGGGGCGCGCCAGGTCGAATGCACGATCAACGGCCTGGGGGAGCGGGCGGGCAACTGCTCGCTGGAGGAGATCGTCATGGCGGTCAAGACCCGCCGCGATTACTTTGGGCTGGAGGTCGGCATCGACACCACGCAGATCGTGCCCGCCAGCCGCATGGTTAGCCAGACCACGGGCTTCGTCGTGCAGCCGAACAAGGCGGTGGTGGGGGCGAATGCGTTTGCGCATGCCAGCGGCATCCACCAGGACGGCGTACTCAAGGCGCGCGACACCTACGAAATCATGCGCGCCGAGGACGTGGGCTGGAGTGCGAACAAGATCGTGCTGGGCAAGCTGTCGGGGCGCAACGCTTTCAAGCAGCGCCTGCAGGAGCTGGGCATCGAGATGGAGTCCGAGACGGACCTCAACACGGCCTTTGCCAAGTTCAAAGAGCTGGCCGATCGTAAGGCCGAAATCTTTGACGAGGACATTCTGGCGCTGGTTAGCGACGAGAGCGTCACGCCGGAGAAGGAGCAGTACGGCCTGGTGTCGCTGTCGCAGCACTCTGAGACCGGCGAGCGCCCACACGCGCGCGTCGTCTTTACCATCGACGGCAAGGAGTATGTGGGCGAGGCCGACGGCAACGGGCCGGTGGACGCCAGCATCAAGGCCATCGAGTCGCACGTCAAGAGTGGCGCGGAGCTGCTGCTGTACTCGGTCAACGCCATCACCAGCGGCTCCACCGAGTCGCAGGGCGAGGTGACGATTCGCCTGCAGCACGGCGGGCGCGTGGTCAACGGCGTGGGGGCCGATCCGGACATCGTCGTCGCTTCGGCCAAGGCCTATTTGTCGGCTCTCAACAAGCTGCACAGCAAGGTCGATCGCGTTGCCGCGCAGGGCTGAGCGGGCGTTGCGCCGGGGCTGGACGGTGGGCGCGGCCCCGGTGTTGTGGAAACGGCTCAAACATTTTGCCTAACACGGTGTCGAAAAGGGTGTTTTGAGCGATCAATCCCCTATACTGCCAACCTTGTCGATGGCTATGGGGCCGACACCATGTACAAGACGCTGTTGTGGGGCGCGCGGGCGCTGGCGCTCGCTCTGGTCGGATGGGGTTTGAGTCTGCCGCCGCACGCGGCGCACGCGGCGGCCGTGGCGGTGAGCGCAAAGGCGGACCGCGCCAAACCCCCGGCCAAGGCGCGGGCCAAAGCTGCCAAGGCCGCGCCGCGCGCCAAACATCGGGTGCAACGAGGGGTCGATCGCCAAGCCGCATCGGCCAAGCCTGTGGCCTCCAAGGCGCAGACGGCGCTTTCCGCCGCCGCGGCACCGCGCGCGGCTGCCGCGCCCATGTCGCGGACACGCGCGACGCTGGTATCCGTGTCTGCAGGGGCGGCCGCGTTCTCGGGTACAGCGTTGGCGTCCGTGCCGGCATCGGGTGGGGCGGACGACGCGCATGCACTGTCGCTCGATCCGGTGCGCCTCAACTCCAACGCCGTGCTGGTCGTCGACCGCGACACCAACGCGGTGCTGGTCGGCAAGAATGACGCGGCGGTGCTGCCCATCGCGTCGCTAACCAAACTGATGACCGGGCTGGTGATCGCCGACGCCGGTCTGCCGATGGATGAAATCCTCACCATCACGGCGGACGACGTTGATCGCCTCAAGGGCAGCGGATCGCGCCTAGCGGTGGGCACGCGCCTGTCGCGGGCCGAGGCCCTGCACCTCGCCCTCATGTCCAGCGAGAACCGCGCGGCCCATGCGCTGGGGCGGACCTATCCGGGGGGCATTCCTGCGTTCGTTGCGGCCATGAACCGCAAGGCGGCCGAGTTGGGTATGGGCGCCACCCGCTTCGTCGAGCCCACCGGCCTGTCCAGCGACAACCAGTCCAGCCCACGCGATCTGGCGCGGCTCGTGTCCGCCGCGGCCGAGCGTCCGGTGCTGCGCGAGTTGACCACATCGCCCGAGTACGAACTGGCCAGCGGCCGGCGCGTGGTGCATTACCGCAACAGCAACAAGCTGGTGCGCGAAAGCGAGTGGGACATCCTGCTGCAAAAGACCGGCTACATCCGCGAGGCCGGTCGCTGTGTCGCCATGCAGGTGCGGCTGGCGGGGCGCGACCTGATCATGGTGCTGATGGATGCCACGGATTCGTCGGCGCGCTGGACGGATGCGGAGCGCTTGCTGCGCTGGCTGGAGCAGTCGTTGCTGCGTTCCGGGGCGGGCAAGCGCGAGACGCTGATGCCGGAGCGCCTGTCGCAGCCGTGGGACGCAAACGCCGATCCCGTGGCGGATCGTTGGACCGAACGCCTGCCGGGGTGAGGCCAGCCGCGCCACGCCGATGGGACGGGGACAGACGAGGGTCGGTCGGGCGAGGGCTGGTCAGGAGCGCTCGCCGCGATAGCCGAGCGCGGCGCTGATTTCGGCCGCGGTGGCCTGGAGCTTGGGCAGCCAGCTCTCGTCGATGCGGTTGGCGGGGGCGGAGATCGACAGGCCCGCGACGAGCCGCCCTTGGTCGTCGTGGATGCCGGCGGCCATGCAGCGCACGCCGGGCTCGAGCTCCTCGTTGTCGCGCGCCACCCCGAGTCGCCGACACAGGGCCAACTCTTTCTCCAGAACCGGCAGTTGGGTGATGCTGTTGGGGGTGTTGCCAGCCAGCCCGGTGCGGGTGGCATAGGCGCGCAGGCGCTGCGGGTCCTCTTGCGCGAGGAACAGTTTGCCCACGGAGGTCAGATGCAGCGGCGCCCGCCCCCCGATGGCGCGCACCACCTGCATGCCCGAGCGCTCGCTGTAGGCACGCTCGATGTAGACGATCTCGTCACCCTGGCGCACGCTCAGGTTGACCGGCTGCTGGATTTGGCGGTGCAGCTCGCGCATCGGACCGACGGCGACTTCACGCACATCCAGCCGCGCCTTGACGAGGTTGCCCAACTCCAGCAGGCGTAGGCCCAGCCGATACATGCCAGGTTCGGGGCGCTCCACGAAGCGGCCGATCGCCAGGTCGTTGAGGATGCGGTGGGCGGTGGAGGGGTGCAAACCGGTTTCTTCGCCCAGCGTTTTGAGCGACACGGGATCCTCGTGCCGCGACAGGACGTCGAGCAGGGCGAACATGCGCTCGAGCACCTGCACGCTGGGCCGTGGAGGGATGGGGTCGTGCGTTCGGCGCATGGGAATGCGTTGTAAGCCCTGGCAAAACATTTTATCAAATGAAATGGAGACGCGCTGACCCACGGCGGCGAGTGCGGCGAGAAGGCTTCCAACGTCCGTTTCACAGATTTTTCAAAAAGCCCTCATACCCTGCATCGGGATGCCGCGTCGGTGCAGGTTGCCTGCGGTGCATTTTCGTTTTTACAAAGGAGCGTCGATCCATGTCACTCAAGCGTATCCTGTTGGCCTGCACCTTGGCCCTTGCGGGCGCCGCGTCGGCTCAACAGGCCCCGACCGAAATCCACATGTGGATGGGTTTGACGGGGCCATCGGGTGAGCTGCTCAGTCGCTTCGGTGACGACTTCAACAAGTCGCAGAACGAATACCGCGTGGTCGTGTCGTTCAAAGGGCAGTACCCCGAGCAGCGCGCCGCGGCCGTGGCCGCATTCCGTGCCGGCAACCCGCCGCACATCATGCAAATGTTCGATGCCGGCTCCGGCGACATGGTCCAAGCCCGCGGCGCCATCATCCCGGTCTCCGAGGTGTTCAAGCGCGCCAACATCCGCTTCGATCCGGCCGATTTCATCGCCCCGGCGCGCGGCTACTACGGCCTGCCCAATGGGGATCTGCTGTCCATGCCGTTCAATGTTTCCACTGCCGTGCTGTTCTACAACAAGGACGCGTTCCGCAAGGCCGGCCTCAACCCCGACAAGCCGCCACGCACTTGGCCGGAGCTGATCGACGCTGCAGGCAAGATCCGAGCCACCAACGCCGCGCCGTGCGGCTTCACCACCACATGGCTGGCCTGGGTCATGCTGGAGCAGTTCAGCTCGCGCCACAACCTGCAGATGGGCACGCTGGGCAACGGCCGTGGCGGCTTGGGCACCAGTCTGACCGTGACCAACCCCATGAACGAACGCATGGTCCAGACCCTGATGGACATGCAGCAGGACAAGCGCTTTGACTACGGTGGGCGCTCCAACGACGCGGCGGCCAAGTTCATCAGCGGCGAATGCGCCATGCTGACCCAGTCCTCCGGTGGGCTCGGCGCTATCGCGCGCGACGCCAAGTTCGAATTCGGCACCGCCCAACTGCCCTATTGGCCCGATGTGAAAGGCGCGCCCTATGCCACCACCATCGGCGGTGCATCCCTGTGGGTGTTCAACGCGCCCAACCGCACCGACCACGAATTCCGTGGTGTGGCCAAGTTCCTCGACTTCCTGCGCTCCGACAAGGTCATGACCGAGTGGGCCAAGACCACGGGCTTTCTGCCGGCCACCAACAGCGCCTTCAAAGCGATGAAGGATGAAGGCTTCTTCGAGAAAAATCCTGGCCGCGATGTGCCCATCCTCTCGCTGATCGAGGGTGCCAAGGGCGAGCACACCAACGGTTATCGCTTCGGTCGCTGGACTGAGATCCGCGATGTCTACCACGAGGAGGTCGAGCGCGCCCTGCAGGGCCGTCAGAGCGCCAAGCAGGCGATGGTCAACTTCGAACGCCGCGGCAACGCCCTGCTGCGCGCTTTCGAGCGTTCGGCCAACTGATCGAAGCCGGGGTCGGCACGGCGCCGGCCGTTTCATTCGCCAAGTGACCACCCCTCGGTGAGGGGTGCTTGGTTTTATGCAAAGAAAAGTCATGTTCCCCAGCCGCTGGCTGCCCTATGTGCTGCTGGCCCCCCAACTGGCGGTAACGTTGGTTTTCTTTATCTGGCCCAGTGCCCAGGCCGTGATGATGGCCTTCCAGCAGCAGGATCCCTTCGGTCTGGCGGTGCGCTGGGTCGGGTTGGAGAATTTCCAGGCCGTACTCGCCGATCCGGCTTACTACGACTCGGTGGTGCGCACGCTGGTGTTTTCCGCCGCCGTGACCGTCTTGGCCCTCGTGCCGGCGCTGGCGCTGGCCGTCGCCGCCGATGCCCTCATCCGTGGGCGCGGCGCCTATACCACCGGGCTGATGGTGCCGTACTCGATTGCGCCGGCCATCGCGGGCGTGCTGTGGCTGTTCATGTTCACTCCGTCCATCGGTGTGGTCGCTCACGCCCTGCGCGGCCTCGGCGTGGAGTGGAACCCAACGCTCGATGGAACCGACGCGATGATCCTGGTCATTCTGGCTTCGGCGTGGAAGCAGACTGCCTACAACTTTCTGTTCTTCCTCGCGGGTCTGCAGTCGATCCCGCGGTCGTTGCTGGAAGCGGCGGCCATCGATGGCGCCGGTCCCTGGTATCGCTTCCGCACCATCGTCTTTCCGTTGCTGTCGCCTACCACGTTCTTCTTGCTGGTGGTCGGGCTGGTCTATGCCTTCTTCGACACCTTTGGTGTGATCCACGCCGTGACCGCTGGCGGGCCGGCCAAGGCCACCGAAATCCTGGTCTACAAGGTGTACTACGACGGCATCGTGGCCATGGATCTGGGCGGCTCGGCGGCGCAGTCCGTGTTGCTGATGCTGCTGGTCATCGGCCTGACGCTGGTGCAGTTTCGCTTCGTCGAACGCAAGGTGCATTACGCATGAAAACGCTTGCCGCCGCGTCGGCGAACCGATCCCAATGGTTCGCCCACCTCGTGCTGTGGGTCGGCCTGGCCATCACGGCCTTTCCGCTTTACCTGGCTTTCGTGGCCTCCACGCTCAGCAATCCAGAGATTGCCCAGGCGCCCATGCCGCTGCTGCCGGGTGAGCACGGCTGGGCGAACTACCGTCAGGCGTTGATCGACGGCCTGGGAGGAACTCACCTGTCGCCGCCGGTGTGGACCATGCTGCGCAACAGTCTAGCCATGGCGTTGGTCATTGCCGTGGGCAAGATCGTGGTGTCGATCCTGTCGGCCTATGCGGTGGTGTTTTTCCGCTTCCCGGGGCGCATGCTGTTGTTCTGGCTCATCTTTATCACGCTCATGTTGCCGGTGGAAGTGCGCATCCTGCCCACCTATCAGGTGGTGACCGAGTTGGGCCTCATCAACACCTTTGCCGGACTCACGCTGCCGTTGATGGTGTCGGCCACGGCCACGCTGCTGTTTCGCCAGTTCTTTCTGACCTTGCCGGATGAACTGGTCGAGGCCGCCAAGATCGACGGCGCTGGCCCGCTGCGCTTTTTCTGGGACGTGGTACTGCCGTTGACGCGCGTGCAAATCGCCGCGCTGTTCGTCATTCTGTTCGTGTACGGCTGGAACCAGTACCTCTGGCCCCTGCTCATCGTCACCGACATCCACCTCGACACCATCGTCGTGGGCATCGCCAAGATGATCGGCACCGGCGACGCCACCACCGACTGGAATCTGGTCATGGCCACCACCGTGCTGGCCCTGCTGCCGCCTGCGCTGGTGGTGGTGCTGATGCAGAAATGGTTCGTCCGCGGTTTGGTGGACAGCGAAAAATAAGGATACAACGTGGCTTCTCTTGGATTCCAACAAGTAGTCAAACGCTATGGGGTTGGCCCGGCTGCCGTGCAGGTGATTCATGGCTTGGATGCACAGATCCAGGATGGCGAATTCGTCGTCATCGTCGGCCCATCGGGCTGCGGCAAGAGCACGCTGTTGCGCATGGTCGCGGGTCTGGAAGACATCACGGGTGGGGAGATCACCATCGGCGGGCGAACCGTCAACCACATCGAGCCGGCCAAGCGCGACATTGCCATGGTGTTTCAGAACTACGCGCTCTATCCCCACATGAGCGTGTTCGACAACATGGCCTACGGCCTTCGCATTCGGCGCCTGCCGGGGGCCGAGGTGCGTGCCCGCGTGGAAGCGGCGGCCAAGATGTTGGAACTTTCGGAGCTGTTGCAACGTCGCCCCAGCCAGCTCTCGGGCGGGCAGCGCCAGCGCGTCGCCATGGGCCGCGCCATCGTGCGCCAGCCGCAAGTGTTCCTGTTTGATGAACCCCTGTCCAACCTCGACGCCAAGCTGCGTGCCCAGACCCGGCTGGAAATCCAGAAACTGCACCGCACGCTGGGCATCACCTCGCTGTTCGTTACGCATGACCAAGTGGAGGCGATGACCCTCGCGCAGCGCGTGATGGTGATGAACGGCGGCCGCATGGAGCAGTTTGGCACGCCCGAGGAGGTGTACCGTCGTCCGGCCAGCCTGTTCGTGGCCGGCTTCATGGGGGCACCGCCCATGAACTTGCTGCGCCACGCCCCCGGAGTACCGGCCGGCACGGTTTGGGGTATTCGGCCCGAGCACCTGCAGTGGGACGAGCAGGGTTGGGCTTGCGTGGTCGATTCCATCGAGCTGCTGGGCGCCGAGCGCTTGCTGCATTTGCGCTTGGGCCAGGAGAACCTGACCATGCGCATCCCGGCGCAGGAGGCCTGCCCCGCACTGGGCGAGACGGTTCGCGTTCGCCCCCTCGAGGCTTGCATTCACGGGTTCGACGTCAGCACGGGCCTGCGCCGCGTATGAGCACTGCACAGCCAACCCCATGGCCCTATCCCCTGTGGATCGCGCACCGTGGCGCAGGAAAGGACGCGCCGGAAAACACCCTTGCAGCCTTCCAGCGCGGCTGGGAGGCGGGTTTTCGCATGTTCGAATGCGACGTCAAGCTCAGCGCCGACGGCGTGCCTTACCTGCTGCACGATGCCACGTTGGACCGCACCACCAACGGCCGCGGGCCGGTCGAGCATCTGACTTGGGACGATTTGGCGCGGCTCGACGCCGGCGGCTGGCATTCGGCGCGCTACGCGGGCGAGCGACTGTTGCGGCTCGACCAACTCGCTGCTTGGTGTGAGGCGCGCGGCGCGCTGGTGAATCTGGAAATCAAGCCGGTGCCCGGTCACGAAACGGCCACCGGCGCGGCCGTGGCCCGCGCCGCCCAGACGCTGTGGGCTCGGGCGGCCGTGCCGCCGCTGCTCACCTCGTTTCAGCCCCATGCCCTGCAGGCCGCCCTGCAGGCCGCTCCCGAACTGCCGCGCGGCCTGCTGCTGGAAAGTCCCTGGCCTGGCTGGGAGGGCGTGGCCGAGGCGCTGCAGTTCGTGGCGTTGGTGTGTCACCACCGGCTGATTGACGCGGCCCTCATGCAGACCGCGCAGCGCCACGGCTGGCGCATGCTCAGCTACACCGTCAACGACGTGGCCAAGGCCAGGCGCTTGCGCCAACTGGGCGTCGAGGGCCTGATCACCGACGTCATGCACCTGCCGTCCTCGGTCTGAGCCCGCCGCCATGCGACGATCCGCTCGGTGGGCCCGATTGGCCGGGGCTGGCGTGTTCGACCTCGCCGTCGTCGGGGGTGGTGCCACCGGCCTGGGCGTGGCGCTGGATGCGGCGCTGCGCGGATTTTCCGTGACGCTGCTGGAGTCCCACGACTTTGGCAGCGGCACCTCCTCGCGCTCCACCAAGCTGCTGCACGGTGGCGTGCGCTACCTGGCCCAGGGCCATCTGGGGCTGGTGCGCGAGGCCTTGGCCGAACGCGCCACCGTGATGCGGCTGGCCCCCCATCTGGCCCAGCCGCTGCCGTTCGTGATGCCGGCGTTGCGTTGGTGGCACGCCCCGTTTTATGGCCTGGGCCTGAAGTTTTACGACGTGCTGGCCGGCCCGGCGCGCTTGGGACGCACACGCTGGCTGTCGCGGGCGCAGACCCTGGCCGCTTTGCCCGGCGTGCGGGCCGAAGGCCTGCGCGGCGGCGTGCGCTACTGGGACGGCCAGTTCGACGACGCGCGGCTGGTCTCGCCCAGCCAGGGCGTGCATCTGGTCGTCAGCCGCGACTTCATGCCCGGCGAAGAGGCGCTGCTCGTGCCCCGCACGCAGGATGGGCGGGTGCTCTTTGCCGTGCCCTGGATGGGGGCTCTCGTTTTGGGTACCACCGACACCCCCCGCTCGGACTTGCCGCGCGAGCCACAGCCGTTCGATGCCGAGCTGGACTTCCTTCTCAGCGAGGCCACCCGGGTGCTGAGCCGCCCGGTGCGCCGTGCCGACATCCGCAGCCAATGGGTGGGGCTGCGCCCGCTCGTCGCTCCACCGACGAAAGCCGCTAGGGGTGGCACACAAGCCCTCTCGCGCGAGCACACCATCGTGACCGATCCGAATGGCCTGCTCACCGCCACCGGAGGCAAGTGGACCACCTACCGCGCCATGGCCGAAGACGTGTTGCAAGCCTGTTTCGATCGCGCTTGGCTGCCCTTGAGGCCCGCAGGCGCCAGCGCCCGCTATCCGCTGGTGGGCGCTGCGGCGCTGGGTGCCCAAGGCGTGCCGTTGCACCGTCCCCCGGGCCCACACCTGTACGGCAGCGAGTGGCCCGACGTGCTGGCCTGTCCCGGGGCCGATCGGCAGCTCGGCTTTGGCCTCACGGAAGCCATGGTGCGCTTCGCCGCCCGAGAAGAACACGCCTGCACCGTGGAAGACATGCTTGCGCGCCGCTGGCGGGTGCTGTTTCTGGACGCCGCTGCGGCTGCCGAGATGGCCCCTGCCGTGGCCGCCATTCTGCAGGAAGAAACGCAGCTGGACCCGGGCCTTTCAGCCTTCCTGCAACTGGCGGCCGCCTACCGGCCGCGCTAGCCGGGGCGCTGCCACCGCAGACCCTCAGGACACCGTGCACCAGCGTCCGTCCTGGTACAGCTCGTACGGACGAAAGCGCACCTTGTAGGCCATTTTGGGGCTGTCCGCTATCCAATACCCCAGGTACACATAGGGCAGGTGCAGGCGGCGGGCCTGCTCGATCTGCCACAGCACGCCGTAGGTCCCTAGCGAGCCGGGCCAGTCCGGGTCGTAAAAGGTGTAGACCGCGGACAGACCGTCGTCGAGCAGGTCGATCAAGGACACCATCACCAGCCGGTCCGGGTTGTCGGCGTCACCGTGCGCCCAAAACTCCACCAGTCGCGAATTGACGTGGCTTTGCAGCAGGAATTGGCTGTACTGCTCGACGCTGTCGTGATCCATACCACCGCCCGCGTGGCGGCCGCGCTGGTAACGCAGGTACAGGGCGTAGTGCGCGGGCGAATAGCCCAGGCGCATGACCCGCGCGTGCAGCGGGGCGTGCTCACGCCAGGCGCGGCGCTGGCTGCGGTTGGGGGTGAACTCTGCGGCGCGCACGCGCAAAGGGATGCAGGCCTGGCAGCCATCGCAATGGGGCCGGTAGGTGAACAGGCCGCTGCGCCGAAACCCGCTGGCTACGAGGCGGGAGTAGGTCTCGCCCTGGATGAGGTGGCTGGGGGTGGCCACCTGCGAGCGCGCCAGCCGCTGCGGCAGATAGCTGCACGGGTACGGCGCCGTGGCATAGAAGTGCACGGCGGTCAGGGGCAATTCGTGCAGGCGGGTCACGGGGGTGTGGAGG
>NZ_DAISXZ010000052.1:0-16111 GCF_036825565.1 Tepidimonas sp. | reverse complement strand
AAGATCGGATTTGTTCCAAAAGCGACCCCATAATCATCCGGGACATGACAGGTAGCGGTCTTCATCAGTACCAGGCGGTGGGTGTGGGCGATGCGACACAAGCGGGCCATGGAGTGCTCCTTTTGAGAAGGCTGCCTTCCATGGTAAGGGCGAGGAGCATAAAAGACAATCAATTATGTTTATTCGATAGATTTTTTCCCGATTCGCTCGGGGCCAAGACCTGGCACATCCCCCCGCGCCAACGGCACGTCCCTTCGTCGCCCAGCGCGGGATGGGCATGCCCTTGGCATCCAACCTGACACAGCAAGCGCCCGGCCTCATCCAGCGGCTCGGGGTCCTCGGCATCACGGCGCCTTGCCGGAACCGTCGTGCACGTGGTCAGCATCCACGGCACCGGCAACCCCCACAGGAGGGCGGTGCGCAGGGCGAGCAGCCGTCCGCGCAGCCGCATCGCCTCGCCCTCCAGCGCTGCACAGCGCTGCCGCCACGAGCGCAGGCTGTCGTCGGCGTGACGCTGTGCGCGACCCCATTGCCGACATAGCACGGCGTGCTCGTCGATGAGACCCATCGTCGTCTACCCCCTGCGGCGCCTGCATAGGCCCGATCAATGCAACCGCGCCGGTGCGGCGGCGTTTTCGTCATCACCCTCGTCGTGGGTCTGGGCGGCAGCCACATGGGCGCGCTCACGCCAGACGGCCGACAGACGCGCCAGCACGACAGTCATTGGCTCCGAAACCGCTGGGTGGTTGGCCAGTCGGTGCAGGTTGAGCGCGAGCTTGTGCGCGGCATACGGGCACGGTGGGCGCTGCACATCGCGCGTCGCCTGGTGGTGGAGCAGTGCCAGCGTGCCAGCCAGCAGCGGCTCCAGTGGGACGTGGTCAGTGAATGAGATCATGGCATGGACTCCTTGAGGCGGTTGGCATCGCCGGCGCACGGAGTCGGCGCCGGGTGTGCGGTCGAGCGCTACGGCACCGGACCCACACCCGCACCATAACACGAATGATTCTCATTTGCAATGGTTGGCCGGTTTTGGCCGATCACGATGGCAGGCCCCCTGCACGCCCCTGGCGCCTGGCGCTGGGTTGTCATCCCCAACCCAGCGCGACGGCCATGTGGTACACAGCGTAGCAGGCCAGCCACGCCAGCCCAAACAGATACAGCGCCATCACGCATACCCACTTCCAGCCACCGGTTTCCCGGCGCACCGCGGCGAAGGTCGACAGGCATTGCGGGGCAAAAACGAACCATGTCAGCAGCGACAGCCCCGTGGCCAGACTCCAGTTGCCGGCGATCAACGGCCTGAGAGCTTGCGCCACGTCGTCCTGGCTGGCGGACAGGGCGTACACCGTGCCGAGCGCCGATATCGCCACCTCGCGCGCGGCCATGCTCGGCACCAAGGCAATGCTGATCTGCCAGTTGAACCCGATCGGCTCCAGCACCACCGCGAGCAAACGCCCGAGCGTACCCGCCAGGCTGGTTTCAATGGCCGGGGCGGTGCTGCCAGGCGGCGGTGCCGGAACGCTGGCCAGGAACCACATCAGCACGGTCAGCGCCAGGAACAGCACCACCAACAGCGCCAACCCCCACACTGGGTGCAGCACCACGCGGTCGATGCGATCCGAGTACGTCGGTGCCGTGCTTTTGGACCGCCACCGTTGGCACCACGGCCACCCCGAGTTCGGCGGACAGGCGCGGCACATCGATGACGATGCCGCGCCGTTCGGCCAGGTCCATCATGTTGAGCGCCACCACGCAGGGTATGCCCAACCGCTTGACCGCCAGCACCAACCGCAGGTCGCGACGCAGGTTGGTGGCATCCACCACGCAGATGACGCGGTCGGGCCGTCTTTCACCGCGGGCCTGACCGTGCAGCACCTCCACCGTCACCCGCTCATCCGGCGAGCGCGGGTTGGGGCTGTAGACGCCGGGTAAATCCAGGATGCGCAGCTTGCGGCCATCGGCGGCGACAAACAGCCCTTCCTTGCGCTCCACCGTGACCCCGGCGTAATTGGCCACCTTTTGCCGGCTGCCGGTCAGGGCGTTGAACAGCGCCGTCTTGCCACAGTTGGGCGTGCCCACCAGCGCCACCAGTGGCCCGCCGCGGTGGAGGTGGATCGGCTGGGGTCCGGTTCCTCGCGCGCGGACATGGCAGGCCGGGCTCATGCCACGGCCCCCGCCTGCACGACCTCCACACACGCCGCCTCCGCGCGGCGCAAGGCATACGTGCTGCAGCCCACCCGCACCACCAGCGGATCACCCCCCGGCGCACGCGCCATCAGCATGACCGCCTCACCCGGCAGAAAACCGAGCTCGGCCAACCGCTGCGCCCAGTGCGGCGCCGACTGTGGCGGACACACCGCCGCGACGCGATACGGCAGCGCCTGAGAGCATTGATCAAGCGTGGCACGCTGCATGGATCCACCTCCATCGATCACGGACAGGCAACGGCACACCCGCCGCCGCTAGAGCCGCGGCATCGCGCTAGGGCCATAACCCGGCATTCTAGCAAACACCACTGCGAATGCGTTGCATTTGTATTTCTAAAAAGTCGCATGAAACCCTTGGTGAGCCATTGGGCGCAGCACCTCGGCCCGGTCGGGCCGAGGGATGACCTTTTGGGCCACAGCGTTCAAGGCGCGCTCGATGGCCACGGCCCACGACGACACCGAGGTCGCGATGCGCAAGGACGGCAAGACCATCGCGCGGATCGGGCCGCTGGTGGCCTGAACACCTCGATCGGGGACTCCGGCCGACGGCAACCGCTCACGCCCCCAGCGTCACCCACGGCAGGTCGTGCTGGCGCGCCAGCGCGTCCAGCTCGGCACGCGTGCGGGCGGCAAACCACTCGGCCAGCGCCGCGGCGGTGGCGGGCTGCAGGCAGTCGGCCGGCGCCAGCGGCCCCAGGCCCGCGACTTCGCCGAGCCGGCGCGCGAAGTGCGGCTCCAGCGCCGCCACCGCGACGCGGCCGTCGGCACAGCGGTAGACGCGGTAGCCGGCGTGCGCACCGCCCAGCAGCCCGCCAGGGGCGGCCAGGCCCCAGGCACGCGGCTGGGCCAGCCACGCGGCGGCGTCGGCCAGCGCCACGTCGCGCACCGCGCCGCGGCCGGTGGCGGCGCGCTGCAGCAGGGCGGACAGCACCGCCTCGCTGGCCAGCAGGGCGCCGGCCATGTCGGCCAGCAGGCTGGGCGGCAGGCCCAGGCCGTCGAGCAGTCCGGCTTCGGCCTGGTAGGTGAGGTCGTGGCCGGCTTCCTCGGCGCGCGCACCGGCCGCGCCGACGATGCGCACGACGCACAGGCGCGGGTGGCGCCCCTGCACGGCTGCAGCGTCCAGCCCCAGCTTGGCCAAGGCACCGGGGCGAAACGAGGTCAGCAACACATCCGCCCCGGCCAGCAGGCGTTGCAGGCGGCGCTGCCCAGCCGGCGCCTTCAGGTCCAGCGCGACGGTGCGCACGCCGCGGTGCATCTGCGCGTAGGCGGCCTCGCAATAACCGCGCATCGGGTCGCCGGCGGGCGGCTCGACCTTGGTGCAGCGCGCACCCAGCGAGCGCAGACGCGCCAGCGCCGCCGGGCCGGGCAGGTTGAGGGCCAAACTGACGACGTGGGCGCCGGCCAGCGGCCAGCCGGCGATGGAGGAGCGACGCGCGGGGGACATGGCGGGACTCTAGCAAAGCCGCGCGCGACCGCCGCAGAGCCGCTGCGGTACCCCGACCTGACCCATACCGCAGCCGTACTACGATAGGCGGGTCCGGAGCCCGTGCAGCAGACCCGCGCCCGGCGCCCTTCCCCCACCCCTAGCCAGGAGACCCCATGACACTGCGTGCTACCAAAATCGTCGCTACCCTGGGCCCCGCCAGCGACACCCCGGAGATGCTGGAAGCGATGGTGCGAGCCGGCGTGGACGTGGTGCGGCTCAACTTCTCGCACGGCACGGCCGACGACCACCGCCGCCGCGCCACCGCGGTGCGCGAGGCCGCCGCGCGCGTCGGCAAGGAGGTGGCCGTGATGGCCGACCTGCAGGGACCCAAGATCCGCGTCGGCAAGTTTGCGCACGGCAAAGTGACGCTGGTAGAGGGCGCCGCCTTCACGCTGGACGCCGCGCGCACGGAGCCGGGCGACGAGCACGCCGTGGGGCTGGATTACAAGGAGCTGCCGCGCGACGTGGTGCCGGGCGATGTGCTGCTGCTCAACGACGGGCTGATCGAGCTGCGCGTCGAGCGCGTGGAGGGCGCAGCGGTGCACACGCGCGTGGTCACCGGTGGCGAGCTTTCCAACCACAAAGGCATCAACAAGCGCGGCGGTGGCCTGACGGCGCCGGCGCTGACGCCGAAAGACATGGCCGACATCGCCACCGCGATGGCGCTGCAGGCCGACTATGTGGCGGTGAGCTTTCCGAAGAACGCCGACGACATGCGGCTGGCGCGCCGGCTGTGCGAGGAGGCCGCGCGCGACGGCCACCGCCCGGGCCTGATCGCCAAGATCGAGCGCGCCGAGGCGATCCCCGAGCTGGAGGCGATCCTGCAGGCCAGCGACGGCATCATGGTGGCGCGCGGCGACCTGGCGGTGGAAGTCGGCAACGCCGCCGTGCCGGCGCTGCAGAAACGCATGATCCGCCTGGCACGCGAGCACGACCGGCTGGTCATCACCGCCACGCAGATGATGGAGAGCATGATCCACGCGCCGATTCCGACGCGCGCCGAGGTCAGCGACGTGGCCAACGCGGTGCTGGACGGCACCGACGCGGTGATGCTCAGCGCCGAGACCGCCGCCGGCAAGTACCCGCTGCAGACCGTGCACGAAATGGCGCGCATCTGCCTGGCGGCCGAGCAGGCCTACCACGACGCGCTGGACCACGACTTCGTCGGCAAGACGTTCGCGCGCATCGACCAGTCGATCGCGCTGGGTGCGCTGTTCATTGCCTCGCACCTGCACGCGCGCGCCATCATCGCGCTGACCGAGTCCGGCTCCACCTCGCTGTGGATGAGCCGCCACACCGTAGACATCCCGATCTACGCGATCACGCCGCGGCTGGCTACGGCGCGCAAGCTGGCGCTGTACCGCAATGTGCACGCGCTTCGCATCACCGGGGGCAGCGCCGACCGCGACACCGCCCTCATGCAGGCGGAGCAGCAGCTCAAGGCGCGCGGCCGACTGCAGTCGGGCGACCGCTACGTCATCACCGCGGGCGAGCCGATGGGCACCCCGGGCGGCACTAACATGCTCAAGGTCGGGCAGGTGGAGTGATGCCGCGTCAGCGCAGATAGTCCAACTGCAGCCGCTGCTGCAGTGTTTTGATGGCACGCAGCGAGGCCTTGAGCACGCGCTCGTCCACCGGGTTGAGGGTGTTGAGGTCGATGCGGTTGGGCTGCTGCGGATCGGCCGAGGAATCGCTCTGCCGGGTCAGGCGCAGCGTCTGCAAAAAGTCGAACGCGGCCACCCAGCCCTCCACCTCGGGCACTGGTGCACCCATGGCCCGCCCGGCCGTCAGCAGGCGCTCGCGCGTGCCGGTGGCAGGCAGGCCCCGGGCCAGCGCCAGGATGCGCGCCCCCTCCACCAACAGCGCGGTGCCCTGCAGCTTGAGGTCGAACCACAGGTGCGGCCCTTCGCGCCGCCCCTCGATGCCCCCAAACCAGTTGAGCGCGACGGGATGCTCCAGGTGCACCTGCACCAATTGGCGGATGAAGCGCGGGGTGGCGCGCGTGCGCTCGAGCACCGCGGTGCGCAGCGCATCGAGCCAGTCGGCACGCCCGGCCACCGCGCGCAGATCGAAAAACACCGACGCCTGCAGCAGCTCCTGCGGTCCGCCGGCATCGATCCAGCTGGCGAATCGCTGGCCCCATTCGGCCGCGGTCAGACAGCACGGCGGGTTGCCGGCCATGACGCCGCCCGTGCACAGGGGGTAGCCGCAGGCATCCAGCGCCTCGTTGACGCGGCGCGCGAAGGCCAGCCACTGCGGGCGATCGGCGTCCGGGTCGTCGCTGGCAAACACCAAGGCGTTGTCCTGGTCGGTGGCCAGCGTCTGCTCCCCACGCCCCTCCGAGCCCAGCGCCACCCAGCACATGGCGTCGGCCGACAGGCCCGCCGTTCGCAGTTCCATCTCCACCAGCCCCTGGGTGAGCTGGTCGTTGAGGCGAGAGATCAACGCCGTCAACTGCCGCGCCTGCACCCCCTGCGCCATCAGGTGGCGCGCATAGGCGCGGATGTCGGCCGCCACCCGCTGGAAATCGGCCAGCGTGCGCCCGTGGGCGATGGCGCTGCCCAGGTGTTTGATCGACAGCCGCTGCAGCGCGAACAGGTCGCGTTCGGAAATGACGTTGATCAGGCGGCCGTCCTGCAGGACCGGCACATGGCGAATGCGCCGCGCAGCCATCAGCATCATGGCGTCGTGCGTCGTGTCGTGCGCTTGCAAGGTGGCCACCGGCTGCGTCATCACCGTGGCGACCGGGGCGGCCAAGTCGGTGTCCGCCAGTGCAATGCGCTCCAGCACGTCGTGGCGGGTCAGGATGCCCGCCAAGCCACCCTGCGTGTCCAGCAGCAGGACCGAGCCGACTCCGCGCTCGCTCATGGTCTGCAACGCATCGCGCACCGAGGCGTCGGCCGGCAGGGTGACCGGCTCACGCCGGGGCAGGTCACCCAGCCCGGTCTCCAGCGCCATAGACGGGTAGGCCCGCAAAACCCGTGTCCATTCGTCGTGTTCCGTCGTGTCCAAGCGCATCCTCCGGTCGTTGCGGGGCTTGCGGGTTGCCGCCTCGGCAACCCCACTGTCAGTCAGGTTATCGTTAGGATTTTCCCTGGTCGCCCCGTTTTGTAAGGGTTTGGTAAGTCAACGCGAGTGACCATCACGCCACATTTGCCTATCCTGCCATGCTGTTCTGGATCAACGCGGCTCAACTGGTCCTGTATATCGGACTGCTCGCCCTGCTCGGACAGGGCGTGCTGTACATCATCGCCGGTGCGCGGCGCGAGAGCAACTTCGTCTACCAGCTGTTCCAGGTGCTCAACAAGCCCTGGGTGGGGGCGGCGCGCTGGATCGCCCCGCGGCAGGTGGCCGAGCAGCATGTACCGGTCGTGGCCTTTTGCGTCATGGCGGTGCTGTACCTGGCGGTCACGCTGGGCAAGATCGAGTACTGCATTGGCGTGGGCCTGGAGGCGTGCCGATGAGCCCGAACGAGCGCGCCGTGCAGTGGGCGCTGTGGCGGGCCCGCTGGTTCATCTGGTGGGGGCGCGAAGCGCGTGCGCTGGCCGTCGTCGAGGCGGCGCTCGCCGCCCATCCCGACCAACCGACGCTGCTGGCCTTTCAGGCCCACCTGCTGGCGCAGTTGGGCCGCCCGCGCGAGGCGCTGGCGGTGCTCGACCGTTTGGTGCAGGTGGCGCCACAGCAGGCGGCGCACTGGTACAACCGCGCCTTCCTGCAAGAACAGCTCGGCCTGCCAGAGACGGCCGAAGCCAGTTTTCGCCAAGCCCTGCAACTGGACGAGCGACTCGACCAGGCGTGGTACGGGCTGGGGCTGGTGCTCATCCGCCAGGGCCGTCTGGACGAGGCCCTGGCCGCGCTGCGGCGCAACACCGAATTGCAACCCATGAGTCCGTACGCCTGGTACCAGATGGCACGGATTCATGTCGACCGCGCGGAGCCCGAGGAGGCGGCGAAGATCATTCGCCACCTGCGCGGGTTCGAACCCGGGGTCGCCGCTCGGCTCGAGCGCGAAACCGGGCTCGGCACCGCCAGTTGAGGATCGGGACGCGTCCCGGTTGCAATCGCCGCCGGCCTACCGGCGGTGGGGTCCGCAGGGGGCGGGCCGCCGTGCCCGTCCGCAGCCCCTAGACCAAGAGGAGATATTTTCCATGCAACTGACGGAATCGCAACAGCGATACTGGCAGAAGAACCTGCGCATCACAGGGATTCTGCTGGCGATCTGGTTCGTGGTGACGTTCGTCGTCGGCTTCTTTGCCCGCGACCTGAGCTTCACCTTCTTCGGCTGGCCTTTCAGCTTTTGGGTGGGCGCCCAGGGCGCGCTGGTGGTCTACGTGCTGATCATTGGTTTTTATGCCCGGTACATGAACCAACTCGACATCGAGCACGGTGTCGCCGAGCAGGAGGACTGACATGGCCGGACTTGCAAGCGAAAGTGGCGGCGTCTTCAGCGCCGGCAGCAGCGCCGCCTTCAAAAAGCAGCTCAACAAGGTGTACGCCTGGTACACGGGCGGCTTCTTCGTGTTCGTGATCGCGCTGGCGATCCTCGAGCAGCTCGGGCTGCCCAAGGCCTGGGTGGGCTACATCTTCTTGCTCGCCACGGTGTTGCTCTACGCCGGCATCGGCATCATGAGCCGCACCAACGACGCCGCCGAGTACTACGTGGCTGGGCGGCGCGTGCCTGCCGTCTACAACGGCATGGCCACCGGCGCGGACTGGATGTCGGCCGCCTCCTTCATCGGCATGGCGGGCACGCTCTACCTGACCGGCTACGGCGGCCTGGCCTTCATCATGGGCTGGACCGGCGGCTATTGCCTAGTGGCGCTGTTCCTGGCGCCGTACCTGCGCAAGTTTGGTCAGTTCACCATCCCCGACTTCCTCGGGGCGCGGTACGAGGGCAACATCGCGCGTCTGATCGGCATCCTGATTGCGATCCTCGTGTCCTTCGTGTACGTGGTGGCGCAGATCTACGGCGTGGGCCTGATCACCACGCGCCTGACCGGCGTGGACTTCTCGATCGGCATCTTCCTGGGGCTGGCGGGCATTTTGGTGTGCTCGTTCCTGGGTGGCATGCGCGCGGTGACGTGGACGCAGGTGGCGCAGTACATCATTCTGATCATCGCCTACATGATCCCGGTGGTGTGGCTGTCGGTGAAGCAGACCGGCGTGCCGATCCCGCAGGTGGTCTATGGCTACCAGTTGCAGAAGGTCTCCGAGCGGGAAAAGCAGCTCATCGACGACCCGAAGGAAAAGGAAGTCATCGCCGCCTTCCAGGCCCAGGCGGCCGCGCTGGGCGAAAAGCTCAAGGACGTGCCGGCCGCGTTGGCCGCCGACCGCGCCGCCGCCCAGAAGAAGCTGGACGACCTGCGCGCCGCCAACGCCCCGGCGGACCAGACCGCCGCGGCCGAGAAGGCTCTGGCCAGCCTGCCCAAGGATGAAGCCGCCGCCAAGGAAGCCTGGACTAAGGCCAAGGCCGCGGCCGAGGCCCGCGCCAAGCCGCTGGCCGGCATGCCGCGCCATGCGCAGCAGTTTGCCGGCGACCCCAATGGGGACGCCAAGGCGCAGGAAGCGTTCGATACCTCGCGGCGCAACTTCCTGGCGCTGGTGTTCTGCCTGATGGTGGGCACGGCGGCGCTGCCGCACATCCTGATGCGCTACTACACCACCCCGTCGGTGAGAGAGGCGCGCCAGTCGGTGACCTGGTCGCTGTTCTTCATCTTCTTGCTGTACTTCACCGCGCCGGCGCTGGCGGTGCTGGTCAAGTACGAGGTGTTCTCGGTGCTGGTGGGCACACCGTTCGACAAGCTGCCGGCCTGGATCGCCAACTGGACCAAGGTCGACCCGGCGCTGCTGTCGGTCACCGACGTCAACAAGGACGGTATCTTCCAACTCGGCGAGATGCGCATCGGCGGCGACATCATCGTGCTGGCCACCCCGGAAATCGCCGGCCTGCCGTACGTGATTTCGGGCATGGTGGCCGCGGGTGGTCTGGCCGCGGCGCTGTCCACCGCCGACGGCCTGCTGCTGACCATCGCCAACGCGCTGTCGCACGACCTGTACTACAAGATGATGGACCCCAACGCCCCGACCTCGCGCCGGGTGATGATTTCCAAGGTCCTGCTGCTGATCGTGGCCTTGATGGCCGCCTATGTGGCCGCGCAAAAGCCGGCGGACATCTTGTTCCTGGTCTCGGCGGCGTTCTCGCTGGCGGCGGCTGGTTTCTTCCCAGCGCTGACGCTGGGCATCTTCTGGAAGCGGGCCACCAAGTGGGGGGCGATCCTCGGCATGATCGCCGGTTTTGGCATCACCTTCTACTACATGGCCACCACCCAGCCGTGGCTGCGCAGCGTGTTCGGCGTGACCGATCCCGTGCAGCTCTGGTGGGGCATCCAGCCGATCTCGGCCGGCATCTTCGGCGTGCCGGTGGGCTTTGCGGTGATCATCATCGTCAGCCTGTTGACGCCGGCGCCCCAGCGCAACATCCAAGAGTTGGTGGAGCACGTGCGCTACCCCAACCTGGTGCGGGCCTGATCGAGCCCCCTCCCGCCAAGCAGCCCACCGGTCCGCCGGTGGGCTTTTTTTGCCCCGCTGCGGGTCGGGGTGGCCCGGGCCGGGCCGTATGATCGCGTATGGTTCGCTCACCACCCTGGCCCATGCACGCTTCGACCGCTTCGCCCTGCCCCTGCGCCGACCCTGCCGGCGCGCACCGGCCCGGATGCCTGCCCGCCTGGAGTCGACTGCAGGCCCTGGCAGCCGCCCCCCAGCCGCCCTTGCGGGACCGGTTGGCCGCGGCGGATGCGGTGCGCAGTGCGGCGCTGCGCTTCGACGCCGCCGGGCTGCGGCTGGATGCCACGCGACAAGCCGTGGATCTGCCCATCTGGCAGACCCTGCTGGCGCTGGCGCGCGAGGCGGACGTGGCCGGGCAGGCCGACGCCCTGCGGCGCGGCGAAGCCATAAACGCCACTGAAGGACGTGCCGCCCTGCACCCGGCCCTGCGGGGCGACGACGACCCGGCCGCTCCCTGGGGGGCGGCCATCAGTGCCGCCGTGCGCGACGAGCGGGAGCGCTTTCTGACCGCGGCCGAGCGGGTGCGCAGCGGGGCGTGGCGCGGGCACCGCGGGCTGCCCATCCGCACGGTGGTCAACCTGGGCATCGGCGGCTCGGACCAGGGGCCGCGCATGGCCACGGCGGCGCTGGCCGCCCTGGCGACGCCGGCGGTGGCGGTGCGCTATGTGCCCAACCCCGACGCCTGGACGCTGCACGAAGCCCTGCGCGACCTGAATCCGCACCACACCCTGTTCGTCGTGCAGAGCAAGAGCTTCACCACCCCCGAAACCCGCCTGATGGCGGACACCGCGCGCCGCTGGCTGGCCGATGCGGGGCTGGAGCCGGACGCCCAGGCCGCGCACTGGGTGGCCGTGACGGCGCGGCCCGATCTGGCGCGGGCTCAGGGGTTTGACCCGGCGCACACCTTCGTGTTCTGGGACTGGGTGGGCGGCCGGTATTCGTTGTGGTCGGCGATCGGCTTTCCGCTCGCGGTGGCCATCGGGGCGGCGTCGTTTCGGGCGCTGCTGGCGGGCGCGCGCGCGATGGACGAGCACTTCTGGCACGCACCGCCGGAGCGCAACCTGCCGCTGGCGCTGGCGCTGCTGTCGGTTTGGAACCGCGACTTTTTGCGCTGCCCCACCCAGTTGGTGGCGGTGTATGCCGAGCGGCTGCGCCACTTCGTCCCCTATCTGCAACAACTGGCGATGGAGTCCAACGGCAAGCGCGTGCACCGCGATGGCACCGTGTGCGCGGTCGGGACCGAAGCGATCGTCTGGGGCGGCATCGGTCTGGAGGGCCAGCACGCCTATTTCCAGCTTTTGCACCAGGGCCGCCACCGGGTGCCGGTGGACTTCATCGGCATCGAGGCCGAGGAGACGCCACTGCCACTGGCCGAGCGGCACCATCGCCTCGTGCGCGACAACCTGCTCGCGCAGGCGCAGGCCCTGGCGCTGGGCCGCGACGAGGCGCAGACCCGCACCCAATTGCAGGCCGAGGGGCTGGATGCGGCGACCGCACAAACGCTCGCGCCGCACCGCACCTTCCCCGGCAATGTGCCCAGCAACGTGCTGTGGCTGCCGCGGCTGGATCCGCGCGCGCTGGGCGCGCTAATGGCCGCCTACGAACACAAGGTCTTCTGCGAAGCCGCGATCTGGGACATCCACGCCTACGATCAGTGGGGCGTGGAGCTGGGCAAAACGCTGCTGCGCACCGTGGCGCGCGGCGACGGCACCGCGGGCTGACCCCTGTCTTTTTGCTTCCTCCACCCTGACGTTTTTTCTGCCCATGGCCACGCCCCGCCGCGACCCGCCCCCCACCCCCTCGGCCGATTCCGCCGGCCGCGGCGCGATTCCGCCCAAAGACCAACCGCTGGTGGACGACATCCGGCTGCTGGGCCGGCTGCTGGGCGACATCATCCGCAAGCACGAGGGCGAGGCCACCTTCGCCCTGATCGAGCGCATCCGCCAGCTCTCGGTGACGTTTCGCCGCCACGCCGACCCGCGCGCCGACCGCGAACTGCAGCGCGTGCTGCATGCGCTGACCGATGACCAGGCGGTCAGCGTGATCCGCGCCTTCACCTTCTTCAGCCACTTGGCCAATCTGGCCGAGGATCGACACCACATCCGCCGGCGCGAGGTGCACGAGCGCGCCGGCCATGTGCAGCCGGGCAGCCTCGAACACACCTGGCAGCGCCTGCGCCGCGCCGGCGTCAGCGGGCAAGCCATCGCCGACACTCTGCGCCATGCCCTGGTATCGCCGGTGCTGACCGCGCACCCGACCGAGGTGCAGCGCGCCAGCATCCGCGAGGCCGAGGGCGACATCGCCCGGCTGCTGGCGCAGCGCGACGCCATCCGGGCGCGCGCGCTGGCGGCGGGCAACCGACGCGGCGACCGCGTCAGCGAACGCGAGCTGGCCGCCAACGAGGCGCTGCTGCGCGCGCGCATCACCCAGCTCTGGCACACGCGGCTGTTGCGCTATACGCGACCGACCGTGGCCGACGAGATCAACAACACCCTCGCCTACTACGAACGCACCTTCGTGCCCGAAGTGCCGCGGCTGTACGCCGACATCGAAGCCGCGCTGGACGGCACCCCAGTGGCGCCGTTCTTGCGGCTGGGCCAGTGGACCGGCGGCGACCGCGATGGCAACCCCAACGTGGATGCGGACACGCTGGCGCTGGCGCTGCAGCGCCAGGCGGACCTGATTCTGCGCCACTACCTGCGCGAGGTGCACGCGCTTGGCGCGGAACTGTCCCTGTCCGCCATGCTGCTGCCGGCCCCGGCGGCCCTACAGGCCCTGGCCGACGCCTCGCCCGACACCAGCGAGCACCGCCGCGACGAGCCCTACCGGCGCGCGCTGGTCGGCCTGTATGCGCGGCTGGCGGCGACGCTGCAGGCCCTCAGCGGCGGCGAGGCGGCGCGCCATGCGGTCCCGCCGCAGCACCCCTACCCCGATGCGGCGGCCTTTCTGGCCGATCTGCACGTGATCGAGGCCGCGCTGGTCGAGCAGGGCTGCGCGGCCCTGACGGAGCCGCGCCTCAAGCCCCTGATTCGGGCGGTGGAGGTGTTTGGCTTTCACCTGGCGACGCTGGATCTGCGCCAAAGCTCGGACCAGCACGAGCTGGCCGTCGCCGAACTGCTGGCCCAGGCGCGGGTGTCGCCGGACTATGCGGCGCTCGACGAGGCGGCGCGCCGACGCCTGCTGCTGAACGTGCTGGCCGATCCGCGGCCGCTGCGCCTGCCCGATGCCCCCTACAGCGCCGTCACGCAGCGCGAGCTGGCGATCTTTCGCGCCGCGCGCGATGCGCGCCGGCGCTACGGCGCGGCGGCCATCCGGCACGCCATCATCAGCCACACGGAGTCGGTGAGCGACCTGTTGGAAGTGCTGGTGCTGCAAAAGGAAGCCGGCTTGCTGCACGGGCACTGGGGCGAGAACGCGCGCGCCGAGCTGATCGTCGTGCCGCTGTTCGAGACCATAGGGGACCTGCACCAGGCCCCGACCATCATGGCGGAATACTACGCGCTGCCCGGCGTGGCCGCGCTGGTGTACGCCGGCGGCCCGCTGGAGTATAGCGAGCAGGACATCATGCTCGGCTACTCCGACAGCAACAAGGACGGCGGCATCTTCACCAGCAACTGGTCGCTCTACCAGGCCGAGGTGGCGCTGGCGGCGTTGTTCGACCGTCTGGGGGCCGAAAGCGGCCGCCCGGTGCGGCTGCGCCTGTTCCACGGCCGCGGCGGCACGGTCGGCCGCGGCGGCGGCCCGAGCTACTCGGCCATCCTGGCCCAGCCCGCCGGCACGGTGCGCGGCCAGATCCGCCTGACCGAACAGGGGGAGGTGATCGGCTCCAAGTACGCCAACCCCGACATCGGCCGGCGCAACCTGGAGACGCTGGTCGCCGCCACCCTGGAAGCAACCCTGCTGCCCCCCCGACGGCCGGTGCCGGCGCGCTTTTTGCGGGCCGCCGAAGCACTGTCGCGCACCAGCCAGGCGGCCTACCGCGCGCTGGTCTACGAGACGCCGGGCTTTACCGACTACTTCTTCCACGCCACGCCCATCCGGGAGATCGCCGAGCTCAACATCGGCTCGCGGCCCGCGTCGCGCAAGGCCACGCAGCGCATCGAGGACCTGCGCGCCATTCCCTGGAGCTTCAGCTGGGGCCAGTGCCGCCTGACGCTGCCCGGGTGGTACGGGCTGGGCAGCGGCGTGGCCGCGCTGGAGGCGGACTTGGGCCGCGACGCCGCGCACGACTTGCTGCGCGAGATGCACGCCCGCTGGCCGTTCTTCGCCGCGCTGCTGAGCAACATCGACATGGTGCTGGCCAAGAGCGATCTGGCGCTCGGCGCTCTGTACGCCGAGCTGGTGCCCGATGCGCGCCTGCGCCGGCGCATCTTCGGCGCCATTGAGGCCGAGTGGCACCGCACCCACGCGGCGCTGCAAGCCATCACCGGCCATGCCCAGCGGCTGGCCAACAACGCGGCGCTGGCGCGCTCGATCGCGCACCGCTTCCCCTACATCGACCCGCTGCACCACCTGCAGGTCGAGCTGATCCGCCGCTACCGCGCGGGCAACCAGGAGGAAAAGGTCAAACGTGGCATCCACCTGTCGATCAACGGCATCGCCGCCGGCCTGCGCAACACCGGCTGAAGCCCCACCGGTACAATCGCCGGCCGTTCCAACACACCCTGTGGGAGACCCCGATGGCGCTCGTTTCCATGCGCGAACTGCTCGACCACGCGGCCGAGCACGGTTACGGCATTCCGGCCTTCAACGTCAACAACCTGGAGCAAGTGCAGGCGGTCATGTCGGCGGCCGACGAGGTCGGTGCCCCGGTCATCCTGCAGGCCTCGGCGGGCGCGCGCAAGTATGCGGGCGAGTCCTTCATCCGCCACCTGATCCAGGGCGCGGTCGAGGCTTGGCCGCACACCCCTGTCGCCATGCACCAGGACCATGGCCAAAGCCCCGCGGTGTGCGAGAGCGCCATCCGCCTCGGCTTCACGTCCGTGATGATGGACGGATCTCTGCGCGACGACGGCAAGACCCCCGCCCCCTACGACTACAACGTGGACGTGACCCGCCGCGTGGTGGAGATGGCGCACCGCCTGGGCGTGACGGTCGAGGGCGAGCTGGGCTGTCTGGGCTCGCTGGAAACCGGCATGGCGGGCGAGGAGGACGGCATCGGCGCCGAGGGCGTGCTCGACCACTCGGCCCTGCTCACCGACCCCGAAGAGGCGGCGGAGTTCGTCAAAGCCACCCAGCTCGATGCGCTGGCCATTGCCATCGGCACCAGCCACGGCGCCTACAAGTTCACGCGCAAACCGACGGGCGACATCCTGGCCATCGGCCGCGTCAAAGAGATCCACGCCCGCATCCCCAACACCCATCTGGTCATGCACGGCTCGTCCAGCGTGCCGCAGGAGCTGCTGGAGCAGATCCGCCAGTACGGCGGCGCCATGAAGGAGACCTATGGCGTGCCGGTGGAAGAGATCCAGGAAGCGATCAAGCACGGCGTGCGCAAGGTCAACATCGACACCGACATCCGCCTGGCCATGACGGCCGCGGTGCGCAAGTTTCTGCACGAGAACCCGGACAAGTTCGATGCGCGCGAATGGCTCAAGCCCGCGCGCGAGGCGGCCAAGCAGGTGTGCAAGCAGCGCTATCTGCAGTTTGGCTGCGAAGGCATGGCCGGCAAGATCAAGGGCCTGCCGCTGTCGGTGATGGCCGAGCGCTACGCGCGCGGCGAGCTGGCGCAGGTGGTGCACTGACATGGCCGCCGCACTGCACACCTCGCACCTGACGTCGTTGCCGCTGCTGGCGCGCGGCAAGGTGCGCGACAACTACGCCGTGGGCGACGACCGCATCCTGATGGTGGCCA
>NZ_DAISXZ010000051.1:0-16332 GCF_036825565.1 Tepidimonas sp. | reverse complement strand
CGCTCGTCCCCCTGCCCCCTTGCCGGTGCCGGCATCGTTGCAGACGGTGGCACAGGCCGCCGTCGCGCAGAAAGAGCCGCTCGTGGTGATGGTGACGCTGGCGGGCTGCGCGTTTTGCGAGGTGGTGCGCAACCATTACCTGGGGCCCATGCTGCGACGCGGCGAAATCCACGCCGTGCAGATCGACATGCTGGACCGGCGCGCGCCCTTGCTGGACCTGCAAGGGCGATCCACCACGGGCTATGACCAGGCCCGGGCCTGGCGCGTGCGCGTGGCCCCGACCGTGCTGTTTTTGGACGAACACGGGCGCGAGCTGGCAGAACGGCTGGAGGGCATCGGCGTGGCGGATTTTTACGGCCCCTATCTGGACGAACGGCTGCGAACGGCGCGCGCGCAATTGGGCCAGCGGCGCTGAGGGACACGGCGGCTGCGGCACGATGGTGGGCACCATTGCCCGACGCCTCGCCTGACGCCCTGCGACCGCGCCATGTCCGCCCCGACAGCCCCTTCGTCCCCCATGGCTGCTGCGGCCGGTCGTCGCGCTGATGCGGCACCTGGACATGCGCCTCGAGCTCATCGGCCTGACCCTGGTGCTGATGGTGCCGTCGGCGGTGATCGGCTCGATGCTGCTGCACGGCATCGCGGCAGACTGGCGCTACACGGCAGGTGAGCGGGCGGGCCTGCAGGGCATCCGCGCCCTCAGCGCACATCCCTCGACCGCCTGGACACCCTGCTGGCCGAACGCCAGGACGAGCTGTTGCGCCACGGCCTACTGGTCATGGTCGCCAGCCTCGTGGGTATCGGGCTGCTGATTTTCGGCACCTGGGCGTTTGCCTGGGCCACCCTGAACAGCCCGCAGATGCTGTCCTCGCGCCGGCTGATCGAGCGGGCGCAGGACATGGCCGAGGCGGCGGGCAACATCCGCCTGCGGCTGGGCACGGCGGACGAGGCCACGGCAATGGCCGAGCACGCCTGCGGCAGGCGCATGCCAGCGCGGCCTGAGCGGCCACCGTCAGCGCCTTCGCAACGCCGTCAACCGGTGTCGCGTCCGTAGCCATCCAGAGCCGCAGCGCACACCCGCGCGCGCCCTTGGTGCTTGGCCTCGTACAGCTGCGCATCGGCCAGCCCGAGCAGCAACGCCGGCTGCCAGCCCGGCTGTGCCGGCCCGGCGCGCGCCGCCACCCCAAAGCTGGCCGTCAGCACCCCACCGGGGGTGCCGTGGCGGTGCGGGATGGCCAGGGCGCGCACCGCCTCCAACATCTGCTGCGACAGCCGGCGCGCGTCGTCCAGCGCGGTGTCGGGCAGCAGGCAGGCGAACTCCTCGCCGCCGTAGCGGGCCACCAGGTCGGTCGCGCGGCGCACATGCTCGCACAGACAGGCGGCCACGCGCCGCAGCGTGTCGTCGCCGGCCTGGTGACCGTAGTGGTCGTTGTAGGCCTTGAAGTGGTCCACGTCCACCAGAATGAGGCTGAGCGCGCTGCCATGGCGCTGCGCGCGCGCCCATTCCAACGCCAGCCGCTCGTCGAACTGGCGCCGGTTGGCCACCCCGGTCAGTCCATCGACGAAAGCCAGCGCGCGCAGCAGATCGGACTGGAACTTCAGCGTCAGATGCGTGTGGACGCGCGCCCGCACCACGCTGGCGTTGATGGGCTTGGGGATGAAATCGACCGCGCCCGCCTCCAGGCACTGCGTCTCGATGTCCTCCCCACTGTGCGCGGTGACAAAGATGACCGGGATGTCGGCGGTGTCGCGCTCGGCGCGCAGCGCGCGCAGCACCGCAAAGCCGTCCAGCCCCGGCATCACCACGTCCAACAGAATCAGGTCGGGCAGCTGCTCGTGCGCGACTTTGAGCGCCTGCTCGCCGCCGGTGGCCATGAACAGCTGATGCTGCGCCGCGAGCGTGCGGTACAGCACCTGCAAGTGCACCGGCTGGTCGTCCACCAGCAGCAGGCGCGGCTTGCGCGCCGGCCACGCCGGGGCGATGGCATCAAGCGGCACCATCCGCCCCTCCCCCCTGCACGGTCCGCAGCAAGGCCTCGGCGGCCGCGTGCGCGGCGGCGAAGTCCATCGCCTCCATCGCGCGGTGCAGCGCGGCCCAGCGCTCGTCCTGGGCCACCGCCGGCTCGGCCAGCAGCGCATCGTGCACCTCCAGCGCCTCCATGTCGCTGGCGGCCAGCAGCGCGGCCAGGCGCTGGAGCGTCTCGCGCCAGCGCGCCGGGTCGGCCTGCTGGGATGCTGCCTCGTCCAGCGGCGCCTCCGCGGCGACGAGCCCGCGCACCTGCAGCTCGGCCAACACGGCCTGCAGCGCGCGCTCGGTCTGCGCCAATTCCTCGGTCAAAGCCGGCCACCACGGCGGCAGTGGTGCGCGCGGGCCAACCGGTTCGGCCAGCGCCGCCTTGACGGCGCGCTCGGCCTCGGCGGCGCGTTCGGCCAGCCGCACGGCGCCTACGGTGCCGGCCGTGCCCTTGAGGGTGTGCAGCAGCGCGGCCAGCCGCTCGTCCGTGCCGGCGTCCAGTTGCGCTTGCAGTTGCGCCTGCGTGTGCGCCAGCCCCTGCACGAAGCCGCGCACGATGCGCGCGTACAACGCGGGGTCGTCGCCCAGGCGAGCCAACGCCGCAGGGACGTCCACACGCTCGGCCTCGGGCCAGGGCGCGCCCAGGACAGCCTCGGCGGGGGCGGGGCTGGGGGCGGGCAGCTCCGCCTCGGCGCTGGCGGCCTGCGGGCGCACCGCGTGCGGGGCCCAGTGCAGCAGCACGCGCACCAGTTGGTCGATGGCAAAGGGCTTGCCCACATGGTCGTTCATGCCCGCGGCCAGGCACGCCTCGCGGTCGCTGGCCATGGCATTGGCGGTCATGGCCACGATCGGCAGCTGGGCAAGCCCCAGGCGCTGGCGGATCACCTGCGTGGCCTGCAGGCCGTCCATGACCGGCATTTGCATATCCATCAGCACCACGTCCCAGCCGTCCGGGTGGGCCTTGAGCAGGTCCAGCGCCTGCTGGCCGTGCTGCGCAAGCGTCACCTCGGCGCCCTCGCGCTTGAGCAGGTCGCGCGCGACCTGCTGGTTGATGGCGTTGTCCTCCACCACCAGGATGCGCATGCCGGCCAGACGCCGGGTAGCCGGCGCGGCGGCGGGGGTGGGGGCCTGCCCCTGGGCTGCCGCGCGCGCGGCGCGCACCACCTCCAGCAGCATCGACGCACTGACCGGCTTGACCAGAAAGCTGTCCAGTGCCGCCTGCCGCTCCTGTGGCACCTGAGCCAACACCTCGCGACCGCTGGCGGTGACCATGACGATGGCGGCACGGCGCTCCGCCGGCACATCCTGGCGCAGGGCCAGCGCCAGCGCCAGCCCGTCCATGCCCGGCAGCGACCAGTCGACGAACACCGCATCGAACGGGGGGTCGGCGGCGCGGACCTGCTGTAGCGCGGCCTGCGCATCGGCCACCCCGGTGCAGCTCCAGCCGAGCTGGCGTACCGCTGCGCACAGCAGCTCGCGCGCCAGCGGATGGTCGTCCACCACCAGGCAGCGCAGCGCCGCCAGTTCCCGCGGGATGGCTTCGGCGGCCAGGGCCGCTGGCACGTCTTGCGCCACCGGCAGCTCGATCTCGAAGGCAAAGGTGCTGCCCTGCTCCGGCGTGCTGTCCACGGTGATGGTGCCGCCCATCATCTGCACCAGACGCTGGCTGATGGCCAGCCCCAGCCCCGTGCCGCCAAAGCGCCGCGTGGTGGAGCTCTCCGCCTGCGTGAAGGCACTGAACAGCCGCGCCTGCGCCTCGGGCGCGATGCCGATGCCGGTGTCGATGACCGCCAGCCGCAGCCGCACGCGCTCGGCGCCATCGGGCTCGACGTGGCGCTCGAGCAGCCGCGCCTGCAGCGTGACGCTGCCTTCGGCGGTGAATTTGATGGCGTTGCCGGTCAGGTTGATCAGCACCTGCTGCAGCCGCATGGCGTCGCCCACCAGCACGTGCGGAATGGCGGGGTCGAGGTCGAACAGCAGCTCCAGCCGCTTGCCCTTGAGGTTGGCGGCCATGATGGTGGCCAGATCGCGCCAGAGGCGATCGACCACGAACGGCCCCGGGTCGAGTTCGAGCTTGCCGGCCTCGATTTTGGAAAAGTCCAGGATGTCGTTGATGATGCCCAGCAGCGACTTGGCCGCCGACTCGGCCTTGTCCGCATAGTCGCGCTGGCGCGCATCCAGTGCGGTCCCTAGCAGCAGCTGCAGCATGCCCAGCACCGCGTTCATCGGCGTGCGGATCTCGTGGCTCATGTTGGCCACGAACTGGCTCTTGGAACGGCTGGCCTCCTCGGCAGCGCGGCGGGCGTTCTCGATCTCGGTGACGTCGTAGCGCAGACCGACACGCAGTCCAGCCGACGTCACGCGCTCGACGACGCGCAGCGCCTGCCCGTTGAGCCGGTGAACGACGCGGTCGGTGGTCCCAGCGCGGAAGTCCGCGAGCCGCTGCGTCAGCCAGGCCTCAGGATCCTCGCCACGCAAGTCGATCGCCCCCCGTTCGACGCCCGTCCGGATGAATGTCTCGACATCCACCCCGGGCTGCAGCACATCGGCCAGATGCTGGTGCATCTGGTAGAAGCGGTCGTTGGCCCAAACCAGCCGCTCCTGCGCATCGAACACCGACAGCGACGCCCCCACCGCGTCCAGCGCGCCGACCAGCAGCTCGCGGTTGGCTTCAGCCTCGGCTCGCGCGCGCTCCAGCTCGGTGATGTCGATGCGGAAACCCACGGTGTAGCCGTCTGGCGTGCGCCGTTCGATGACGCGCAACACGCGGCCATTGGCCAAGTGCTGGGTCAGGTCGACATGGCCAGCGCGGTGCAGCGCCATGCGCTCGGCCACCCAGACGTCCACTCGGCCGACGGCCTCGGCGTACTCGCCGCGCTCGGCACCGTAGCGGATGATCTCCTCGAACGTGCGGCCCGGCTCCATCAACGGCGCGGCGATGGCGTAGATCTCGCGGTAGCGCTCGTTGCAGAACACCAGCCGGTCCTGCGGGTCGTACAGCGCGAAGCCCTCGCCAATGGCCTCGATGGCGCTGCGCAGCAGCTCCTCGGCGCGCGCGGCGTTTGTCTCGGCGGCCTTGACGTCGGTGATGTCCAGGTTGGCACCGTAGATGCGCACGGCGCGTCCGTCGGCGTCGCGCTCGAACGCCTGACCGCGCGTGCGCACCCACAGCCAGCGCCCATCCATGTGGCGCATGCGCAGCGTGTACTCGAACGCCTCGCTAAAGCCCTCGGCGTGTGCCTGAACGCCCAGCATCAAACCGGGCATATCCTCCGGGTGCACATGCTCGGCCCAGGTGGCCATGCCGATGCGCAGCGGTGCCGGCTCGAGGCGGCCCAGCATGCGCAGCCAGCGCTCGTCCACCTCGGCCTCGCCGAAGGCGGGATCCAGCACCCAGGTGCCGGCGCCGGTGGCGCGCAGGATGTTGTCGAGGCGCTGCTGCTGCGTGCGCAGGGCGGCTTCGGCCTGCTTGCGCGGGGTGATGTCGAAGCGGATCGACAGATAGCGCTCGATGCGGCCCTGCGCGTCGAGCAGCGGCGCCACGATGCTGTCGACCCAGTACCGCCGGCCGTCCTTGGCGCGGTTGCAGATCTCGCCGCGCCACGCCTGGCCGGCGCTGATGGTGCCCCAGAAGTCGGCCCAGAACGCCGCATCGTGGTGGCCGGAGTTGATGATGTTGTGCGGCGCACCGATCAGTTCGTCCCGCGTGTAGCCGCTGATGGCGCAGAAGGCCTCGTTGACATCGACGATGGTGCCGTCGGGTGCGGCCTGGCTGACGATGGCGTACTGGCGCACGGTGTTCATCAGCGTCTCGGCCTCGGCCAGGGCGATCTGCAGCCGCTCCTGCGTGCGCAGGCGCTCGGTGATGTCGATCTCCACCGCCATGAAGCCGGTGCACTCGCCCGCCTCGTCGCGCAGCGGCACGAGTTCGATCGACACCCAGTAATCGCGTCCGTCCTTGCTGCGGTTGAGGATGTCGACCTGGCAGCCCTGGCCGCGGCGCACCGCCTCGCGCAGCACCACCACCGCCTGCGGATCGGTCTCGGGTGCCTGCAGCAGCCGCCCGGGGATCTGGCCGATCAGCTCGTCGCGCGTGTAGCCGGTCAGCTGCTCGCAGGCCGCGTTGACCCAGGTGATGCGCCCCGCGCGGTCGGTGAAGATGATGGCGTTGTGCGTGTGACGCGCCACCAGCGACAGGCGATCGACGTCGGATTCGAGCGCGCGCAGCCGCTTGCGCTCGGCGCGGCGCAGCCGGAATACCGCCGTCGTGGCCCAGCCCGCCAGCAGCGCGATCGGCAGTGACCCCACAGCAATGATCAGGGCGGCCACCGGCTGCCACTGGCGCTGCAGCGCGGGCGTGCTGCGCACGAACAGGTCGTAGCGGCGCTGGCCCAGCTCGACCTGCCGGTGCGCGCCGGCCCAGGCGCTGCCGCGCCAATCCCGCCCCGCAGCCAGCAAGGCACCCCCACCATGCTGGTCGCCGTCGATCAGCGAGACGCCCTCATCGCCCGGGCCGGTATCGGACGGAATCGCCTGCCCGGGCGGGGTCCGGGCGGCGGTGCGCGAAGCGGCCGCATCGACCCAGTGCCAGTCGTAGAGCGGGCCGGTCAGGCCCGCCTCGCGCGCCAGCTCTGCCGCCGGCACGCCCATGGCGACAAAGCCCACCAGGTCGGCCGGCGTCCAGCCGCCCCGGTACACCGGCAACACGAACAGCAGTCCGTATTCGTTCCGATCGGTGTTGGCCAACCGCAGCGGCGCGCTGACGGTCAGGTTGCCGGTAGACGCCGCCTGCTGCATCGCCTGCCAGCTCGCGGGGTCGGACCCCAGCTCCAGCCCGATCAAGTGCTCCTGGCCAGACGGCTCGATCCAGTCGATGATGTAGCGGTCGCCCTCGGCCTGAGACAGCGGGCGCAGGGGGCGGTAGCGCACGTCCACCGGCAAACCGCGACGGCGCGACTGCTCCAGCCAGTCGGCCACCCGGTCGGCTGGGACGCGGCGCACGAAGGCCAGCCCGGTGGCGGCGGCGTAACGCTCGGGCAGCTCCAACGGCCCCACGTAGGCGCGCGCCTCGCGCCAATCGGCGCCCGGGCGCGCATGCAACCATCCTCGCACACCCAGCAGTAGGCCTTCGTAGCGGTCGAATGCGCTGTCCAATTGCCTCTGCGCGCTGTCCAGTTGGCGCTCCAGATGCACCTGCAACCCGTCGTTTGCGCGTTGCTGCAGCCAGGCTGCAACACCCAGCCCCAGGGCCACGACCACCAACCCCACGAGCAGCGCGGCCCAGCCGACGCCGCTATTGGTCTGCGGGGTCCCATGGCGCCCGTCCGCGGCGTGCAGCGCAGCCATCCCCATGCCCCTTCAACCCAGCACGCGCTGCAGCTCGGCCAGCAGCCGCTCGGCGTCCAATGGCTTGGCCACGTAGCCATCGGCGCCCGCGTCCAGCATGCGGCGGCGGTCTTCGGGCAGGTCGTAGGCGGTCACCATGATGACCGGCGTGCGGCGGCGGCCCGAGCGCTCCCACGCCCGTAGCTCGGCCAGCGCTTCCGGGCCGCCCATGTCGGGCATCGTGACGTCGAACAGCGCCACGTCGAAGGTTTGGGCCCGCAGGGCCTCCAACGCCTTGCGTCCGTCCGGGACCAGCACCCCGCTGTGCCCCATCTCGCGCAGAATGCGCGTAGCCAAACGCAGGTTGACCGGATTGTCGTCGGCCACCAGCACACGCAGCGGCCGCAAGGGGGAAGCGGTTGCGGTCATAGCGAACGATCGTGCCCGAATTCCCCCGGGCGGCAAGCCCGTCATGCCCCTGGCCGGAGCAAATTCGAACTTTCTCGGGGTATCGGTTTCACAAACACGACAGTCCAGGGCGCGGTGTGCGCATGCGGACTGTGGTCCAATCCCGTTTGATGCCGTCCCGAGGATTTTTGCGCATGACCCCCCGTATCCGTCCCTGGCTGCTGGCTACGCCCCTGCTCGCTGCGGTGGGGGGGCTGGGCCTGGCCGGCTGCGCGCCCGCCGAACGCGCGCCCGAGTCCACCTTCCGCCTGTTGGACGGCAGCACCCTGACCAGCGCCGATCTGCGCGGCAAAGTGTTGTTGGTCAACTTCTGGGCCACCACCTGCGTCAGCTGCGTCAAGGAAATGCCGCAGCTCATCGAGACACACCGGCGCTTTGCCGCGCGCGGCTTCGAGACGGTCGCGGTGGCCATGAGCTACGACCCGCCCGAATGGGTGGCCAATTTCACCCGGACACGGCAATTGCCGTTCAAGGTGGCGCTCGACAGCGACGGTACGCTGGCACGCGACTGGGGCGAGGTCAAGCTGACGCCCACGACTTACATCGTGGACCGGCAGGGGCGCATCGTCAAACGCTACGTCGGCGAGCCGGATTTCGCGGCGCTGGCCCAGCTGCTGGACAAGCTGCTTGCCGAGGGTTGAGGGCTGAGCAGCCGCCCTAGAACGGCGCGGAGCGGCGCATCCGCCCCGCGGCCGGCAGATCATTCGCGGTACGCGTCGTGGCAGGCCTTGCAGGTGGCCGCCGCATCGCCAAACGACTTTTTCACTGCATCCAAGCTGCCCGTGCGGGTAGCAGCCTCCAGATCGGCGATCGCCTTGACCATTTTGTCGGCGCCCGCGCGCACCTTGTCCATCTCGGCCCAGGCCTCGGGCTTGGTGCGGCTCTTGATCTTCTCGGTGTCGGGGGTGAAGCCGGCCCACGGCAGCTTGGACATCGCCGCGACGATCGCCGCATTTTCCTGCGCGACTTTGGCATCGAAGGGCACGCGCCCCTGCGCCATCGCGCCGATGCGGCTGAAATGGGCGCCCAGCACGGTGAACGCCGACTGGCGGTATTTGACGGCGTCCTCCGGCTTTTGGAACTGCGCATGGGCAGCACCACTGAGGAGCAGGGCCGCCGCAGCGGCGAGGATGCGAATCTTCATGAAAAAACCTCCAACGGATCAGCGGGAACTCCAGTGTGTGCTGATGTTCAAGCATCTGCTGTGACATTGCCATGCCAAGGGAGTTCGCCATGACCTCTGCCCCCCACCCCGGCGTCCCCGTGCGGGTCTGGGATTTACCGACCCGCTTGTTCCACTGGCTGCTGGTCGCGGCCGTGGTGGGCCTGGTCATCACCGGCAACCTGGGGGGCAACTGGATGACCTGGCACCAACGACTGGGCTATGCGGTGCTGGCGCTGCTGGGGTTTCGCCTGCTGTGGGGGCTGGTCGGCGGTCGCTGGTCGCGCTTTCAGCATTTCGTGTGCGGGCCCGGCGCGGTGCTGGACTACCTGCGCGGGCGCGGCCGTCCGCACGACGAGGTCGGGCACTCGCCCCTGGGAGCGCTGTCGGTGTTGGCCATGCTGGCGGTGCTGGCGGTGCAGGTGGGCACAGGCCTCATCAGCGACGACGAGATCGCCTTCGTGGGGCCGCTGGCGCGCTTCGTCGCCTCCGACACCGCATATGCCGCGACAGCCTTTCACAAAGGCTGGGGCAAGCTGCTGGTGCTGGGGCTGATTGCCCTGCACATCGCGGCGATCGCTTACTACCGTCTGCGGCGCGGCAAATCGCTGCTGCCGGCCATGCTGCACGGCGACAAAACGCTGCCGCCCGACACCCCGGCCAGTGCCGACGGCTGGCGGCAACGCCTGCTGGCGCTGGCGGTGGCGGTGGCCAGTGTCGCGGCGACGGTGGCCGTGGTGAATCTGGGCCACCCCTGAGGACCATCCCCCTCGCCCGGCGCGGCGGATGCCCCTATCATTGGCGTATGGTCGACGATTCCGCCTTGGTCGCCCCCATCGGTGCAGCGCCGGATATTCGCCTGCAGACCGTCGTCGGCGGGGTGCCGCTGGAGCACATTCGCACCCTGTTCCTGGAGTACCAGGACGACATTGGCATCGACCTGTGTTTTCAGGGGTTCGCAGATGAGCTTGCGGGTTTGCCGGGCGCCTACGCGCCCCCGCTGGGTGCGCTGGTGCTGGCCGCGGTGGACGGCGAAGCGGCCGGCTGCTGTGCCCTGCGCCCTTTGTTGGACAGCGACCACGGCAACGCCTGCGAGATGAAGCGCTTGTTCGTGCGGCGGGCGTTCCGGGGATTTGGCCTGGGCCGCCAACTGGTCGAGCAGATCCTGCTGCTGGCGCAGCAGGCCGGCTACGACTGCGTGCTGCTGGACACGCTGCGCGACATGGAGGCCGCGCGCACCCTGTATCACGAGATTGGGTTCGAGGAAATTCCCCCCTACTACCACAACCCGCTGCCGGGCGCGCACTACCTCAAGCTGAGTTTTTGACCGCGCACGGGCGCGCTGCCGTCAGCGCAATTGCCGCGCCTGCGCCAACAGCGTGTCGGCGTCGCTGACTTCGAACTGGCCCGGCCCCTCGATGTTGAGCGCCTTGACCACCCCGTCCTGCACCAGCATGGAGTAACGGTTGCTGCGCAGGCCCAGGCCGCGCGCCGTCAAGTCCAGCGTCAAGCCCGTTGCCTGGGCAAATTGGGCGCTGCCGTCGGCCAGCATGCGCACCTTCCCCGCCGTGCCCTGATCGCGGGCCCACGCCCCCATCACAAAGGCGTCGTTCACGCTCACGCACCAGATTTCGTCCACCCCGGCGGCTCGCAGCTCGTCGTAGCGTTCGATGTAGCCCGGCACATGCTTGGCCGAGCAGGTCGGCGTGAAGGCGCCTGGCACGGCAAACAGCGCAATCGTCTTGCCGGCCGCGGCGGCGCGCACCGGCACGGGGTTGGGGCCGATGCTGCAGCCATTGCCGTCGGTCTCGCAGTACTCCATCAGGGTCACGTCGGGCAGGGTGTCGCCAACCTGGATCATCTTGGGTCTCCTCGCAAATAAAAACGGGCGACCGCATTGTCGGTCGCCCGGACTGACCCGGCAACGAGGCCGGTTATTGGCACGGAGGCCAGCGAGCGACGGCCACCCAGCCCGCCGCCGCGGCGGCGCATCAGACCTCAGCGGCCTTTTGCACCAGGCGCGTGGCCACCCAGTTCTTGGTCTTGGACAGCGGACGGCTCTCGGTGATTTCGACGATGTCGCCCAGCTTGTACTCGCCCTTTTCGTCGTGGGCGTGGTACTTGCTCGACTTGATCACGATCTTGTCGTAGAGCTCGTGCTTGACACGGCGCTCGACCAGCACGGTGATGGTCTTGGCGCGCTTGTCACTGACGACCTTGCCGATCAGCGTGCGCTTGAGTTTGGCTTGCGTCATGGTGTGCTCCTCACTGGCCGGCGGCCTGCTTCTCGGCCAGGATGGTCTTGGCGCGAGCGATGGCCCGGCGGGTCTGACGCAGCGCAGCCGTGTTGCCCAGCTGTTGCGTGGCCTTTTGCATGCGCAGGTTGAAGTGGGCCTTCTGCAGCGACTTGATTTCGGCCTGCAGGCCGGCGACGTCCTTTTGGCGCAGTTCAGCGGATTTCATGGTGTGCTCCTTCCTCACTGGCCCAGCATGCGCGTCACGAACGTCGTGCGCAGCGGCAGCTTGGCCGCCGCGAGCTGGAACGCCTCACGCGCCAGCTGCTCGGGCACGCCGACGATCTCGTACAGCACCTTGCCGGGCTGGATCTCGGCCACGTAGAACTCCACACCGCCCTTGCCGTTGCCCATGCGGACCTCGGCCGGCTTCTTGGTGATGGGCTTGTCCGGGAAGACGCGGATCCAGATGCGGCCGCCGCGCTTGACGTGACGGCTGATGGCACGGCGAGCGGCCTCGATCTGGCGCGCCGTCAGACGGCCGCGGTCGGTGGCCTTGAGACCAAAGTCGCCAAACACCACCGTGGTGCCGCTGGTGGCGACCCCGGTGTTGCGGCCCTTGTGCTCTTTGCGGTATTTGCGACGAGCAGGTTGCAACATGGTTATTCTCCTTTGCCGTCCGCTGCTGCAGATGCGGGTGCGTCGGAACGAACGCGCTTAACGGCGGGTTGTGCGGTGGCCTCGGCCGGCTTGTCGCTGCCGTCGGCCGGCGCCGCATTGCTGCCACCCCGGCGGGCGCCACCGCGCGGGGGACGGGCCCCTTCGCGACGCGGACCGCGAGGACGGCGCTCATCGTCGGGACGCGGCGTGCTGTCCAGCGACGGCACGTCGTTGCGGCCCAAGTTGTCGCCCTTGTAGACCCAGACCTTGACACCGATGGTGCCGTAGGTCGTCTTGGCCACCGAGGTGCCGTAGTCGATGTCGGCGCGCAGCGTGTGCAGCGGCACGCGGCCCTCGCGGTACCACTCGGTGCGCGCGATTTCGATGCCGTTGAGGCGGCCCGACGACATGATCTTGACGCCCTGCGCGCCCAGGCGCATGGCGTTCTGCATCGCGCGCTTCATGGCGCGGCGGAACATGATGCGCTTTTCGAGCTGCTGGGTGATCGAGTCAGCGATCAGTTGCGCGTCGACTTCGGGCTTGCGGATCTCTTCGATGTTGACGGCCACCGGCACGCCCAGCATCGTGGCGAGGTCTTTCTTCAGGCGCTCGATGTCCTCGCCCTTCTTGCCGATCACCACGCCCGGACGGGCCGAGTAAATGGTGATGCGCGCGTTCTTGGCAGGACGCTCGATCACGACGCGCGAGACGGCGGCGTTCTTGAGCTTTTCGCGCAGGTACTCGCGCACCTTGATGTCGTCGGCGAGCATGCCGGCGAACTCACGGTTGCTGGCGTACCAGCGGCTGGCCCAGTTGCGGCTGACCGACAGACGGAAGCCGGTAGGATGGATTTTCTGCCCCATGGTCTTCCTTTCCTGGTCAGTTGCCGACGGTCACGTAGATGTGGCAGGTCGGCTTGCTGATGCGGTTGCCCCGGCCCTTGGCACGCGCCGTGAAACGCTTGAGCGTGGTGCCCTGCTCGACGTGGATGGTCTTGACCTTCAACTCGTCGATGTCGGCACCGTCGTTGTGCTCGGCGTTGGCGATGGCGGACAGCAGCGCCTTCTTGATGATGCCGGCAGCCTTCTTGGGCGTGAAGGTCAGGATCTGGAGGGCCTGGTCCACCTTCTTGCCGCGAATCAGGTCGGCCACCAGCCGGCCCTTGTCGGCCGACAGGCGCACGCCGCGAACGATACAGCGGGTTTCCATGATCAATCCTTACTTCTTGGCTTTCTTGTCGCCGGGGTGGCCCTTGAACGAGCGCGTCAGCGAGAACTCGCCCAGCTTGTGGCCGACCATCTGCTCGGTCACGTACACCGGCACATGCTGCTTGCCGTTGTGCACGGCAATGGTCAGGCCGATGAACTCGGGCAGGATCGTCGAGCGCCGCGACCAGGTCTTGATCGGCTTCTTGTCCTTGGCGGCCTGCGCCTTCTCGACCTTGGCCATCAGGTGATGGTCAACGAAGGGACCTTTTTTCAGAGAACGAGACATGGCTCAACCCTTTACTTCTTGCGGCGCGACACGATCATGTTCTGCGTGCGGCGGTTGCTGCGGGTGCGGTAACCCTTGGTCAGGTTGCCCCACGGATCGACCGGCGGCTTGCCGGTACCGGTGCGGCCCTCACCACCACCGTGCGGGTGATCGATCGGGTTCATCGCCACGCCTCGCACCGTCGGGCGGATGCCCATGTGGCGCTTGACGCCGGCCTTGCCGAGCTGGCGCAGGCTGTGCTCGCTGTTGGACGCCTCGCCGATGGTGGCGCGGCAGTCCACGTGCACCTTGCGCACTTCGCCGGAGCGCAGGCGGACCTGGGCATAGACGCCCTCGCGCGCCAGCAGCACGGCGGAGGCACCGGCCGAGCGCGCCATCTGGGCGCCCTTGCCCGGTTTGAGCTCGATGCAGTGGATGGTCGAGCCGACGGGGATGTTGCGGATCGGCAGCGTGTTGCCGACGCGGATCGGCGACTCGGCCCCGCTCACCACGGTCTGCCCGACTTCGATGCCGCGCGGCGCGATGATGTAGCGGCGCTCGCCATCGGCGTAGCACAGCAGCGCGATGTGCGCGGTGCGGTTGGGGTCGTACTCCAGGCGCTCCACCTTGGCCGGGATACCGTCCTTGTTGCGACGGAAGTCCACGACGCGGTAGTGGTGCTTGGCACCGCCGCCCTTGTGGCGCACGGTGATGTGCCCGTTGTTGTTGCGACCGGCGGTCTTGGCCAGCGGCTCCAGCAGCGGGGCGTAACCGGGGCCCTTGTACAGGTTATCGCGCGAGACCTTCACCATGCCACGACGGCCCGGCGAGGTCGGCTTCATCTTGATGACTGCCATGATCAGACACCCTCTCCGCCGAACTGGATCTCCTGACCTTCGGCCAGGGTCACATAGGCCTTGCGCACGTGGTCACGGCGACCGATGGTCTTGCCGAAGCGCTTGACCTTGCCCTTTTGGTTCAGGACGTTGACGCCCTGAACTTTCACGTTGAACAGCAGCTCCACCGCGGCCTTGATCTCGGGCTTGCTGGCATCGCGCAGCACCTTGAACAGGACGGTGTTGGCCTTTTCGCCGACGCGGGTGGCCTTCTCCGAGATGATCGGCGCCACCAGCACTTGCATCAGGCGACCTTCGTCGAACTTCGGCTGGCTCATGCGAACATCTCCTTGAGTTGGTCGAGCGCACCCTTGGTGACCAGCACCTTCTTGTAGTGCACCAGCGACACGGGGTCGGCGTAGCGCGGCTCGACGACCAGCACGTTGGGCAGGTTGCGCGACGCCAGGTACAGGTTCTCGTCGACCTCGTCGGCAATCACCAGCACCGAGTTCAGGTTCATGGCCTTGAGCTTGCTCGCCAGCAGCTTGGTCTTGGGCGCATCGACCTTCAGACCCTCGACCACCGACAGGCGGCCTTCACGTACCAGTTGCGAGAAGATGGCGGCCATGCCGGCGCGGTACATCTTCTTGTTGAGCTTCTGGCTGAAGTTTTCGTTGGGGCTGCTCGGGAAGATCTTGCCGCCCCCGCGCCACAGCGGCGACGAGGCCATACCGGCACGGGCGTTGCCGGTGCCCTTTTGGCGGAACGGCTTCTTGGTCGTGTGCTTGACGGCGCCACGATCCTTTTGGGCGCGCGTGCCCTGGCGGGCGTTGGCCTGATAGGCCACGACCAGCTGGTGCACCAGCGCTTCGTTGAATTCGCGACCGAACACGGTCTCGGGCACATCCACAGTGGACGCGGCCTGACCCTGGTCGTTGAGGAGTTCGACTTGCATCCGTTCGCTCCTTACTTGGCTGCCTTGACGGCCGGACGGACGGTCACGAAGCCGCCCTTGGCACCCGGAACGGCCCCCTTGATCAGGAGCAGTTGACGCTCGGCATCGACACGCACCACGTCCAGGTTCTGGGTGGTGACGGTCTCGTCGCCCATGTGACCGGTCATGCGCTTGCCCGGGAACACGCGGCCCGGATCCTGCGCCATGGAGATCGAACCCGGCACGTTGTGCGAACGGCTGTTGCCGTGCGAGGCGCGCTGCGAGCCGAAGTTGTGGCGCTTGATCGTGCCGGCGTAGCCCTTACCGATGGTCGTGCCCTGCACGTCCACCTTCTGCCCGGGCTGGAACAGCTCGGCAACGGGGATGACCGCGCCCGGGGCGTACTTGGCCGCCACCTCGGCGCTGACGCGGAACTCTTGGAGGATTTCGCCGGCTTCGACACCAGCCTTGGCGAAGTGACCGGCCATGGGCTTGGTCACCCGCGTGGCGCGCCGCTTGCCGAACGCCACCTGCAGGGCGTCGTAGCCGTCGGCCGCCTGGGTCTTGACTTGTGCCACCCGGTTGTTGGACACATCGACCACCGTGACGGGCACAGCGTCCCCGTCCTCGGTGAACAGACGCATCATGCCCACCTTGCGGCCCAACAACCCGAGAGAGTTGCTCAGACTCATTGTTTTCTCCGTTCCCGACTGCAATTGGCCGGGGCTGATGGCCCGCCGCCAGAAATATCTTCTGCAGGCACGGGCTGGTTACAGGTTTGCTTCGCCAGCAAAAAGAGCGAAGCCCGCAAGTGTACCTTGCGGGCTTCGCGGCGTCAAGCGCTGCGGATTACTGCAGTTTGATCTCGACGTCCACGCCGGCCGGCAGATCCAGCTTCATCAGCGCGTCCACCGTTTTGTCGGTCGGATCGACGATGTCCATCAGACGCTGGTGGGTGCGGATTTCGAACTGGTCACGGCTGGTCTTGTTGACGTGCGGCGAACGCAGGATGTCGAAGCGCTTCATGCGCGTCGGCAAGGGCACCGGACCCTTGACGATGGCGCCGGTGCGCTTGGCGGTATCGACGATCTCGGCCGCAGAGGCATCGATCAGCTTGTAGTCGAACGCCTTGAGGCGGATGCGGATCTTTTGCTTGTTCATGACCGCGGCCTCACTCGATGATCTTGGCGACGACGCCGGCGCCGACGGTGCGCCCGCCCTCGCGG
>NZ_DAISXZ010000050.1:0-16338 GCF_036825565.1 Tepidimonas sp. | reverse complement strand
GCAGCGGGGCGGTCCACGTTGGCGCGGGGGTGTCGTCGTACAGATTGCGGCGGCGCACCACCAGGTGGTCCAGGCCCAGGTGGCGCGCGATGTCGCCGATCAGCGTCTCGATGGCGATCATGCCCTGGGGCCGCCAAAGCCGCGAAAGGCCGTGGCGCTTTGCTTGTGGGTGCGGCAGCGGTAGCTGTGCAGCGCGACATGCGGGACGAAATAGGCGTTGTCGCTGTGAAAGACGGCCCGGTCGGCCACCGGTCCGGACAGGTCGGCCGAAAAGCCGCAGTCCACGTACATCGACAGCTCCAACCCCAGGATGCGGCCGCCGTCATCGAAGCCGACCGCGTAGTCGTAGGCGAAGGGGTGGCGTTTGCCGGTGATCAGAATGTCGTCGTCGCGGTCCAGCCGCAGTTTCACGGGGGCGCCGACCTTGTGCGCCGCGAGCGCCGCCCAGACCGCGACATGGCCCGCCTGCGTCTCCTTGCCGCCAAAGCCCCCGCCCATGCGCCGGCACTCCACCCGCACACGATGGCTGGCCAGTCCCAGCGCATGCGCCACCCAGTGCTGCACTTCGCCCGGGTGCTGTGTGCTCGACAGCACGGTCCACTGGTCCTGCTCCTGCGGGATGGCCAGCGCCACCTGGCCCTCCAGGTAATAATGTTCCTGCCCACCGACCGCAAAGCCCCCCTGCAGCCGGTGCGGCGCCTGGCCAATGGCGGTGGCCGCGTCCCCGCGCCGCCCATGCGCCACCGGCGACAGGATGGGGGCGGCATGGCGGGTGCCGCGCGGCTCGGGCAGGTCGTCCACATAGTGCGCGCGGCCGGCCACCTGGGCGCGGGCGCTTTCGTGGGCGATGGGGGCTCCGCAGGCGGGCCCGGTCGCGGCATCGAGGGGCAGGGCGGCGTTCATGCGCGCTCCTCCGCCGTGGTCTGCAGCAGTGCCTGCCACGGGGCGTGTTCATCCAGCCGCAGCGGGGGCGTATCCGGCGCCGCCGTCGTGGCCAGCCAGGTGCGCCACAGCAGGTTGCCGAGCACGGCGCGCCGGTACGCCGCGCTGGTCCGCCCGTCGCTCAGCGGTGCAAACTCCGATTGCAGCGCGTCCATCGCGGCGTGCACGGTGTCGGCCTGCCAGGGCTGGCCGCGCAGCGCGGCTTCGGCGGCGCGTGCGCGCGCCGGCACGGGGACCGCGCCGCCGGCGCCAATGCGGGCCTGCACCACCCGGCCCTCGGCATCGCGCCAGAGCGCCAGCGCCAGACAGACGGCGGAGATGTCGTCCTCGAAACGCTTGGACACCTTGTGCGCATGAACCTCGGGCCGCGCGCGTCCCTCGCCGAGCGGGATGTCCAAGTAGCCCACCAGTTCGTCTGGGGCCAGCGCGGTCTGCCGACAGCCGCGGTAGAAATCCTCCAGCGGCAGCCGGCGTTCTTCCGGGCCGCACGCTCCGTGGCGCAGCAGCACCACCGTGGCGCCTAGGGCGATCAGCAGCGGCATCGAATCCCCGATCGGCGAGCCGTTGGCGACATTGCCCCCCAAGGTGCCCCCATTGCGGATGGGTTGGCCCGCGAAGCGGCCGAAAAAGTCGCGCAAGGACGGCCAGTGGGCCTGCAGGGCGGCAAAGGCGTCGTATGGTGTAGCGGCCGCGCCAATGCGCAGCGTGGGCCCATGAGGACCGTCCTGCGTGTCGATGCGCTGCAGCGCGGCGCAGCGCGACACATCCAGCACCTGGGTCAAACGGCGGTGCTGCTTGGTGATCCACAGGCCGGCATCGGTGGCGCCGGCCACTAAGGGCACGTGTGGCCAGCATGCCCGCGCGGCCAGCAAGGTGTCCAGATCGCGCGGCGCCAGGTAGGCCGGCGCCGCTGTGCCGGGCAGCGGGGCGGGGGGATGCGCCGCCGGCTGCGCGGTCGCCAGCAGGGCTTGCAGCGCGGCCGCGTCCACGGTGGCGGGGGGCAACGTGGTCATGGCTTGGGCGGCGTCCAGGATGGGTCGGTAGCCGGTGCAGCGGCACAGGTTGCCCGACAGGGCCTGCACCGCCTCGTCGCGGGTCACCGGGCTGCCGGCGGGGTGTCGTTGGTACAGTACGAACAGGCTCATCACGAAGCCGGGCGTGCAAAAGCCGCACTGCGATCCGTGGGCGTCCACCAGTGCCTGCTGCACGGGGTGTAGGGGGCCGGTGCACGCGATCAGCGGGTCCTGCGTCAGATCTTCGGCGGTCCAGACGGCGCAGCCGTTGGCCGCATGGGCCAGCCGAATGCAGCTGTTGAGTGCGCGCCAACGCAGCGCGCCGCCCGGTCCGTGGTCGGCCACGGCCACGGTGCAGGCCCCGCAGTCGCCACTGGCGCAGCCTTCCTTAACGCTGGTCAGCCCCAGGTCCTCGCGCAGCAGCGCCAGCAGTGTGCGGTCGGTCGGCACGGCGTCGGGCTGGCGGACCCGTCCCCGGTGCACCAGGCGCAGGGGCGGCGGGGGACTGGGCGGCGCCCCGCAGGCGCCAGCGGGGGTGGCGTTGTCGGTACTCATGGCCGACAGGGTACGCGCACGGGCGGTCACCGTCATGTTGCCAGGATTATGGGAGGCATAATCGTTGCGGTATGTCACGACCGGTTCCGTGGGACAGCATCGACATCCATTTGATACGGGTGTTGCACACGGTGTTGACCGAACGCAGTGTCACGCGGGCCGCCGTCCGGTTGGGCATGCACCAGCCGGCGGTCAGTGCCGCCCTGCGCCGCCTGCGGCGACTAACCGGCGATCCGCTGCTCGTGCGCACCGGTGCGGCCATGGTGCCCACGGCGGTCGCCCAGCGCATGATCGCCCCCGCCGCCGAGATCCTGCGCCAGGCCGAGACCATGCTCGGCGGCGCGCGCGCCTTCGATCCGCCCAGCAGCCCGCATACCTTCGCGGTGGCGGCGAGCGACTATCTGGACTCCAGGTTTTTGCCGCGGCTGGTCGCGCGCGTCAAGGCCGCGGCGCCGCTGGCCCGGCAGGGGCTGGCGCGCAACATCGTCGCGCGCTGCCCGCACTTCGGGCTGATTCCGGCCATGGTCAGCCAGAGTCTGCTGGTGCTGACCACGGGACGGCAGTACTGCCAGCGCTTTTTGCAGGTGCTGCCGGTGGCCATCGTCGAGCCCCCGCTGGCCTTCCCGCGCCTGTTGTACTACCAGCTTTGGCACGACCGCACGCACGGCTCGCCCGCTGCCCAGTGGCTGCGCCAGACCATCCGCGAAGTGGCGGCGGGCTTGGCCGATCCGCCGCCCGACGGCCAAACCCCGTTACCATCCGCACCTTCGCGCCGCCGCGATCCGGCCCGCGCGCCCACGATCGGCACCGACCCCGCGCCATGAGCCCTCCGCCCCGATTGCAACTGCACCACATCACCAAGCGCTACCCCGGCGTGGTGGCCAACGACGGCGTCTCGCTGGAGGTGCTGCCGGGCAGCATCCACGCCGTGTTGGGCGAAAACGGCGCCGGCAAATCCACCCTCATGAAGATCATCTACGGGGCCGTCAAGCCCGACGACGGTGCGATGCTCTTCAATGGCCGCCCGGTGCACGTGCGCAATCCGCAGGAGGCGCGTGCGCTGGGCATCAGCATGGTGTTCCAGCACTTCAGTCTGTTCGAGACGCTGACCGTGGCCGAGAACGTCTGGCTCGGCCTGGACGCCGCGGTGTCGCTGCGCGAGGTGACCGAATCGATCGAGATCAAGGCCCACGAGTACGGTCTGGAGATCGATCCGCGTCGGCCCGTGCACACGCTGTCCGTGGGCGAGCGCCAGCGGGTGGAGATCGTGCGCGCGCTGCTGACCCAGCCGCAGCTGTTGATCCTGGACGAGCCGACCTCGGTGCTCACGCCGCAGGCGGTCGAGCGCCTGTTCGTCGTGCTGCGCCAACTGGCCGCCGAGGGCTGCAGCATTCTCTACATAAGCCACAAGCTGCACGAGATTCGCGCCCTGTGCGACACCTGCACGGTGATGCGCGGTGGGCGCGTGACCGGCGTGTGCGATCCGCGGCAGGCCAGCAATGCGGATCTGTCGCGCCTGATGATCGGCAGCGAGCCGCCCACCCTACCGCCCCACCGCGCGCCCAGCGGGGCCGTGGTGCTGGACGTGCGCGGCCTGACGCTGCCCAGAGCCGAGCCGTTCGGTACCGATTTGCACGACATTGCCTTGCAGGTGCGCGCGGGCGAGATCGTTGGCATCGCCGGGGTGTCGGGCAACGGCCAGCGCGAGCTGCTCCATGCGCTGTCGGGCGAAACGACCTCGGCCCCCGCAGGCTCGGTGCGGCTGGCGGGGCGCGACATCGCCCGCGCCGGTCCGGGGCGGCGGCGCCGGCAGGGCCTGCACTTCGTGCCGGAGGAACGCCTGGGCCGCGGGGCCGTCCCCACGCTGGGGCTGGCGCACAACCTGCTGCTGACGCGCCGCGACGCCGTGGGGCGCGGCGGCTGGCTGCGCCTGGGGGCGCTGCGGGCCCAGGCCGACGACATCATCGCCCGCTACGGGGTCAAGGCCGCGGGCCCGGATGCCGCGGCCAAGTCGCTGTCAGGGGGCAATCTGCAAAAGTTCATCGTCGGGCGCGAGATCGAGGCCCGCCCCACGGTGCTCATCGTCTCGCAGCCAACGTGGGGGGTGGACGTGGGGGCGGCCGCGCAGATTCGCGGCGAAATCGTCGCCCTGCGCGAGGCGGGCTGCGCGGTCCTGGTCGTCAGCGAGGAGCTGGACGAGCTGTTCGAGCTGTGCGACCGGCTGTATGTGATCGCCCGCGGCCGGCTCTCGCCCTCGGTGCCGGTGGCCGAGGCCAGCGTGGAGCGCATCGGCGAGTGGATGTCGGGCTTGTGGCCCCAGGCCGAGGAGGCGCGCCATGCTGCGGCTTGAGATGCGTCCCCAGCCGTCGGCGGCGTGGAGCTACGCCTCGCCGCTGCTGGCCATTGCGCTGACCGTGCTGATCGGCATGGCCTTGTTTGCCGCGCTGGGCAAGGACCCCGTGGCCGGTCTGCGCGTTTTTTTCTGGGAGCCGGTGCGCAACGCCCGCGCCTGGAGCGAGCTGTTGCTCAAGGCCACGCCCCTGTTGCTGATTGGCCTGGGCCTGGCGATCGGTTTTCGCTCCAACGTGTGGAACATCGGGGCCGAGGGGCAGTTCGTCATCGGCGCGGTGTGCGCCAGCGGCACGGCCCTGGCCCTGCAGGGGGTGGGTTTTGCAGTCTGGCCGCTGGTGTTGCTGGCGGGCGTGGCGGGCGGGCTGGCGTGGGCCAGCCTCACGGCGCTGCTGCGCGACCGCTTCAACGCCAACGAGATCCTGGTCAGCCTGATGCTGGTCTATGTGGCCGTGCAGGTGCTCAACTACTTGGTCTACGGCCCGTGGAAGGATCCGATGGGATTTAACTTCCCGCAGACACAGCGGTTCGATGCCACGGCACAGGTGCCCCGGCTGTTCGAGGGACTGCGCGTCCACCTGGGATTGCTACTGGGCCTGGGAGCGGTGGTGGCGGTCTGGGCCTTTTTGTTCCGCACGCGGGCGGGTTTTGCCCAGCAGGTCGGCGGGCTGGCGCCGGCAGCGGCCCGCTATGCGGGGTTTTCGTCGCGCACGGCGCTGTGGGTGGCCATGGGTGTCACCGGGGCGCTGGCGGGGCTGGCCGGGGCGTTGGAGGTGGCCGGTCCTGTGGGCCAGCTCACGCCCCATGTGCCGGTGGGCTACGGGTTTGCGGCCATCATCGTGGCCTTCGTCGGGCGACTGCACCCCGTGGGCATCGTCGGCTCGGCCCTCCTCATGAGTATGTTCTACATTGGTGGCGAACTGGCCCAGTCCCGCCTGGGGCTGCCCAAGTCCATAACCGGGGTGTTCCAGGGCCTGTTGCTGTTTGCGCTGCTGGCCTGTGACACGCTCATCCACTACCGTCTGCACTGGAGGAGGGGCTGATGGAGTCCGTTGCCCTGCTGATTGCGGCCTCGCTCAACGCCGGCACGGTGCTGGCGATCGCGGCGCTGGGGCTGCTGATCAACGAGAAGGTCGGCGTCGTCAACCTCGGTGCCGAGGGGCTGATGCTGTGCGGCGCGCTGGCCGGTTTTGCGGCGGTGGTGCACTTTGGGGCGCATCCGCTGGGTTTTCTGGCCGGCATGGGAGTGGCGGCGCTGCTGTCGCTGGTCTTCGGTTGGCTGGTCATCTACCTCAACACCAACCAGTACGCCACCGGGTTGGCGCTCAGCCTGTTCGGGGCCGGGCTGTCCGCTTTTGGCGGGCAGCCCTACACCCAGCACAAATTGCCGGAGTTGGTTGCGCCCCATGTGCCCCTGCTGGGGGATCTGCCCTTTCTGGGTGCGGCGCTGTTTCGCCAGCATGCGCTGGTGTATGCGGCGGTTGCGCTGGCGGTGGGGCTGGTGTGGTTTTTCGACCGCACACGCACCGGACTGGTGCTGCGCAGCGTGGGCGAGAACCCGGAATCCGCCCACGCCCTGGGCTACCCAGTGCGCCGCATTCGGCTGCTGGCGGTGGTGATTGGGGGCGCACTGTGCGGGCTGGCCGGGGCCTATGTGTCCACCGTCTATACACCGCTGTGGGTCGAGGGCATGATCGCCGGCAAGGGCTGGATCGCGCTGGCGCTGACCACCTTCGCCACCTGGCGACCGGCACGTATTTTGCTTGGTGCGTATCTGTTTGGCGGTGTGACGATGCTGCAGTTTCACCTGCAAGGCATGGGGGTGCAGGTGCCCAGCCAGTTCCTGACCATGATGCCTTACCTGGCCACCATCGTGGTGCTGGTGCTGATTTCTCGCAGTCCGCTGTGGATCCGCACCCACATGCCCCAGTCCTTGGGTAAGCCGTTTTATCCCGGGTCGTAACATCCCCTTTTTCACGCAGGAGTACTTCCATGATCGATGCAAACAAGCGCGAATGGCTCAAGACCGCTGCCAAGGCCGCGGCGCTGGGGCTGGTGGCGGGCAGCGCCCTGGTGGGCTGCGGCAAGAAGGAGGAGGCCGCCCCCGCGCCGGCCCCCGCCCCGGCCACGCAGGCGCCCAAGCCCGAGCCCCTGAAAGCCGCCTGGGTCTATGTCGGTCCGGTGGGCGACGCCGGCTGGTCGTTTGCGCACGACCTCGGCCGCAAGGCGGTGGAGGCGCACTTTGGTGACAAGGTGCAGACCACCTTCGTCGAGAGCGTGCCGGAGGGGGCCGACGCCGAGCGCGTGATCCGCGACCTGGCCGCGCAGGGCAACAAGATCATCTTCGCGACGTCGTTCGGCTACATGGAGCCGATGCTGAAGGTGGCGCAGGAGTTTCCGGATGTGAAATTCGAGCACGCCACCGGCTACAAGACCGCGCCCAATATGCGCATCTACGACGCCAGCTTCTACCAGGACACCTACATGGCCGGCATCATCGCCGCGCACATGAGCAAGACGGGCACGTTGGGCTTCGTCGGCTCGTTCCCCATCCCCGAGGTGCTGCGCAACATCAACGCCTTCGCGCTGGGTGCGCAGACCGTCAAGCCCAACATCAAGCTCAAGGTCGTGTGGGTCAACACCTGGTTCGACCCGTCCAAGGAGACCGAGGCAGCGCAGAGCCTGATCAACCAGGGCGCCGACGTGCTGCTGCAGAACACCGACTCCACCGCGGTGCTGCAGACCGCCGAGAAGAACGGCAAGTACGCCTTCGGCTGGGACAGCGACATGAGCAGCTTCGGCCCGAAGGCGCACCTGGCCTCTGCGGTCGTCAACTGGGGCCCGTACTACGTCCAGGCCGTGCAGGAGGTGTTGGACGGCACGTGGCAGACCAAGCGCACCGTCTGGGGCGTCAAGGAAGGCCTCAACGACCTGATCAAGATTGCCGACGTCGTGCCGGAGGAGGCCAAGAAGAAGGTCGAGGAGATCAAGGCGGGCCTCAAGAGCGGCGAGTTCGAGGTCTTCACCGGCCCGATCGTCGACAACACCGGCGAGGAAGTGCTGGCCAAGGGTGTCAAGGCCGACCAGGACTGGAAGGACAAGGTCAACTTCTTCGTCAAGGGCGTGCAAGGCAAGGTCCCGGCCGGTAAGTGATGGTCGAGCGCGACCACTGGTGGCCGGTGGCGCTGGCCGATGACGTCGGCGCGGCGCCGGTGCCGGTCACGCTGCTGGACGAGCCGCTCGTGCTGTGGCGCGACGGCTCGGGCGCGGCGCAGGCGTTCGCCGACCGCTGCCCGCACCGCGGCCACGCCTGCGCCGCCAGCACTGCCCGCGCTGCTGCCGCGGCGCGTCGTGCACGGGCCGTTCGACGTGGCCACCAGCGCCCCGCGCGCGATCGAGAACTTCCTCGATACCGCGCACTTCGCCTATGTGCACGATGGCTGGCTCGGCGCGCCGACGCACGCCGAGGTGCCACCGTACGAAGTGTCGCTGACCACCGACGGCCGCCCGCTCGTGCCCGACTACCCGGCCTGGCAGCCGCGCGCCGAAGGCCGAGCTGCACCTGCACATCGAGGGTACGCTGGAGCCAGAGATGATGCTGGCGCTGGCGCGCCGCCACGGCGTGGCGCTGCCGTACGCCGACGTCGAGGCCGTGCGCGAGGCCTACGCCTTCACCAGCCTGCAGAGTTTTCTGGACCTGTACTACGCCGGCGAGGAAGGGCCGCCCGACTACATCCGCCAGGCGCTGGACCTGCTGCAGGTGCAGCGCATCGACCACGGCGTGCAGGCGGTGCACGACGCGGCGCTGCAGCGCGCGTTTGCGGACGCGGCGGCGCAGACCTGACGGCGCGCTGGCTGGCCCTTCGCGGGATCAGCAAGGGCCTGGACCCCATTGGCCTGGCACCGGTTGGTCACAAAGCGGCGAGGCGGCCTTCGTACAATGCGCCGATCACCCACAGGCACCCCTGCGCACCATGACCCTCAAGAGCGACAAATGGATCCGCCGCATGGCGGAGGAACACGGCATGATCGAGCCGTTCGAGCTGGGCCAGATTCGCGAGGTCGAGGGCCGCAAGGTCATCAGCTACGGCACCAGCAGCTACGGCTACGACATTCGCTGCGCACCCGAATTCAAGGTCTTCACCAACATCCACAGCACAGTGGTGGACCCGAAAAACTTCGACGAGAAGAGCTTCGTCGACTTCCACGGCGACCACTGCATCATCCCGCCCAACAGCTTTGCGCTGGCGCGCACGGTGGAATATTTCCGCATCCCGCGCAACGTGCTGACGATCTGCCTGGGCAAAAGCACCTACGCGCGCTGCGGCATCATCGTCAACGTCACGCCGTTCGAGCCGGAATGGGAAGGCTATGTGACGCTGGAGTTTTCCAATACCACGCCGCTGCCGGCCAAGATCTACGCTTGGGAAGGCTGCGCGCAGGTGTTGTTTTTCGAGAGCGACGAGGTGTGCGAGGTGTCGTACAAAGACCGCGGCGGCAAGTACCAAGGCCAGCACGGCGTGACGCTGCCGCGTGCCTGAGCCCGGCCGGAGGAGTCCCCCATGTCCGCTCGCGACCTGCTCGCCTTTGGCCACCCCATGCACGGGGCGCCGGAGGTGTCCCGCCCCAAGCCCGACCGGCGCCTCGTCGGCAACCCGCAACGCGAGACCTGGAACGTGCTCGACGCGCCGCTGGACGGTGCGCGCACGCTCAGCACCGGCATCTGGCGCTGCGAGCCGGGCCAGTGGCGCATCGCTTTCAGCCCCACCGAGCGCGAGATCTTCACCGTGCTGGAAGGCCGCTGCCGCGTGCATCGCGACGGTGGCGGCTTCGAGGAAGCCGGCCCGGGCCAGTCGATTCACATCCCGCCGGGCTTCGCCGGCGCGTTCGAGGTGCTGCAGACGGTCACGAAGGTTTACGTGATCGTGGAGTGACTGACCGCGGCGCGGCGGCGGGCGTGCTTGCAGAGCTTCACCGCCCCAGTGCCCGCCGCCACGCGCCGGCCGGAACCAACACCGCGGCAATCGCCGCCATCACGCACACCACGGCCACGCCGTCGGTCCAGCGCGGCCATTCGCCGGCAATCACGGTGGCGCTGGCGGTGCCGATCAGCGGCACCATCATCACGCTCATCGCGCTGGTGGCCGGGGGCAGGTGGCGCGCCAGCGAAAACCAGATGATCTGCGCGAAGCCGTAGTTCATGAACACGCCGTAGGCCAGCAGCCCCCACATGCGCGGGCTGAATTGCCACTGGGGCCAGGGCTCGAAGGTGGCGGCCAGGGCCCACAGCGCCAGTGCGGTAAGGCCCATCATCCACACCGTCAGGGCCTCCATGGGCAGGGTCAGGGTGGCGCGGCGCATCATCAGCGTGCCCACCGCCCAGCTGATGGCGGCGCCCAGCATCACCGCCACGCCCAGCGGCCGCCCGGCCATAGCGCCCAGCTCGTCGGCCAGCAGCAAGGCCACCGCACCGGCCACGAGCAACGCCGCCAGGGCGGAGCGGCGAGTGAGGCGCTGTCCAAAAAACAGTGCCCCCAGCAGCACCGTCCACACCGGCATGGTGAAACCCAAGATGGCCGCCCGGCCCGAGGCCAGCGCCGCCACGCCGAAGATGGCCAGCGTGTGCCAGCCGAGCATGTTGGGCAGCGCCAGCGTGATGATGCTGCGCCACTCGGCGCCGGCCGGGGCCAGCCGCACGCGCCGCCAGCGGTAGAACGCGAACAGCCACAGCGCTCCGCCGGTCATCGTAGCGGCGCGAAAGTACAGCGGCGAGAGCTCCTGCAGCGACAGCTTCATCACCGGCCAGTTGACGCCCCACATCAGGGTCAGCGCCACCAGGCCCCAGGTTTGGCCGCGGGTGAGCATGGGCGCGTCACACCGCCACCGGCGCTTTGATGGCCGGGTGGTGCTGGTAGCCCTGGACCTCGAAGTCCTCGTAGGCGTAATCGAAAATGGACGCCGGCCGGCGCCGCAGGTGCAGGGTGGGGTAGGGGTAGGGTTGGCGGCTCAGTTGCAGCTCCACCTGCTCCACATGGTTTTGGTAGATGTGGCAGTCGCCGCCGGTCCAGATGAACTCGCCCGGCTGCAGATCGCACTGCTGCGCCAGCATGTGCGTCAGCAGCGCGTAGCTGGCGATGTTGAACGGCACCCCCAGGAAGACATCGGCGCTGCGCTGGTAGAGCTGGCAACTCAGCCGCCCGTTGGCGACGTAGAACTGAAAAAAGGCGTGGCACGGTGCCAGCGCCATGTGCGGCAGGTCGGCCACGTTCCAGGCGCTGACGATGATGCGCCGCGAGTCCGGCTGGGTTTTCAGTTGGTGCACCACCTGGGCGATTTGGTCGATATGGCCGCCATCGGGGGTGGGCCAACTGCGCCACTGCACACCGTAGATGGGACCCAGGTCACCGTCCTCGCGCGCCCATTCGTCCCAGATGGTCACGCCGCGCTCCTGCAGCCAGCGCACGTTGCGCTCGCCGCGCAAAAACCACAGCAGCTCCAAAATGATGCTTTTGAGATGCACCTTTTTGGTGGTCACTAGCGGAAAGCCCTCCGACAGGTCGAAGCGCATCTGGTAGCCGAAGACGCTGCGCGTGCCCACGCCCGTCCGGTCGGTCTTGACCACGCCATGCTCATACACATGACGCATAAAGTCTTCGTACTGGTGGCGGATGGGGCGCGGCATCATGGGCGGATTATCGCCGCCGTCAGACCAGCAGTTTGCCCGGGTTGAGCCTGTTGTCGGGGTCGAGCACGCGCTTGACGGCGCGCATCAGGTCCAGCGCCACCGCGTCCTGGTAGCGCGGCAGGATGGCGGCCTTCAGCGCCCCGATGCCGTGCTCCGCGCTGATCGAGCCGTCGTGGCGCTGCACCGCGTCGTAGACCAGCGTGTGGATGCGCGCCTCGTGTTCGCGCAGGAAGGCGGCGGCATCCGCCCCCTCGGGGCACTGCACGTTGAAGTGCAGGTTGCCGTCGCCCAGGTGGCCAAAGTTGACCAGCCGCACGCCCGGCACGGCGCGCGCCAGCTCCCTTTGCGCCTCGGCGCAGAAGGCCGGGATGCGCGACACCGGCAGGCTGATGTCGTGCTTGACGTTGAGTCCCTCCTCGGCCTGCGCCAGCGGGATGCTTTCGCGGATGTGCCACAGCGTGCGCGCCTGCGCCAGGCTCTCGGCCACCACGGCGTCCAGCGCGCAGCCATCCTGCAGCGCCTGGTCCAGCACCGCTTCCAGCCGCGCGCGGGCGTGCGCTTCGCCCTCGGCGTCGCTGGTTTCCAGCAGCACGGCGTAAGGTGCCACGCCGGGCAGCGGCACCGCCAGTTGCGGAAAGTGCCGCTGCACCAGCGCCAGCGCAACCTGGTTCATCACCTCGAAGCCGGTCAGCGCCGGCCCCAGCCCGCGCTGCGCCACGCCCAGCAGCGCCACCGCGGCCGCCAGATCGGGCACCGCGGCCCAAGCGGTCAGCTGCGCCGCCGGGCGCGGCACGAGCTTGAGCACCGCGGCGGTGATGATGCCCAGCGTTCCCTCGCTGCCGATGAACAGGTGGCGCAGGTCGTAGCCGGTGTTGTCCTTGCGCAGGCCGCGCAGGCCGTTCCAGATCCGGCCGTCGGCGGTGACCACCTCCAGCCCCAGGCACAGGTCGCGCGCGTTGCCGAAGCGCAGCACCTGCGTGCCGCCGGCGTTGGTGGCCAGGTTGCCGCCGATGGTGCAGCTGCCCTCGGCGGCCAGGCTCAGCGGCAGCCACAACCCGGCGGACTCGGCGGCCTGCTGCGCGGCTTGCAGCACGCAGCCGGCTTCCACCGTCAGCGTCAGGTTGGCCTCGTCCAGCGCGCGGATGCGGTTGAGCCGCGCGGTGCTCAGCACCACCTGCGTGCCGCTGCCATCCGGCACGCCACCCAGCACCAAGCCGGTGTTGCCGCCCTGCGGCACGATCGGGGCGCCGTGGGCGGCGCAGGCGCGCACCACGGCGGCCGCTTCCTCCGTGCTGCCGGGACGCACCACCGCCAGGGCACGGCCCCGGTGCCGGCGGCGCCAGTCGCGTTCCCACGGCTCCAGGTCGGCATCGGCGGGGGTGAGCACGTGCGCCGGGCCGACGGTGGCGCGCAGATCCTGCAGCAGGGCGGCCCGCGCGGGCGCATCGAGAGGGGCGGTTGGCGGGTCCATTATTCGGAACCGTCGCTGTCCGCAGGTTGCGGGACGCGGGCGGCGCGCAGCCGCAGCCGCACATGCAGGGCACAGGCCGCAAACAGCCCCAAGCACAACACGACCTGCCCCCAGGCCAGTGCGGACGACAGCCCGCTTTCGCTGGTGGCGCGCACAATGCCTTCGGTGAAGTAGAGCCACACCAGCAGACTGAGCCAGCGGTAGGTGTACATGCGGTGGCTCAGCAGGCCGGGCAGGGGCAAGGCCAGCGGCAAGACCTTGAGCGCCCACCACGACCCGCCCGGGCGCAGCGGCGCCAGCCACAGCTCCCACGCCAGCCCCAGGACGATCAGGCCCAGCACACAGGCCACGGCCAGCGCCCGTGTCCAGCGCGCCTGCGCCAGGGCAGCGGGCACGACGGATACAGGGGTCGCAGTGGGCCCGGCGGGGGGGACGGACGGGGATGAGGATGGCGCGGACATCGGCTGGCATGATAGCGGCATGACCGCATTCGATCCGTCCGCGCGGGTGGCGCCTGCCCCAGTTGACGACGCCGCTCCGCGGCCCGTCTGGCAGCGTGGCTGGCAAGAGGCTCGCGACTTTCCGTGGCGCACCACGTGGCAGACGCTGCGCGAGCGCTTCGCGCAGGATCGGCTGGCGGTGGCCGCCGGCAGCCTGACGTTCACGACCACCATCTCGCTCGTGCCGCTGCTGACCGTGGCGCTGGCGGTGTTCGCGCTGTTTCCGGCCTTCGGCGCGATGGAGCAGCGCGTGCAGCGCTGGATGGTGGAGGCGCTGGTGCCGGACCACATCGCGCGCCAGGTCGGGCGCTACCTGTGGCAGTTCGCCAGCCAGGCCGGCCAGATCGGTCTCGGCGGGGCGCTCGTGCTGCTGGCCACGGCGTTGGTGCTGGTGCTGACGATCGACCGCCAGCTCAACGACATCTGGCGCGTGCCGCGGCTGCGGCCGCTGGCGCAGCGCGTCCTGGTGTACTGGGCGGTGCTGACGCTGGCGCCGCTGGTGCTGGCGCTGATGCTGAGCGCGAGCTCCTACGCGCTGTCGGTGTCGCGCGGCTGGTTGCCGGCGGCGCACCAGGGCGTGCGCTGGGCGCTGGACGCGGCCGGGTTCGCGGCGCTGGCGCTGGGCATGGCGGCGCTGTACCGCTACGTGCCGAATGCCCAGGTGCGGCTGCGCCATGCGCTGGTCGGTGGTGTGTTCGTCGCGCTGGCGTTCGAGCTGGCGCAGCAGGCGCTGGGGTGGTACTTGCGCACGGTGCCGACCTACTCGGCGGTCTACGGCACGTTTGCCACGGTGCCGATCCTGCTGGTGTGGCTGTACCTGGTGTGGCTGATCGTGCTGCTGGGGGCGGTGATCGTGGCCTACCTGCCGTTTTTGCTGGCGGGGGTGGCGCGCCGCGGTGACACGCCGGGTTGGCCGTTTCAGCTGGCGCTGGAACTGCTGGCGGAGCTGGAGGCCAGCCGCGCCGGCGAGCGTCCGGGGCTGGCGCTGGCGGCGCTGGCGCGGCGGCTGCGTGTCGATCCGCTGCAGCTGCAGCAGCCGCTGCGCGCGCTGCAGGCGCTGGGCTGGGTGGGGCGCCTGAGCGACGAGGACGGCCGCTGGGTGCTGCTGGTCGATCTGCACCAGCGCCGGCTGGCGGAGCTGGCGCGCGTGCTGTGGCTGGCGCAGGACGACAGCACCGCCGGCGTCTGGCGCGCGCTGCCGCTGGAAGCCACCCCGGTGGCGGCGGTGCTACCGCCGCCGCGGCGCGCGCCGCTGGCGCCTTAGCGCGGCATGCGCCGCACCGGCGCCAGCGCGTCCAGCGGCTGCGGCAGACCGACGTGGTAGCCCTGCGCGAAGTCCACGCCCAGCTCGCGCACGCGCTGCAGGATGGCCTCCGACGACACTTACTCCGCCACCGTGCGCAGCCCCATCACATGGCCGATGGCGTTGATCGCCTGCACCATCGCCAGGTCGATCGGGTCGCTCTCGATGTCCTTGACGAAGCTGCCGTCGATCTTGAGGAAATCCACCGGCAGGTTTTTCAGGTAGGCAAACGACGACAGCCCGCTGCCGAAGTCGTCCAGCGCGAACAGGCAGCCCAGGCGCTTGACCTCGCCGATGAAGTGCGCCACGGTGGAGAGGCTTACCATCGCCGCGGTTTCGGTGATTTCGAAGCACACCGTGCCGGGCGGCAGCTGCATCGTCTGCAGCAGCGCCTGCGGATCCTGGCGGAAGCGCTCGTCCGACAGCGACGCGCCCGACAGGTTGATGGCAAAGAGGCCCTCCAGCCGCCCATGCTGGCGCAGCCGGTCGCTCAGCCACGCCAGCGTGTTGCGCACCACCCACTGGTCGATGCGCGGCGTCAGGCCGCAGCGCTCCGCCGCCGGCAGGAAGGCGCCGGGCTGGATCAGCTCGCCGTCCTCTTCCAGCCGCACCAGGATCTCGACATGCGGGGCGCCGCCGTCGCCGTGCAGCGGCACGATGGGCTGCGCATACAGCCGCAGGCGATCTTCGTCCAGCGCCGCCTGCAGCCGCGCCACCCACTGCATCTGACCCTGGCGCTCCAGCAGTTGGCGGTCGTCGGACTCGTAGACGTGGATGCGGTTGCGGCCAGCCTCCTTGGCGGCTTAGCAGGCCGCGTCGGCCGCGGCCAGCAGCGGGCCCGGTTCGCGCTTTAGCGGGCCGATCGGCACCATGCCGATCGACACCCCGATCGCGAACGACCGTTCGCCCCAGGCGAAGCGGAGGTCGGCGATCGCCTCGCGGATGCGCTGCACCATCGGCAGCGCGTGATCGGCGTCGCAGCCATCAGGATTAGGCCGAATTCGTCACCCCTGAAATATTCATAACCCATTGATTTTTGTATATTTTGCCCATTTCGAGGTGCAATTTCTCCCAGTTTTAATCCGCATTTGCGCTGATTTCTTGGAGTTTCGCCCGTGTTCGCCTGCCCCGCCACCGACGATTTCTTCCGCGGCCGCATCGATCAGATGATCGACCTGCGCCACCCGCTGGCGGTGTTGGCCTCACGCATGCCGTGGCAGCAAATCGAAGCCTCGGTCTCTCACCTCTTCGTGCGCAAGGCTCGCGCAGGCGTGGCCATGCCAGACCTTGACCTGTTTGGCGAGGCCCCGGCCGTGGTTGGGCTCAAGAGCAACGCCGGGCGGCCCCGCGTGCCGCTGCGCATCATGATCGCGCTGCTGTATCTGAAGCACGCCTTCAACGAGTCCGATGAGGGCGTGGTCCAGCGCTGGCGCGACACCCCGCGCGCTGGCAGTATTTCTCAGGCTTAGGGAAACGCTGAACAAATCAGCCTTTGATTGAGGATGAGCGAGGCTGACCAC
>NZ_DAISXZ010000049.1:0-16782 GCF_036825565.1 Tepidimonas sp. | reverse complement strand
CACGGCGACCCGCATGCGCCGGGCCGGCTGGGGCGCGGCGTTGCTGCCCGGGGGGGGCGCCGTGGCCTGGGCGGCGCTGGGGGCGGGCGGCTGGCCGGCGTGGGCGTTGGGCGGCGCGGCAGTGGCCGGTGCCGCGCTGGCCGATGCCTACCTGTCGTGGCAAATGGTGCGCCCGCTGCATGCCATCCGCTGCCATGCGCAGGCGGTGGCAGCGGGCAACCTCTACACCGAGCCACCCCTGGACCGGGTGGACGACATCGGTTTGCTCGCGCGCTCCGTCAACCAGGCCGGCCTCAACCTGCGCGCCCTGGTGGACGACGTGGCTGCCCAGGTGGCGGGGGTCAGAGCGGCCAGCGAGCAGATCGCCCAGGGCAATGACGACCTGTCCCAGCGCACCGAGCAGTCCGCCGCCAGCCTGGAGGAGACGGCCGCCTCCATGGAGCAGATCACCTCCACCGTCCAGCAAAACGCCGCAACGCCCAGTCCGCCAACGACCTGGCCCGCCGCACCATGGAGGCCGCCGAGGCCGGCGGGCGCGAGATGAGCGACGTCGCGCAGACCATGGACCGCATAGCCGCCGGCTCGCAGCGCATTGCCGACATCACCTCCGTCATCGACTCCATCGCCTTCCAGACCAACATCCTGGCGCTCAACGCCGCGGTGGAGGCGGCCCGCGCGGGCGAGGCTGGGCGGGGTTTTGCCGTGGTCGCGGGCGAGGTGCGCGCGCTCGCCCAGCGCAGCGCCGAGGCCGCCAAGGAGATCAAAGCCGTCATCCATGGCAGCGTGCAGCAGGTGGGTGCCGGGTTCACGCAGGCCCAGCAGGCGGGCGCGCGCATCGGTGCCATCGTGGAGCAGATCAAGGGGGTGGCGCAGCTCATCAACGAGATCTCGGCCGCCAGTGCCGAGCAGTCGGCGGGCGTCGGCCAGATCGGCGAAGCCGTGGCCATGCTGGACCAGGGCACGCAGCAGAATGCCGCGTTGGTGGAGGAGCTCTCCGGTGCCGCGCGCAGCCTACACGCGCAGGCGGAGCGACTGGCCGGGGCCGTGTCCGTGTGGCGCACCGGCGCACGCGGCTGACCGGAGCGCAGCACCATGCCGTCGTCGATGCCCAGTTCCGCGAACTCGGCGCACGATTCGGGCTTCCCCGCCTTTGTGATCGAGCAGGCCGAACACGCCTCGCAGCAGCAGTTTGGCTCCCTGGAGCGGGCGGTGTTCGATGCCGCGCCGGACGGCATCGTGATCGTCGATTGCCATGGCATCATCGTCGGTGCCAACCCGGCCTTGCTGCGCCTGACGGGCTACACCGAAGCCAGCTTGCTGGAGCGTCCGCTCGACATTCTGTTGCCCGAGGCAGCCCGTAGCAGCCACCGCCGGCGGCTGCAGCGGTTTTTCGCGCATCCCCACAAGCGGCCCATGGGCCGCATCGACGACCTGGCCCTGCGCCGTGCCGACGGCGGCCTGGTGCCGGTGGACATCGCGCTGGGTTTGGGCACCTGGCGCGAGCGCCCATGCGCGGTGGCCTTCGTGCGCGACGTGACCGAGACGCGCCGCCTGACCGAGCGGCTGCGCCATCTGGCTGCGCACGACGTGCTGACCGGGCTGGCCAACCGCGGGCATCTGATGCTGCAGTTGCGCCAGGCGGCCGCCGCTGCGGTGCGCCACGGCCACACGGCGGCGCTGCTGCTGTTGGATCTGGACGACTTCAAGGGCATCAATGACACCCACGGCCACCCGGTGGGCGACCGCGTGCTGCAGCAAGTGGCGCAGCGCCTGCGCGAGGCCGTGCGCACCGACGACGTGGTTGCGCGGCTGGGGGGCGATGAATTTGCCGTGCTGCTGCCGCGCGTGGGTTCGCCGCCCGACGCGCTGCGCGTGGCCGACAAGCTGCTCCTGGCGCTGGGGCGGCCGATGCGCATTGACGGCCTGCAGTTGACCGTCGGCGGATCGATCGGCGTGGCCTGTTGCCCCCAGGACGCCCGCAACGCCGATGCCCTGATGCGCGACGCCGATCTGGCCCTGTATGCCGCCAAGGCCGACGGGCGCCAGCAGCCCGCGCGCTATGCGCCGGCGCTCTCGCACGCGATGGACGAGCGCCCGTCTGGTGGGGCGGCTGCAGCACGCCCTGCGCCACGGGGGGCTGGCGCTGCATTACCAGCCCCAGGTGGATGTGCGCAATGGCGCGGTAGTGGGGGTGGAGGCGCTGCTGCGTTGGACCGATCCCGAGCTGGGCACGATCCCGCCGGCGCGCTTCACCCCCGTGGCCGAAGCCACCGGCCTGATCCTGCCACTGGGGGACTGGGTGTTGCACGAGGCCTGCCGCCAACTGCGCGTCTGGGGCGATCAGGGCCTGCACGTGCGCGTGGCGGTCAATTTGTCGCCGCAGCAGTTTCGCCAGCCGGGCCTGGCGGCACAGGTGCGCGACGTGCTGCAGGGGCACGGCGTGGTGCCCGCGCTGCTGGAGTTGGAAATCACCGAATCCCAGGCCATGACCGACCCCACCCGGGCGCGCCGCACGTTCACCGCGCTGGCCGACGAGGGGGTGACCATCGCGCTGGACGATTTCGGCACGGGGCACTCGTCGCTGGCGGTGCTCAAGCAATTGCCGGTGCAGCGGCTCAAGATCGACCGCACCTTCTTGCAGCACATCCCCGAGGACACCACCGACGGCGTGCTGGTGCGCGGCGTGCTGGCGCTGGCGCGCACCCTGCGGCGGGACGTGGTGGCCGAAGGGGTGGAAAACCCCGCGCAGCTGGATTTTCTGCGCCGCTACCGCTGCCCCGCTTATCAGGGCTGGCTGTTTGCCCCGGCGTTGCCGCCGGAGGCGCTGGCCGCCCGGTTGTCGGGCGGGGTGGCCGGCGGGGCGGTGGGCTGCCATTCGGGGTAGCGGTTGCGGCCGGCTGGACAAGTCGTGCACCATTGACAGCAGCACCCGGCGCCCCCGCACGTCAAAGGGCACCGAATACCCCTCGACGGGGCGGACTTCCCCGCTGGCCAGCCGGTGCGGGAAGAGAAAATAATTTCGTCCCTTCAGCGCGGCCAGTGTGCGCTCGGCCGCCACCTGCTCGGGGCTCAATGGGTTGATGTGCTGGATGCGCAGGCTGCGCAGGGTGGCCTGCGCGCGGCCATAGAAGCCCGAAGTGGCGGCGTTGCCATCCAGAATGGCGCCGCTGGCGGGGTCGACCAGCAGCATCGCCACCGTGTGGCGCGCGAAAACCTCGTCGAACGACAGGGCGCGGGCGTCGATGCTGGGGGAAGCAGCGGGGGAAGTCCCCGCCTTGCCGCCCGCCAAGCCCAGGGCGAGCAGCACGGCGGCGAGCCCTAAGCCGCGGCGCGACACGTTGCGGGTGACGCGAGGGGGCCCGACCGGACAGGCCGGTGGGGGTTATTGATCCTGCGGCGCCTTACAAGTGTTGATGCCGAAGATGGCGTAGGGTGGGCACCAGCCGATCAGGCCGGTGGCCAGCGGCACTACGCCGATCCAGCCCCAAAGGCCGACGGTGCCCGTGGCGGCCAGTGCGATGAGCACCAGGCCAAGCACGATGCGCAGGACGCGGTCGATACCGCCAACGTTACGGGTCATGGTGAAACCTCCTCTGGGATGGCCGAAATCGCCAACAATATGCCCGACTGTACGACGGCGGCTTGACATATGGCAAGCGTTCCACGTGAAACCCCATCGCCGCCCACGCTTGCACGAACGGTCGGAATTCGGACGCGTGCCAGCGCTAGCCGCACGACCGCTCGGCGCCGGGCCGCGTGGCATGTTCCAGCCGGGTCAGCCAGGCCAGCGCGTGCTGCGGCCCGTCGCCACACATATCGGCGCTGGGTTGCAGTCCCTGGCACACGGTGGGCCGCTCTGGTTGGCCGAACAGCCGGCAGCGCCGGGCGTCGTCCAGGTGCGGGCAGGGCACGCCGGCTGGCTTGCCGTGCGGCAGGCCGGGCATCGGGCTGCTGATCGACGGAGCGATGCAACAGGCGCCGCAGCCCGAGCGGCAGGACGTGGAGGCGTTCGGCATACCGAGTGTGGCGAGGTTTGGCGGCCAGGCGGTTGGCGTCAGGCGACGCTTTCGGTGATTTTTGTCACAAACGACGGCGTTTGGGCCTGGGGCCACCGCATCGCAGTTGGTGAGGGTATCTAGGCTGACAGTTTTTTGTGTCGGCCCAATCGCCGCGCGGAAGCGGCCGATGGATATTGCAACGGAGCGACCATGCGCATCAACCAGCCCGTCACCCAGCGAGAATACCCCTTCGATGGCCGGCAGACGCTCCTGTCGGTCACCGACGTCAAAAGCCGCATCACCTATGCCAACTCGGCCTTTGTGGCGATCAGCGGCTTCGATGCCGCCGAGCTGACCGGCCAGCCGCACAACATCGTGCGCCACCCAGACATGCCGCCGGAGGCCTATGCCGACATGTGGACCACGATCGAGGGCGGCGAGTCGTGGACCGCGTTGTGAAAAACCGGCGCAAGGATGGTGACCATTATTGGGTGCGTGCCAACGCCACGCCGATGCTGCGCGACGGGCAGCTCACCGGTTACCTGTCGGTGCGCACCGCGCCGACGCGCGCCGAGATCGACGCCGCCGAAAATCTCTACCGGCGCTTTCGCGAGGGTCAGGCGCAGGGCCTGGCGTTCCACAAGGGGCTGATCGTGCGCACCGGCTGGCAGGCCTGGCGCAGCCTGCCGCAGCGGCTGTCCACGGCCGCGCGCATCCGCCTGGCGGTGTGGGGCACGGCCATGCTGCCGGTGCTGGGGGGGGCGATCATGGCGGCGCTGGGCGGGTCTTGGCTGGCCGAAGGTGCGGTGGCGGCCGCCGCACTTCTGGCGGACGTGTTCCTGACGCGGCAGATCGTGGCGCCACTGCGCGCGATCCGGTGCCAGGCGCAGGCGGTGGCCAGCGGCTCGCCGGGCGAGAACCTCAACCTCGACCGCGTCGACGACATCGGCATGGTGCTGCGCGCCATCAACCAGTCGGGCCTCAACCTGCGCGCGCTGGTGGACGACGTGGCGCGGCAGGTCGGGGGCTTGAGCGCGGTGGCCGAGCAGATTGCGCAGGGCAACGAGGACCTGTCGGCGCGCACCGAGAGCAACGCCGCGAGCCTGGAGCAGACCGCCGCCTCGAGGGAGCAGCTCACCGCCACCGTCAAGCACAACGCCGACAGCGCGCAGCAAGCCAGCCAGCTGGCCGCAAGCGCCAGCGGCGTGGCCGCCGCTGGCGGCCAAGTGGTCCAGGACGTGGTGCGCACGATGGAGCGCATCACCGCCAGCTCCCAGCGCATCGAGCAGATCGTCGCCGTCATCGACAGCATCGCCTTCCAGACCAACATCCTGGCGCTCAACGCCGCGGTGGAGGCCGCGCGCGCCGGCGAGGCCGGCCGGGGCTTTGCGGTGGTGGCCGGCGAGGTGCGCTCGCTTGCCCAACGCAGCGCCGAGGCTGCCAAGGAAATCAAGGCGCTGATCCAGGGCAGCGTGGCGGAGGTGCGCGGCGGCGCCGAGCTGGTCGCGCAGGCCGGTGAGCGCATGGGCGAGATCGTCGCGCAGGTGCGCCAGGTCACGCAGCTGGTCAACGAGATCTCGTCCGCCAGTGCCGAGCAGTCCAGCGGCGTGGCGCAGGTCGGCGAGGCGGTGGCGCAGCTGGACCAGAACACGCAGAGCAACGCCGCGCTGGTGGAGGAGATCGCCGCCGCGGCGCGCAGCCTGTACCAGCAAGCCCGGCGGTTGGGCGAGGCCGTGGCGGTGTGGCGCAGTGGTGCGGTAGCCGATCGGCCTGGGGCGGGAACGGTCCGCTTGCTCCGATGATGGTGTGCTGCCCGCGCACCCGTATGGGGTTGTCGGCCAACGTCTCGCTGAAAATGCTCACATGATCGCGCGGCGCTGGTACGTCAACTCGGTTGGCCTGGGGTCAGCCGGGGTAGTGGCGTGGTGCACCGTTGACGCCGCGTGGGCGCAGGCGGCGCGCCGGCTGCCGGTGCTGCTGGCCGGCTGGTGCCGTGTCTGGGCCGCAGAGACAGGCGCGTGTTGGTGGTGGACGACGAACCAGCCAACCTGCGCCTGCTGCAGCGCACGTTGACCCGGTGCGCGGCAAGCCCTGCCATTCAGGGCGGGAAAGGATAGCGCGGACGGCGTAGCCGTCCTTGTCTTTGTCCAATGGATCTTGTATACTGCACGGTTAAGGGCGGGACACGCCCGGCTAGCCTGTGAAGTGAGCGGCCCATGCCGCCAGCAGCAGGAACCCACCGAAGCGACTCAGGGGTGGCTCAATGCCGCACCTAAGCGCGGTAGGAATCTCTGGCCTTTGGGCCGGGGAGGATGTCAACAGTCACGGCTACACCCAGATCGAGGCGATCCACGACCCGCGCGAGGTGCTGCCGCGTTACCAGGCCGCACGTGCGAACCCGATCCTGCTCGACCTCAACATGCCGCACCTGAGCGGCTTCGAGGTGATGGCGCAGCTGCGCGCGCTGGCCGATCCACTGTTGCCGCCGATCGTCGTGCTGACGGCGCAGCCGGGGCGGGATTTCCTGTTGCGCGCGCTGGATGCCGGGGCGCGCGGCCGAATACCGCGACGAGGAAACCGGCCACCACATCCTGCGCATGAGCCACATGGCCGCGCACCTGGCGCGCACGGTCGACTGGGATGCGGCGGCCGTGGAGCTGATGCTGCACGCCGCGCCGATGCACGACATCGGCAAGATCGGCATCCCGGACGCGATCCTGCGCAAGCCGGGGCGCTTCGAGCCGCACGAGTGGGAGATCATGAAGACGCACGCCGCCATCGGCGCGCAACTGCTCGACGGCGACGACTCGGACCTGCTGCGCATGGCGCGCGACATCGCCTGGACGCACCATGAGAAGTGGGACGGCAGCGGTTACCCGCGCGGCCTGGTCGGCGAGGCCATCCCCAAGGCCGGTCGCATCGTCGCACTGGCTGACGTGTTCGATGCGCTGACCTCGGTGCGGCCGTACAAGCGCGCCTGGCCGGTGAAGGAGGCGGTGGCGCTGCTGCGCGAGCAGCGCGGGCGACACTTCGAGCCGCGGCTGGTGGACGCCTTCTTGGACGAGCTGCCGGCGATGCTGGAAATCCGTGCGCGCTGGGCCGATCCGGAAGGGGTGTTTTCCCCGCGCGTCGGCGCGTTATCGCCCGACGGACGATAATTATGGGTTTTTCAGCGACGGTGCCGGGTGACCTTGCATGGCCGGGGTCGGGCGGCAGAGGTGAAAGCCGATGTGGTATCCCCAAGAGTTCGATGTCATCGTCGTCGGCGGCGGCCACGCCGGGACCGAGGCTGCGCTGGCCGCGGCCCGCATGGGCTGTCGCACGCTGTTGCTGACCCACAACATCGAGACCTTGGGGCAGATGAGCTGCAACCCCAGTATCGGCGGCATCGGCAAGGGGCACTTGGTCAAGGAGGTGGACGCCCTGGGCGGCGCAATGGCCATCGCGACCGACGAGGGGGGCATTCAGTTTCGCGTCCTCAACGCCAGCAAGGGTCCAGCCGTGCGCGCCACTCGGGCGCAGGCCGACCGCAAGCTGTATAAGGCCGCCATCCGCCGCCGCCTGGAAAACCAGCCCAATCTGTGGCTGTTTCAGCAGGCCGTGGACGACCTGATGGTGGAAGGCGACCGCGTGGTCGGGGCGGTGACGCAGATTGGGTTGCGCTTTCGCGCCCGCGCCGTCGTCTTGACCGCCGGCACCTTTTTGGATGGCAAGATTCACGTCGGCCTGCAGCACTACAGCGCGGGCCGCGCGGGCGATCCGCCGGCCATCAATCTGTCCGCGCGCCTCAAGGAGCTGCAGCTGCCCCAGGGGCGGCTCAAGACGGGCACGCCGCCGCGGCTGGATGGTCGCACCATCGATTGGTCGCGCTGCACAGTGCAGCCCGGCGACGGTATGCCGGGCTCCGACACCGAGGGCCAACCGGTGCCGGTGTTCAGCTTCTTGGGCCGGCCCGAGATGCATCCCGCGCAGATGCCGTGCTGGGTGACGCACACCAATGCGCGCACGCACGACATCATTCGCAGCGGCTTCGATCGCAGCCCGATGTTCACCGGCAAGATCGAAGGCGTCGGGCCGCGCTATTGCCCCAGCGTGGAGGACAAGATCAACCGCTTTGCCGACAAGGACAGCCACCAGATCTTTCTGGAGCCGGAGGGGCTGGACACGCACGAGGTGTACCCCAACGGCATTTCCACCAGTCTGCCGTTCGACGTTCAGTATGCACTCGTGCGCTCCATCGCGGGACTGGAGAACGCGCACATCCTGCGGCCCGGCTACGCGATCGAGTACGATTACTTCGACCCGCGGGCGCTGCGCTCGACCTTCGAGACCAAGGCCATCCGGGGGTTGTTTTTCGCCGGGCAGATCAACGGCACCACCGGTTACGAGGAGGCCGCCGCGCAGGGCCTGTTTGCCGGCGTGAACGCCGCGCTGCAGGTACAGGGGCGCGAGCCCTGGGTGCCGGGGCGCGACGAGGCTTATCTGGGCGTGCTGGTGGACGACCTGATCACCAAGGGCGTGACCGAGCCGTACCGCATGTTCACCAGCCGGGCCGAGTTCCGGCTGCAACTGCGCGAAGACAACGCCGACCTGCGCCTGACCGAGACGGGACGTCGCCTGGGGCTGGTGGACGATGCGCGTTGGGACGCTTTTTGCCGCAAGCGCGATGCGGTTTCACGTGAAACCGAGCGCCTGAAGTCCACCTGGGTCAACCCGCGCATCGTCTGTGCGGCGGAGGCCGAGCGCGTGCTGGGCAAGGGCATCGACCACGAGTACAACCTGTTCGACCTGCTGCGCCGACCAGGCGTGAGTTACGCCGCGCTGATGTCGTTGGAAGGCGGGCGGTTTGCCGCTGGCGGTGTTTCACGTGAAACGCTGGCCGAGCTGTATGCCCCGGTGGTGGAGCAGGTGGAGATTGGCGCCAAGTACGCCGGCTACATCGAGCGCCAGCGCGACGAGGTGCAGCGCGCCGCCGCCTACGAACATTTGAGGCTGCCCGCCGACCTGGACTACATGCAGGTGGCGGCGCTGAGCATCGAGGTGCGGCAAAAGCTGCAGAAGCATCGGCCGGAAACCCTGGGGCAGGCGGCGCGCATTTCGGGCATCACGCCGGCGGCGATTTCGCTGTTGTTGATCCACTTGAAGCGCGGGCGCTTCAAAGGCTTCGAGGGGGCGATCGCCTCTGGTCCGCAGGACGCGCCCAAGGCGGCGCCCGGCGAGGCACGCGCCGCATGATGATGGACTCGCTGGAGGCCGCCCTGCGGGAGGGGTTGGCGGTATTGGGTCTGGCCCTGCCGGATGCGGCTGTGCGCCAATTGCTGGACTACGTGGCGGCCCTGGAGCGGTGGAATCGGGTGTACAACCTGACCGCCGTGCGTGCGCCGGCGGAGATGCTGACCCACCACCTGTTGGACAGCTTGGCGGTGGTCGCGCCGTTGCGTCGCCATCTGGGGCTGCCGCCGGTGTCCGTCCAGGTGCCCGAAGGGGGGTCGACGGCTGCGGTTCGCGTGCTCGACGTCGGCTCCGGCGGCGGGTTGCCCGGCGTCGTTCTGGCCATCGCCTGCCCCGATCTGCAGGTGACCTGCGTGGATGCCGTGGCCAAGAAGGCGGCATTCGTCGGTCAGGTGGCGGCCAGCCTGCGTCTGCCCCATTTGCGCGGGGTGCATGCTCGCGTCGAGTCGTTGGCGGGGCCATTCGACCTGATCTGCTCGCGCGCTTTTGCGTCGTTGGCCGATTTTGCGACCTGGTCGCGTGCAGCGCTGGCCCCGCATGGGGTGTGGATGGCGATGAAGGGGCGCGTCCCCCACGACGAGATCGCCGCTCTGCCGGCCGACGTCGAGGTGTTTCACGTGGAACTGCTGACCGTGCCGGGGCTGCAGGCCGAGCGCTGTCTGGTCTGGATGCGGCCGGTGCGCGCGGAATCCCCGTAAACTCCAGCCCTCCGGCGCGGTGCGTTTCGCGCCGGCTTGTCGCTTCAGCCTGCGGGATCAGCCATGTTTGGTATTGCCGATTACGGTGCCTTCGTCGTTGCCATTTTGGTGTTTCTGGCCATCCCGGGGCCCGGCAATCTGGCACTCGTCACCGCCACCGGCAAAGGGGGCGTTCGCGGGGGACTGGCCGCCATCCTTGGTGTCATTGCCGGAGACCAGGTGCTGATGTGGCTGGCCGTGGCGGGCGTGGCGGCGCTGCTGCTGGCCTATCCGGCCGCGTTTGCGGCGGTGCAGTGGCTGGGCGCGGCCTATCTGGCCTGGTTGGGGGTGCGCATGCTGCGGGCGCGGCCGGGTGCGGCACCGGTGCTGCATCTGCGCGCCGGGCAATACTTTCGGCAAAGCCTGATGATCACCCTGCTCAACCCCAAGGCGATCGTGTTCTACATGGCCTTCTTTCCGTTGTTCGTCAATCCGGCGCGGCACCAGGGGCTGGTGACCTTTGGCGTCATGGCGGCCACCATCGCGGCGCTGACCTTTGCCTATGGGGTGGTCGTGGTCGGCTTGACGCACCGCTTGGCCGAACGGTTGCGCGCCAGCCCCCGGCTGACCACGTGGCTCAATCGGGTGGCGGGCACGCTGCTCGTGGGCTTTGGTCTGAAGCTGGCATTGTCCAAATGAGCCACGAACGGATAGGGGAGGAGGGTTGAGCATGGCGCGCGTGTTCTGCATTGCCAACCAGAAGGGCGGGGTGGGCAAGACGACGACCACGGTCAATCTGGCGGCGGGGCTGGCCCAGGTGGGTCAGCGGGTGCTGATGGTGGATTTGGACCCGCAGGGCAACGCCACCATGGGCTCGGGCGTGGACAAGCGCACCCTGGCCCCGACGGTGTACGAGGTGCTGCTGGGCACCGCTGCCGTGCGCGAGGCCGTGCGCCGCAGCGATGCGGCTGGCTACGACGTGCTGGGCGCCAACCGCGAACTGGCCGGCGCCGAGGTCGAGCTGGTGGCGCTGGAACAGCGCGAACACCGCCTGCGCGACGCTCTGGCGGCGGTGCAAGGCGACTACGACTTCGTGCTCATCGACTGCCCGCCGTCGCTGAGTCTGCTCACCCTCAACGGCCTGTGCGCGGCGCACGGCGTCATCGTGCCCATGCTGTGCGAATATTTCGCGCTGGAGGGGTTGTCCGATCTGGTCAACAGCATCAAGCAGGTGCATGCCAACCTGAACCGCGACCTCAAGCTGATCGGGCTGCTGCGGGTGATGTTCGATGCGCGCATCACGCTGCAGCAGCAGGTCAGCGAACAGCTCAAGGGGCACTTTGGCGACAAGGTGTTCGATAGCGTCATCCCGCGCAATGTGCGGCTGGCCGAGGCGCCGAGCTACGGGCTGCCCGGCGTGGTGTTCGACCCGTCGGCCCGCGGCTCTAAGGCCTTCGTCGATTTTGCGCGCGAGATGGTGGCGCGGGTCGAGCGGTTCTGACTGGGGGGGGAACATGGCGGTGCAGGTGCTGACGCTGCCGGGCTGGCTGAGCAGCGGCCCGCGACACTGGCAGACCCGCTGGGAGCAGCGGCACGGCTTTGTGCGCGTGGAGCAGCACGACTGGCTGACGCCCCGGCGAGGCGACTGGATGGCGCGGCTGGAGGATGTGGTGGGCGATGCCGTCGGGCCGGTGGTGCTGGTGGCGCACAGCCTGGGCTGCATTCTGACGGCGGCGTGGGCGGCGCACTCGCGCCACACCGGCCGCGTGCGCGGCGCGCTGCTGGTGGCGCCGGGGGATGTGGAGCAGCCCGATTTGGCCGCGCACCTGCCCGGCTGGGCGCCGATCGTGCGCAGGGCGTTGCCGTTTCCCAGCGTGTTGGTGGCTAGCCGCGACGATCCCTGCTGCCGCTTCGCGCGCGCGCAGGCACTGGCCGCGGACTGGGGCAGCCGCTTCATCGACGCCGGCTCGCGCGGCCACCTGAACGCCGAATCCGGCCTGGGCGACTGGCCCGAGGCCCTGGACTGGATCGCCCCGTGGCGCGATGCTGCGCCTGGGGTCTGACACCCTGCACGAAACGGACACGAACCATGGTGAACAAAAAACCCAAAGGCCTGGGCCGCGGCCTGGAGGCGCTGCTCGGCCCCACGGTCGAGGCCGAGGCCTCAGGCGCCGACACGCCGCGCCAATTGCGCCTGAGCGATCTGGTGCCCGGCGCTTACCAGCCCCGCACCCGCATGGACGAAGGTGCGCTGTACGAGCTGGCCGAAAGCATCCGCGCCCAGGGCGTGATGCAGCCAGTGTTGGTGCGCCGACTCGCCGACGACGTGGGGGCGCAGCGGCTGGCGGCTTGGCACGCCAGCGCGGCCGGGCAGCCCTTTACTGAGGATGGCACGCGCGGGGCGCGCCCGGTGTACGAAATCATCGCCGGCGAGCGGCGCTTTCGGGCCGCGCGGCTGGCGGGGCTGGAGGAGGTGCCCGTCCTGGTGCGCGAGGTGCCCGACGAGGCTGCCGCGGCGATGGCGCTCATCGAAAACATCCAGCGCGAGGACCTCAACCCGTTGGAAGAGGCACAGGGCCTGCAGCGCCTGATCAAGGAGTTTGGCCTGACGCACGAGCAGGCGGCGCAGGCCGTCGGCCGCTCGCGCAGCGCGGCCACCAACCTGCTGCGCCTGCTGCAGTTGACCGAGCCGGTGCAGACCATGCTGATGGCCGGGGATCTGGACATGGGCCATGCGCGCGCCCTTCTGAGCCTGGACCGCGCGACGCAGATCACGGCAGCGCACCAGATCGCCGCCAAGGGCCTGTCGGTGCGCGAGGCCGAGTCGCTGGTCAAGCGCCTGGCGGCGGAGTTTGCGCTGACGCCCCCGCGCCCCAAGGCCGAGAAATCGCGCGACGTGCGCCGGGTGGAGGAGGAGCTGTCCGAACTGCTCGCCGCCGAGGTCGAGGTCCGGGTGAAAAAGCGCGTCAAGCGCGGCGGCCGCGTGCAGGAGCAGGGCGAGCTGGCGATTGCCTTTGGCTCGCTCGACGAGCTCAATGGTCTGATCGAGCGACTGCGCGGGCTGCACGGGTGAAACCGCGCCGCGCCACGCCCGCGCCCGACCGCTGGCCCCTGCCGGCACTGGTGCTGTGGCTGGCGGCCTGGGCCGGCTTTGCCGCCCTGCGCGTGGGCTTGCAGCGCCCGGTGGCCGAAGCCTTCGGCATCGCCGCCCTGCTGGCCATGCTGTGGGCGGTGCGGCATGGGGGAACGCCCATGCGGCGCATGGTCATGGCGCTGGGGTTTCCGCTGTCGTGGGTGCTGGCGGCCGGTGTGCTGCCACTGCCGCCGGCCTGGGTGTGGGCGTTGCTGCTGCTGGCGGCACTGGCGCTCTACCCCTGGCGGGCCTGGCGCGATGCCCCCCTGTACCCAACCCCGCCAGGGGCCTTGGACGGGTTGCGCGAGGCCATCTGGTTGCCCCCGCGCGCCTGCATCCTGGATGCGGGCTGCGGCCTGGGCGATGGCCTGCTGGCGCTGGAGCGCGCCTACCCGGACGCGCGGCTGACCGGCATCGAGCGCGCTTGGGTGCTGCGCCTGCTGGCGGGCGTGCGCTGCCCGGCCGCTCAGGTGCGCCATGGCGATTTTTGGGCGGCGGACTGGTCGGCCTATGACATGGTGTACCTGTTTCAGCGCCCGGAGACCATGCCGCGCGCAGCCGCCAAGGCCCTGGCGGAGTTGAAACCCGGCGCCTGGCTGGTGAGTCTGGAGTTCGATGTGCCGGGCTGGACCCCGGCGGTGTGCTGGCGCTGTCCGGACGGGCGGCCGGTCTGGGGCTATGCCATGCCCCCCGAGCCGGCGGCCGGTTCGCCAATCGGAGGCTGAGACGCGCGCCAGCGCGCCAACACCGACTCGGCCGCGTCGGGCCGGCCGTGCAGATAGCCCTGCTGCAGGACGTGGGGCCAGCGGCCAAAGAACGCGGCCTGCTCGGCCGTCTCCACCCCTTCGGCCACCACCCGCAGCCGCAGCCGCTCGGCCACGGCGATGATGGCCTCGACCAGCGCGGCGTCGTCCGGATCGTTCGGGGCGTCGCGCACGAAGCTGCGGTCGATTTTGATTTCCTGGATCGGCAGCCGCTTCAGGTAGGACAGCGACGAGTAGCCGGTGCCGAAGTCGTCGATCGAGAAGTGCACCCCCTCCCGCGTGAGGGCCAGCATGCGCTCGATGACGGCGTCGATGTCCTCCACGACCACGCCCTCGGTCACCTCCAGCACCAGATCGGCCGCCGCGGCCCCGTGGGTGTGCAGTGCGTCCAGCACCTCCTGCACGAAGTGCGGGCGGTGGAACTGGCGCGGGCTGACGTTGACCGCGATGGGCAGGCGGGTGCCGGCGCGGGCCAGTTGGCCCAGGTGCGCGCAGGCGGCCTGCAGCACCCAATGGCCCAGGGGCTCGATCAGGTCGCACCCTTCGGCCACGGGCACGAACTCGGCCGGCGACACCAGCCCGCGCACCGGGTGCTGCCAGCGCACCAGGGCCTCGGCTGCGCGCCAGTGCCCCTGGGCATCGGCCTGCGGCTGCAGGTACAGCCGCAGCTCGTCGGCGGCCAGGGCGCGGCGCAGCTCTTGCTCGATGGTGAAGCGCCGCGCCACCGCCGCCCCCATGGCGTCGTCAAAAAACACGCTCTGGTGCCCGCCGCGCTCCTTGGCACGACGCAGGGCCGTGTCGGCGCGCCGCAGCACATCCAGCGGGGTGTCGTCGCCATCGGTGGGCAGCACGGCGATCCCGATGCTCAGCGTGATGCTGACCGCCACCTCGCCTGTGGCCGGGTCCCGGGCCGGTAGCGGCCATGCTCCAGCGCCTGTTCGAGGGCATGCCGCATCGCCGTGGGCGGCGGGGCATCGGGGGCTTCGCGCCAATTGTCCCAGCCCTCCCGCAGCCCCCGGCGCTGCGACATCAGCCGGGCATCGTTCAGGCGCTCCTCGTGCCAATCGGTCAACTGCGCCTCTGTTTGGCCCGCAGCATCTGCCCCAGGTGGATGGCGGCATCGTGTTGGGCCTGTTGGTAGCGCTGCGCGAGCGTGATGCCGGTGACCCCGAGCACGGTGCCGATCAGCAGCCCCACGCCCCAGCGGGGGATGACGCGTGCCGGTGGCCCACCGTTCGGCACCCCGTCGGCGCTGGCGGTGGACCAGCGGTACAGCAGTGCATACAGGGCCACCGAGGTCAGCGCGACGAATGCCCACCCCTTGAGCAGACTGGTCCGCGCTAGGGTCTCGGGGTCGGGAATCCACCACAACAGCAGCGTGTCCGACAGCTTGATCCACAGGGCCGACAGGGTCGCGTACAGCGTCACCACCCACAGCGCCAGCCGCTGCCGGCGCGCGGTGCCATCGGACGCGGGAGATGGCGGGGGCCGCATGGCAGAGCGCGCGCGGTCAGCGCGCGACGATCTTGCCCGGGTTGAGGATGTCGTGCGGGTCCAGCGCCGCCTTGATCGCGCGCATCAGCGCCAGCGCGCCGTCGCCGGCCTCGGCCCGCAGGAAGTCCATCTTGTGCAGGCCGACGCCATGCTCGCCCGTGCAGGTGCCGCCGCTGGCCAGGGCGCGCTCGACCAGCGCCTGGTTCAGCCGCTCGGCGGCGGCGCGCTCGGCCATGTCGTCCGGGTCGATCAAATAGCCCATGTGAAAGTTGCCGTCCCCCACGTGCCCGACCATGAAATAGGGGATGCCCGCCGCGTCCGCTTCGGCCACGGCGGCCAGCACATTGTCGGCCAGCCGGCTGATCGGCACACAGGCGTCGGTGGTGATGGCGCGGCAGCCCGGGCGGCTTTGCACGCCGGCAAAGTAGGCGTTGTGGCGCGCCGTCCACAGGCGCGTGCGCTCCTCGGGCGTGGTGGCCCACTCGAAGGCCTGGCCGCCGTGCTCGTCGGCGATGGCCTGCACCATCTCGGCCTGCTCTTGCACGCCGCTGGGCGAGCCGTGGAACTCCATCAGCAGCATGGGCTCCTCGCGCAGGCCCAGCTTGCTGTGGGCGTTGACGGCACGCACGGTGCGCGCATCCAGCAGCTCGCAGCGCGCGATGGGGATGCCCATCTGGATGACGGCGATGGTGGTGCGCACCGCCGCCTCCACGCTGGGGAAGGAGCAAATGGCGGCCGAAATCGCCTCGGGCAGTGGGTACAGGCGCACGGTGATTTCGGTCATCACGCCCAGCGTGCCTTCGCTGCCCACGAACAGGCGCGTCAGGTCGTAGCCGGCGCTGCTCTTGCGCGCGTGCGTGCCCGTGCGCAGCACCTCGCCGCCGGCCGTCACCACCTCCAGGGCCAGCACGTTCTCGCGCATGGTGCCGTAGCGCACGGCGTTGGTGCCGCTGGCGCGCGTGGCGGCCATGCCGCCGATGGATGCATCCGCGCCCGGATCGATGGGGAAGAACAGCCCCAGGTGTTTGATGGCCTCGTTGAGCTGCTTGCGCGTCACCCCGGGCTGCACGGTGGCGGTCAGGTCCTCCGGGCGCACGTCCAGCACCTGGTTCATGCGGCTGACGTCTAGGCTGATGCCGCCCTGCACGGCCAGCAGATGCCCCTCCAACGACGAGCCGACGCCAAACGGGATGACCGGCACGCGCCACTGCGCGGCGATGTGCAGCGCATCGGCCACGTCGGCCGTCGATTCGGCAAACACCACCGCGGCGGGTGGCGGGATGTGGGTGTAGGCCGACTCGTCGCGGCCGTGCTGCTCGCGCACGGCCAGTGCCGTCGAGCAGCGCGCCTGAAACCGGGCCTGCAGGGCGGCCAGGGCGTCGGCCGGCAGCGGCCGCGGCTGCACGTCGGGCAGCAGGGGGGCGGACATGGGGGCGTTCATGGGCTCTCCGGGGGCGGGCGGACGGCGCCAAGCGGGTTTCCGA
>NZ_DAISXZ010000048.1:0-17156 GCF_036825565.1 Tepidimonas sp. | reverse complement strand
AGAAGACCAACTGCATGGTCATCTTCATCAACCAGATCCGCATGAAGATCGGCGTCATGTTCGGCAGCCCCGAGACCACCACCGGCGGCAACGCGCTCAAGTTCTATGCTTCGGTGCGCATCGACATCCGCCGCACCGGCTCGATCAAGAAGGGCGAGGAAGTCATCGGCAGCGAGACCAAGGTCAAGGTCGTCAAGAACAAGGTCGCCCCGCCGTTCAAGACCGCCGACTTCGACATCCTCTACGGCGAAGGCATCAGCCGCGAGGGCGAGATCGTCGATCTGGGCGTGCTGCACAAGGTGATCGAAAAATCCGGCGCCTGGTACGCCTACGGCGGCGAGAAGATCGGCCAGGGGCGCGAGAACGCGCGCGAATTCCTGAAGGAAAACCCCGATCTGGCGCGCGAGATCGAAAACAAGATCCGCGCCGTCGTCGGCGTGGCGGCGCTGCCCTCGGTGGCGCCGGACGACGAGGTGGAGCCAGACCTGTCGGCGCTGGACGAGGTGTGAGGCTGCCATGCCGCCAGCCGCCCCGACGCTGAAGGCGCGCGCGCTGCGCCTGCTGGCGCGGCGCGACTACACGCGCCACGAGCTGGCGCAGCGGCTGGCACCGCACGCCGCCGACGAAGCCGAGCTGGAGGCGGTGCTGGATGAGTGTGCGCGGCGCGGCTGGCTGGACGAGGCGCGGGCGCTGGAGGCGCACCTACACCGCCGCGCCGGCGAGCGTGGCCGTGCCTTGCTGCAGGCCGAGCTGCGCGCGCGGGGTTTCGACGACGAGGTGCTTCTGGAGCAGGCCGCCGCGCGCCTGCGTGCCACCGAGGCCGAGCGCGCGCAGGCCGCCTGGAAGCGCCGCTTCGGCACCGCGCCGCGCGATGCCGCCGAGCGTGCGCGCCAGTTGCGCTTTCTGCTGGCGCGCGGGTTTGCACCGGAGGTGGCGCGGCGCACCGTACCCCGCAGCGCTGCCGAGGGCGACGGTGCCGCGGGCGAGTCGCCGCCGGATTGATCGATGGCACGCAGGGCAGCGGGGGCTTGGAACGGGTCCGGGACCGTGTAAGATGAAACGCGTGGCGGCACCTGCCTGCCGCCCCGCTGGCCCGCACCTGCAACCCTGAGAGCACGGCAATCAGGCGCGTCAACCTGCCCGTCACGCAAAAGGCCTACGATTTTTCCGCGGATCAGACGCTGATTTCGGTCACCGACGTCAAGGGCCGTATCACGTACGCCAACAACAACTTCGTGGCCGTCAGCGGCTACACACGCGGAGAGCTTCTTGGGCAGCCGCACAACATCGTTCGCCACCCGGACATGCCGGAAGAAGCCTTCCGCGACATGTGGCACACCCTTCTGGACAAGGGGCGCCCCTGGACCGGCATCGTCAAGAACCGGCGCAAGAACGGCGACCACTACTGGGTGCGCGCCAACGCCACCCCGGTGCGCGAGGGGCAGGAGATCGTTGGCTTCCTCTCCGTGCGCACCAAGGCCACGCCGGAGGAGATCGCCGCCGCCGAGGCGCTGTACGCGCGCATGCGCGCCGAAGCCGAGCGCGGCCGGCTGCGCACGCGGCTGCAGGGCGGCGAGGTGGTGCGCAGCGGGTGGCTGTTCGCGCTCGGGCGCAAGCTGACCCCGGGCCTGGGCGGCCGCATCCTGATCGCGGTGGCGCTGGCCGGGCTGGTTCCGGTCATTGGCAACCTCCTCGGCTGGCCGTGGTGGGGTGGTGCGCTAGGCGCCGCGGTGATCGTAGCGCTGTCCGCGGTCCTGATCGAGGCTACCTTCATGCGGCCGCTGCAACGTATCGTGCGTCAAGCCGAGCATCTGGCTGCGGGGGATCTGGTCGAGCCGATCGTCATCGACACCCAGCACGAATTGGGCCGCATTCAGCTCGCGCTGCAGCAGGTGGAGGTGGGGGTGCGCACGGTGGTGCGCGACATCCGCCACGAGGTGGGCAACCTGCGCGGCGGCACGCAGGAGATCGCTGCTGGCAACCAGGACCTGTCGCACCGCACGGAAAACGCCGCCGCCAGCCTGGAGCGAACGGCCGCCTCGATGGAAGAGATCGGCGGCACCACGCAGGAGACCGCACGGCTGGCCGACCAGGGCGTGGCACTGGCGCGCCAGACGCTGGAGCTGGCGCGCGCTGGCGGCGAAGCGGTCGGGGCGCTCTCAGGCACGATGCGCGAGATCACCGAATCCTCGCAGCGCATCACCGACATCATCCAGGTCATCGAGGGCGTGGCCTTCCAGACCAACATCCTGGCGCTCAACGCCGCGGTGGAGGCGGCGCGCGCAGGCGAAGCCGGCCGCGGCTTTGCGGTGGTGGCCGGCGAAGTGCGGGCCCTGGCCCAGCGCACCGGCGAGGCGGCCAAGCAGATCCGCCAGCTGATCACCGAATCGCGTGAACGGGTGCTGGCCGGCGACGCGCGCACGGCGGAGGCCAACGAGCGCATGGCCGCGGTGATGGAGGCGGTGCAGCGTGTGGCGCGCATGTTCGAGGACGTGCACCACTCCGCCAACGAGCAGACGCAGGGCGTGGCCCAGATCGCCGAGGCGATCGCCAACCTCGACAGCATCACCCAGCAAAACGCCGCCATGGTGGAGCAACTGGCCGCGGCGGCCGTGTCGCTGGACGAGCAGGTGGGAACGGTGCACGGCACGATCCGGGTGTTCCGCCTGACGCCGAAGGACAAGCTGCTGGTCAAGGAAGACGCCACCGCGCTGCGCAAGGCCGCCCAGGCCAACAGCGCCCCCAACCAGCTCGACTTCGACGCTGCGATCAAGGCGCACCAGCAGTGGCGCATCAAGCTGCGCAACGCCATCCTCAAGGACGAAAAGCTCGACGTGGCCACGATTCGGCGCGACGACTGCTGCGCGGTCGGCCAATGGATCTATGGCGCCGGCGGGCGGCAGTGGGGCAACCTGCCGCTGTTCTCGACGCTGGTGGATCAGCACAAAACCTTCCACCTCGAGTGCGGCAAAGTGGCCGAGCTGGTCAACGCGGGCCAGAAGGAAGAGGCCAACGCGCTCCTGATGGGCGAGTCGCCCTTCATCCGCGCTGGGCGAGCGGTGGTGGACGCCTTGCAAAAGCTCAAGGCGGCGGTGCATGGTGCAGCCAAGTCGGCGCAGATTCAGCAGCGCGCGCCGGCTGCTGCGCCCAAGGCCCTGCCAGCAGCCGCTTCGGCCGCTGCGGCTTCGGGGGGGTCTAAGCCGGCTGCGGTGCGTGCCGTCCCGGCCGGCCAGCACCCCTGTCAAATCCGCCAGCGCAGTGGCGGGTGCCGACGACGGCGAGTGGGAGACTTTCTGACCGCCGCGCTCAACCCAGCCAGCGCTGCAGCCGCGCGATGGCCTCTTCCAGATCGGCGCAGGCCGTGGCGGTGGAAAAGCGCACGAAGCGGCCGCCATCGGCGGCGCCGAAGTCTGGGCTGGGGGTGGCCACCACCTGGGTGTGCTCCATCATGGTGCGCACGAAACCCTGGCTGTCGGTGACGCCGACGCGCGCGAACAGCGGTTGGGCGTCGGCCCAGACGTAGAAAGCGCCGTCCGGCTCCACCGGCACGTCGAAGCCCAGCGAGCGCAGCGCGGGCACGAAAGCGTCGCGCCGCGCGGTGTATTCGGCCCGCCGGCGCTCGTATTCCGCGATCGTGTCGGGCTCGAAGCACGCCAGCGCCGCACGTTGCGCCACGGTGTTGGCGCAGATGTAGTGGTTTTGCGCCAGCCGCTCCACCACGGGCATCAGCGGCTCGGGCAGCACCAGCCAGCCCAGCCGCCAGCCCGTCATGCCAAAGTACTTGGAGAAGCTGTTGACGCTGATCACGTCGTCGCCCAGCGCCAGCGCGGTCTGGCCGAAGCGCTCGTCGAACGACAGGCCCAGGTAGATCTCGTCAATGACCAGGGCGCCGCCGCGCCGGCGAACGGTGTCCAGCACGCCGCGCAGCGCCGCGGGGTCGATCGATGTGCCGGTCGGGTTGGCGGGCGAGGCCAGCATCACGCCGCGCGTGCGGGGCCCCCAGGCCGCGTCCAGTTGCGCGGGCGTCGGCTGGTAGCGCGTGGCTGGCCCCGTGGGCAGGGCGGTCGGCGTCACGCCGACGCTGGTCAGAATCTGCCGGTTGCACGGGTAGCAAGGGTCGGGCAGCAGCACCTCGTCCCCGGCGTCGAACAGCGCCAGCGCTGCCAGTTGCAGACCGGCCGACGCCCCGGCCGTGATGGCGATGCGCCGCGCCGGCACCGTGACGCCAAAGCGCTGCGCATACCACGCCGACAGCTGCTCGCGCAGCGCATCCAGCCCCAGCGCGGCCGTGTACTGCGTGTGCCCGGCGCGGATGGCGGCCGCCGCCGCCGCCTGCACCGCCGCGGGGGCGGCAAAGTCCGGCTCGCCAATGTTCAGGTACAGCATGCGCGGTGCCCCGGGGGGCAGCGCGGCGGCCAGCGCCGCGGCCTCCTTGGCTACCTGCATGACGAGGAACGGCGCGATCGCCTGGGCGCGCGCGCTGGCGGACGGGGCAAGACAGGAGGGGGTCATTTGCCGATGCAAAAACGCGAAAAGATGACGCCGAGCAGGTCGTCGGCGGTGAATTCGCCGGTGATCGTGCCCAGCGCCTCGTGGGCCAGGCGCAGTTCCTCGGCCAGCAGTTCCAGCGCTGGCGTGGGGCTGTCGAGCTGCGCCTGCGCGGCCTGCAGGTGCGCGCGCACCCGGTGCAGCGCCTCCACATGGCGCTGGCGGGCGCTGAACAGGCCGTCGGGCGTGTGTCCGCTCCAGCCCACGGCGTGCAGCAACCGCTCGCGCAGGGCCGGCAGCCCGGCGCCGGTTCGCGCCGACAGCGGCAGGTCGTCGGCGCCGGTGGGGATGGCGGCCGCCTCGGCGGCGTCGGCCTTGTTCCAGATGTCGATCACGGGCACCCGTGCCCGCAACCGGCTGGCCAGGCGCTCGCGGATGGTGGCATCGGCTTGCCGGTAGGCCGGATCCGCGGCGCGCGTCAGGTCATGCACGAAGAGCACGGCATCTGCGGCCTCGATGCGCTGCCACGCCCGCTCGATGCCGATGCGCTCCACCTCGTCCACCTCTGCGCCGTCGCGCAAGCCGGCTGTGTCGATGATGTGCAGTGGCACGCCCTCGATCTGGATGGCTTGCTGCACCACGTCGCGGGTGGTGCCGGCGATCGGTGTGACGATGGCCAGCTCCGCCCCTGCCAGCGCATTGAGCAGCGAGCTTTTGCCCGCGTTGGGTTGGCCGGCGATGACGACATGCATGCCCTCGCGCAGCAGCGCGCCCTGGCGGGTGCGCGCCAGCACCTCGTCCAGCCGCGCCTGCAGCCGCCGCAGTTGGCCGGCGGCATCCGACTGCAGCAAAAAGTCGATGTCTTCCTCGGGAAAGTCCAGCGTCGCCTCCACCAGCATGCGCAGGTGGACCAGATCGTCGCGCAGCGCCTCTACCGCCTGGGAGAATGCGCCCGAGAGCGAGCGGCTGGCGCTGCGGGCGGCCGCCTCGGTGCTGGCGTCGATCAGGTCGGCCACCGCCTCGGCCTGTGCCAAGTCGAGCTTGCCGTGGAGAAAGGCGCGCTCGGTGAACTCGCCCGGCTGCGCCAGCCGCAGGCCCGCCAGCCGCGGCCGGCCCGTGGCGGGGTCCGTTTCGCCCGCGGCCTCCAGACAGCGTGCCAGCAGCAACTGCAGCAGCACCGGCCCGCCGTGGGCCTGCAGTTCCAGCACATCCTCGCCCGTGTAGGAGTGCGGGGCCGGAAACCACAGCGCCAGGCCGTGATCGAGCGCGCTGCCATCGGCCGCCCGAAACGGCCCGTAGTGCGCGTGGCGCGGCCTGAGCGCGCGGCCCAGCAGCGGCGCGTGCAGCGCCTCCAGGCCCCGGCCGCTCAAGCGCACGATGCCCACCGCGCCGCGCCCGGGCGCGGTAGCGATGGCGGCAATCGGGTCCTGGTGCCGGGGCAGCATCCCCTTACTTGAATTGGGGCAGGTTGAACTTCAGCGGCACACCCATCGAGTGGTTGATGTACGCCTGCTGCGCGATCGTCAGCACGTTGTTGACGATCCAGTACAGCACCAGGCCAGCCGGAAAGAAGAAGAACATCACACTGAACACCAGCGGCATCAGCCACATCAGCTTGGCCTGCAGCGGATCGGGCGGCAGCGGGTTGAGCGCCGTTTGCACGATGGTGGTTAGCGTCATCACCAGCGGCAGCACGAAGTACGGGTCGGGCGAGGACAGATCGTCGATCCAGCCGATCCAGGGGGCGTTGCGCATCTCCACACTGGCCAGCAGCACCCAGTACAGCGCGATGAAGACGGGGATCTGGATCAGGATCGGGAAGCAGCCGCCCAGCGGGTTGACCTTCTCCTCGCGGTACAGCCGCATCATCTCCTGCTGCATCAGCTGCGGCTTGTCTTTCAGGCGCTCGCGCATCTCCATGATGCGCGGGTTGATCGCCTTCATCTTGGCCATGCTGCGGTAGGCGCTGGCGTTGAGCCAGTAAAACGCCGCCTTGATCAGCACCACCAGCGCGACGATCGCCCAGCCCCAGTTGCCGACCAGGCCGTGGATCTTCTCCAGCAGCCAGTACAGCGGCTTGGCCAGGATGGTCAGCCAGCCGTAGTCCTTGACCAGCTCCAGGCCGGGTGCGATGGCTTCCAGGACTTTTTCCTCCTGTGGCCCGACGTAGAGCTGCGACGCCATCGTCTGGGTCTCCCCCGGTGCGACGGTCGCATCCGGCCCGATCTGGCCGACCGCGTACAGGTTGTCCACCTTGCGCACGAAGTTCTCGCGCTCCACGCCCGCGGGCATCAGCCAGGCGCTGGTGAAGTAGTGCTGCACCATGGCCACGTAGCCGTCCGGCGCCTGGCGCTGGATGTCGATCTTGCCCTTGTCGATGTTGGCAAACTCGACCTTTTGATACTTGGCGGCTTCGCTGTAGACGGCCGGGCCGGTGAAGGTGGAGTAGAAGGGCGTTTCGCTGCCGGCCTTCAGGCCGTCGCGCACGAGCTGCTGGTACACCCGCGCCTGGACGGGCGCGTCGCCGACGTTGCGCACCTCGTGTTGCACATCGATCAGGTAGCTGTGGCGGCGCAGGGTATAGGTCTTGCTTAGCACCACGCCGCCCTGCGGCTCGGACTCGAAGCGCAGCACCAGCCGGTCCTGGCCGTCCGCCAGGGCGATGGGCCCGGTGCCGGCCGGCTCGACCAGCCGCATGGGGGTTTTGTGTGTCGGCAGGCCGCCTTGTCCGATCAGCCCGGTCTGGGCGACGTAGGTGCGCCCCCCTTCGGTCGTCAGCAGCTCCAGCGGCGTGAAGGTTTTTTGCAGTGCCTTGCCCGTCTCGGCCGCGTGTTTGAGCAGCCGCGCCCCCATGAGTGCTCCGCCTTCACTGTCAAACGTTAGCTCGAACACATCGGTGCGCACCGTGTGGCGCTGGCGCGCGACCGGTGCAGCAGCCGGGGCCGGTACGCCAGCTGCCGCGGGGGTGGAGGCGGCCGCCGGTGTCGGCACCCCGGTGCCCGAGGCGGCGGGCGCCGGTGCCGTGGCCTTGGGCGGGGTGCTCGACGGGAAGAAGGTGGCCGGCTGCCCGTTGTGGATCTGCCAACGATCCCACAGCAGGATCATCGAAAAACCAAAAATCACCCACAGGATGGATCGGCGAATGTCGCTCATGACGGAGGGGTGTGTTGTTGGAGGGGGAACAGCCGGGGACGCTCGGCAGGGACCGGATCGTGCCCGCCGTCGCACCACGGGTGACAGCGGACCAGCCGGCGCAGAGTCAGGTAGCTGCCGGCACCGGCGCCGTGACGCTGCAACGCCTCGAGCGCATAGGCCGAGCAGGAAGGGGTGAAGCGGCAGCCGGACCCCAGCCAGGGGCTGAGCAGCAGCCGGTAGCCCTGCACCGCGCCGATCAGCACGCTTTGCGGCAGGCGGGCGCACCAATGCCCCAGCCGGCGCACGGCGGGCGCGACGGGGCGGGAGGCGTGCGGGCGGCTCATGAGGCGTCGGGCCGGTGCCCATCGACACCGGCGGCCAGGCGCTGTCGCAGCCGGGGTCCCAACAGTTGCAGCAGCTCGAGCCGTGCCGCGCGGCGCAGCGCCACGGAGGTCGCGCTGGGGAACTCCGCGGTCGGGAAGGCCCGTTTTAGCCGCACGACCCAGGCGCCCGTGGGCAGCGGATGCTCGCGCTCGACGGCATAGATCTGGCGCTTGAGCGTGTTGCGCGTGACCGCGCGCCTTGCCCAGCGCTTGGGCACGACCACGCCCAACCAGGCGCGGTCGCCGGGGAACAGCGGCACTCCGCGCGGGCCGACCCGCGACGCGGCAGGAATGCCATGGAGCGCAAAATGCGCGGTGTGCACCAGGGCAGGACTGGAGAGCACGGCCTGGAACTGCGCACGCTGGCGAAAGTGCCGTGCCGCTGCGCCCCGCGGCGGTGCCGGCTGGGACGACTCGGGCACCGAGGCGTCAGACGGCCAGGCGCTTGCGGCCCTTGGCGCGGCGCGCGTTGATCACGGCGCGACCGCCACGGGTCTTCATGCGGACCAGAAAGCCATGGGTGCGCGCGCGACGGATCTTGGAGGGTTGATAGGTGCGTTTCATGTGAGTCTGCCCGGTTCGATCGAGTAAACCCTAAATTATGGCAAAAACCGCCCGCCGTGCCAACGGCCGAGCGGGGCGGAGGATCGGTGCGGGCTGTCAAGCGGGGGCCAACCCGCATGTGGATAAATGGTTCTCGGCGGCTACAATGAGTGCCTTTGGCGGGGTGGCTGTCCACATGCCGGATTCCGGTCCCGGGCGGGACGGTCCGGGCCGCGACGATTCCATGCCTGCCATCGACCGAATCCCCCATCCATGAGTTCCCCGCGTTCCCTGTCCGATGCGAACGCCGCTGCCCAGCGGGCCGCCCCGGCCGCATCCGATCTGTGGTCGGCGTGCGTCGAGCGGTTGAGTCAGGAGCTGCCGGTCCAGCAGGTCAACACCTGGATCCGGCCGCTGGTCGCACGCGTGGCCGACGACGGCTCGCGCGTGACGCTGGCGGTGGCCAACCGCTTCAAGATGGACTGGGTGCGCGCTCAGTACGCCGGCAAGATCGGCGCGGCCTTGCAGGCCATCGCCGGCCAGCCGGTTGCCGTCGAGTTGGTACTCGCCCCGCGCGAGGCACCCGGCGCGCTGCGCCCCTCGGCCCCCGGCGTGGCCGGCGGAGCAGTGCCGCGCGTTGCCGTGGTTCCCGCGCGCACCGATCCGGTGTTTGCCGAGTTGCCCGAGGCGCCGGCCGCGGCCGAGCCGCCGCTGCCCGACCACAAGCACCGGCTCAACCCGGCGCTGACCTTCGCAACGTTGGTGGAGGGCTCCGCCAACCGCATGGCACGCGCCGCGGCCATGCACGTGGCCGCGAGCCCCGGGCAGTTGTACAACCCGCTGTTCATTTACGGCGGCGTCGGCCTGGGCAAGACGCACCTGGTGCACGCCATCGGCAACCAGTTGCTGGCCGACCGCCCCGACGCCAAGGTGCTCTACATCCACGCCGAGCAGTTCGTCTCGGACGTGGTCAAGTCCTATCAGCGCAAGACCTTCGATGCCTTCAAGCAGCGCTACCACAGCCTGGACCTGCTGCTGATCGACGATGTGCAGTTCTTTGCCAACAAGGACCGCACGCAGGAGGAGTTCTTCAACGCTTTCGAGACGCTGATGGCCAAAAAGAGCCACATCGTGATGACCAGCGACACCTACCCCAAGGGGTTGACGGACATCCACGAGCGGCTGGTGTCGCGCTTCGATTCCGGGCTGACGGTGGCCATCGAGCCGCCGGAGCTGGAGATGCGCGTGGCCATCCTGATCAGCAAGGCGCAGGCCGAGGGCGCCACCATGCCGGAGGACGTGGCCTTCTTCGTGGCCAAGAACGTGCGCTCCAACGTGCGCGAGCTGGAGGGCGCGCTGCGTAAGATCCTGGCGTATTCGCGCTTCAACCAGAAAGAGGTGTCGATCGCGCTGGCGCGCGAGGCGCTCAAGGACTTGCTGAGTATCCAGAACCGCCAGATCAGCGTCGAGAACATCCAAAAGACGGTGGCCGACTTCTACAAGATCAAGGTCGCCGACATGTATTCCAAGAAGCGGCCGGCCAATATCGCGCGGCCGCGCCAGATCGCCATGTACCTGGCCAAGGAGCTGACACAAAAGAGCTTGCCCGAGATCGGTGAGCTCTTTGGCGGGCGCGACCACACGACGGTGCTGCACGCGGTGCGCAAGATCGCCGCCGAGCGGCAGAACCGGTCCGAACTCAACCAGCAACTCCACGTGTTGGAGCAGACCCTGAAAGGCTGACACGCATGATCGTCTTGCAAGCGACCCAGGACCGGCTGCTGGCTGCCCTCCAGTCGGTGGCCGGCATCGTCGAGCGCCGCCACACCCTGCCGGTGCTCGCCAATGTGCTGATTCACCGCGCGGGGGCCGCGACCCAGCTCACCACCTCCGACCTGGAAATCCAGATCCGCACCACGGCCGATCTGGGCGGCGACGACGGCCAGTTCGCCACCACGGTCGGGGCGCGCAAGCTGATCGACATTCTGCGCACGCTGCCCGCGGACCAGAAGGTGACGCTGGAGTCCGCCGGGGGGCGGCTGCTGCTCAAAGCGGGCAAGAGCCGCTTCACCCTGCAGACGCTGCCGGCCGAGGACTTTCCGCTGGTGCAGGAGTCGCCCACCTTCGGCCCGGCGTTCTCGGTGCCGCAAAAGGTGCTCAAGGCGCTGCTGGGGCAGGTGTCGTTCGCCATGGCGGTGCAGGACATTCGCTACTACCTCAACGGCATTCTGTTCGTCGCCGAGGGGCGCCAGCTCACCCTCGTGGCCACCGACGGCCACCGGCTGGCGCTGGCCAGCGCCGCGCTGGATGTGGACGTGCCCAAGCAGGAGGTGATCCTGCCGCGCAAGACGGTGCTGGAGCTGCAGCGGCTGCTGTCGGACCAGGACGGCGCGATCGAGATGCGCTTTGCCGCCAACCAAGCCAAGTTCAGCTTCGGCGGCATGGAGTTCGTCACCAAGCTGGTGGAGGGCAAGTTCCCCGACTACAACCGCGTGATCCCGCGCGCGCACCGCAATGTGATCGTGCTGGGCCGCGCGCCGCTGCTGGCCAGCCTGCAGCGCGCCGCCATCATGACCAGCGACAAATTCAAGGGCGTGCGCCTGCACCTGGAGCCCGGGCTGCTGCAGGTGGCGGCCAACAACGCCGATCAGGAGGAGGCGGTCGACGAGCTGGACATCGAGTACAGCGGCGACGTCATCGACATCGGCTTCAACGTCAGCTACCTGATCGAGGCGCTGGCCAACATGGGGCAGGACCTGGTGCGCATCGAGCTGCAGGACGGCAACTCCTCGGCCCTGGTCACGATTCCCGGCGACGACCGCTTCAAGTACGTCGTCATGCCGATGCGCATCTGAAAGTCTCCATGAGCGAATCCCAGACCCCTCAAGCGCCCGGCACGGGCTACGGCGCCGACGCCATCCAGATCCTCGAAGGCCTGGAGGCGGTGCGCAAGCGCCCCGGCATGTACATCGGCGACACCTCCGACGGCACCGGCCTGCACCACCTGGTGTTCGAGGTGGTGGACAACTCCATCGACGAGGCGCTGGCCGGCCACTGCGACGATATCGTGGTGACCATCCACACCGACAACTCGATTAGCGTGGTGGACAACGGGCGCGGCATCCCCACCGGCATCAAGTGGGACGACAAGCACGAGCCCAAGCGCAGCGCCGCCGAGATCGCGCTGACCGAGCTGCACGCCGGCGGCAAGTTCAACCAGAACAGCTACAAGGTCTCCGGCGGTCTGCACGGGGTGGGGGTGAGCTGCGTCAACGCGTTGTCGCGCTGGCTGCGCCTGACGGTGCGCCGCGACGGCAAGGTGCATCTGCTGGAGTTTGCGCGCGGCGTGGTGCAAAACCGCCAGATCGAGCGCGCGGCGGGCCCAGACGGCCAGGTGGCGGAGGTCTCGCCCATGCGGGTGCTGGGCGCCACCGACAAGCGCGGCACCGAGGTGCACTTCCTGCCCGACACCGAGATCTTTCGCGAAAACCACGACTTCCACTACGAGATCCTGTCCAAGCGGCTGCGCGAGCTGAGCTTTTTGAACAACGGCGTGCGTATCCGCCTGATCGACGAGCGCAGCGGCAAGAGCGACGACTTTTCCGGTGCCGGCGGGGTCAAGGGCTTCGTCGAGTTCATCAACGCCGGTAAAAAGGTGCTGCATCCCACGGTGTTCCACGCCACCGGCGCGCGCCCGGCCGACAGCTATGGCGGCATCCCCGGCACCGAGATCGGTGTCGAGGTGGCCATGCAGTGGAACGACGGCTACAACGAGTCGGTGCTGTGCTTCACCAACAACATCCCGCAGCGCGACGGCGGCACGCACCTGACCGGGCTGCGCGCGGCCATGACGCGCGTCATCGGCAAGTACATCGAGCAAAACGAGCTGGCCAAGAAGGCCAAGGTCGAGGTCAGTGGCGACGACATGCGCGAGGGGCTGTGCTGCGTGCTGTCGGTGAAGGTGCCGGAGCCGAAGTTTTCCAGCCAAACCAAGGACAAGCTGGTCAGCTCCGAGGTGCGCGCGCCGGTGGAGGACATCGTCGCCAAGGCGCTCACCGACTACCTGGAGGAGCGGCCCAACGACGCCAAGATCATCTGCGGCAAGATCGTCGAGGCCGCGCGGGCGCGCGAGGCAGCGCGCAAGGCGCGCGAGATGACGCGCCGCAAAGGCGTGCTCGACGGCCTGGGGCTGCCCGGCAAGCTGGCCGACTGCCAAGAGAAGGATCCGGCGCTGTCGGAGATCTACATCGTCGAGGGTGACTCGGCCGGCGGCAGCGCCAAGCAGGGGCGCGACCGCAAGTTCCAGGCCATCCTGCCGCTGCGCGGCAAGATCCTCAATGTCGAGAAGGCGCGCTACGAAAAGCTGCTGTCCAGCAACGAGATCCTGACCCTGATCACGGCGCTGGGCACGGGCATCGGCCGCGCGAGCGAAGACGACGCCGGGCGCGGCAAGAGCAGTGCAGACGACTTCGACATCGCCAAGCTGCGCTACCACCGCATCATCATCATGACCGACGCGGACGTGGACGGCGCCCACATCCGCACCCTGTTGCTGACCTTTTTCTACCGCCAGATGCCGGAGCTGGTGGAGCGCGGCCACATCTACATCGCGCAGCCGCCGCTGTACAAGGTCAAGGCGGGCAAGGAAGAGCTGTATCTGAAGGACGACGCCGCGCTGGACGCCTTTTTGTTGCGCGTCGCGCTCAAGGAGGCCAGCCTGCACACCGGCGGCGCCCAGGGCACCGTGCTGGCCGGCGAAACCCTGGCCGAACTGGCGCGCCAGCACCAGGCGGCCGAGGCGGTGATCGCCCGGCTGTCGGCCTTCATGGACGCTGAGGCGCTGCGCGCCGTGGCCGACGGCGTGGCGCTCGACCTGGACGACATGGAGGCTGCGGCCCGCAGCGCCACCGCCCTACAGGCCGCGCTGCGCGAGGGCAGCGCCACCGGGGTGCCGGCCGAGGTGAGCGCCGAGTTCGACGCACGCGCGGACAAGCCGCTGCTGCGCATCAGCCGCCGCCACCATGGCAACGTGCGCTCCAGCGTCATCACGCAGGACTTCGTGCACGGGGCCGACTATGCCGTGCTGGCCGATGCGGCCCGCACCTTCCAGGGCCTGCTGGCAGAAGGGGCCAAGGTCGTGCGCGGCGAGGGCGAACGCGCCAAGGAAGCGCCAGTGGACGATTTCCGTTCGGCGATGCGCTGGCTGCTGGCCGAGGCCGAGCGCACCACCAGCCGCCAGCGCTACAAGGGTTTGGGCGAGATGAACCCCGAACAGCTCTGGGAAACTACCATGAACCCCGAGGTGCGCCGGCTGCTGCAGGTGCGCATCGAGGACGCCATCGAGGCCGACAAGGTCTTCACCATGCTGATGGGCGACGAGGTCGAGCCGCGCCGCGTGTTCATCGAGACCAATGCGCTGAGGGCGGCGAATATCGATGTGTGAGTGAGCGGCGTCTGCCCCAACACCACCTGGAGTGCCCAAGGTGGTGGAGTCATACAATCACCTGACCGTATCGCATGTGAGAGACAAAATCGGGCCCAAGGAGGATTCGTTCATGGCCCAGACCTCGATGCTGCACGTTCGGGTGGACGACGAAGTCAAGGCGCAGGCCAGCGAGGCGCTGGCCGCCATGGGGCTGTCGGTGTCGGACGCCGTGCGTATCATGCTCAAGCGGGAGGTGGCCGACCAGGCTTTCCCGCTGGAGCTGAAGGTGCCCAACGCCCAGACCCGCGCGGCGATGCAAGAAGCGCGCGCCATGATCAAAGCCCGCCAGCAGTAAGCGGGCGCCGATGCCGCGGGCGAGCGACTCCACCAAGGCGTTCCTCCAAGACTGGGAACGCCTTTCGCGCTCGGGCCGCGACGACCTGAAGCGGCTGAAGGGAGCGATGTGGCGGCTGATTGGCGACGATGCGCCGTGGGGGCCCGAATGGCTGGATCACCCGCTGAAGGGCGAGTGCGCGGATCACCGCGAGTGCCACAGCGGTGGCGACTTTCTGCTGAATTACCGCCTGGATGGCGAGGCCGTCCTTCTCGTGCGGACTGGCACGCACTCGGCTTTGTTCGAGGCGTGATCCGTGTGTCAGGTTTGGGGGTGACGTCCATGTGGAATCGCAGCATTTTTTCCGTACCGAAGATGGATTGCCCGTCCGAGGAAAACCTCATCCGCATGGCGTTGCGCGACCTGCCGGACGTGGTGTTGGCCTTCGACCTGGCGCAGCGCCGTCTGACGGTGCAGCACCCGGGGCCGGCCGAGGCGGCGCTGGCCCGGCTGGAGCGGCTGAACCTGGGCGCGCGTCTGGCGCACACCGAGCCGGTAGCGCAGCCGTCCGCCCCGCCGGCGTCGACCGACGCGACCGAGTCGCGCGTGCTGTGGACCCTGCTGGCCATCAACGGGGCCATGTTTTTGCTGGAAATCGGGGTGGGCATCGTGGCCCAGTCCACCGGTCTGTTGGCCGACGCGATGGACATGTTTGCCGATGCCGCGGTGTACGGCGTGGCGTTGTTTGCCGTCGGCCGCTCGGCCGCCCGCAAGGTGCAGGCGGCGCATCTGGCGGGGTGGTTGCAGCTGACGCTGGCCTTGCTCGCGCTGGCCGAGGTGGGGCGGCGCTGGGTGCAGGGCAGCGAGCCGGTGTCGGCGCTGATGATGGGCGTGGGGGTGGTGGCCCTGGTGGCCAATGTGGCCTGCCTGTGGCTGGCGGCGCGGCACCGGGGGCTGGGCGCCCACATGAAGGCGAGTTACATCTTCTCCGCCAACGATGTGCTCGCCAACCTGGGGGTCATCGTGGCGGGCCTGCTGGTGGCGTGGACCGGCTCGCGCGTGCCCGATCTGGTCATCGGGGGCGTGATCGGGTTGGTCGTGCTCGACGGGGCGCGGCGGATACTGGCGCTGCGCTGAACGCCCATGCCGCCCGCTCGTGATCCCGCCCCGGCACCATGCGTGCTGGCCACGGGTTTGGTCAAACGCTACGGCGACGCGGCGGTGTTTGCCGGCGTCGATCTAACCGTCTCGCCGGGAGAGTTCGTGGCCATTTTGGGCGAATCGGGCGTGGGCAAGTCCACGCTGCTCAACTGTCTGGCCGGGTTGGATGCGGTCGATGGCGGTCGTGTCTGCGTGCTGGGGCAGGACTGGGCGGCGCTGTCCGAGCCGCAGGCCGCCGCATGGCGGCGCATCCATTTGGGCTTCGTCTTTCAGGCCTTTCACATCCTGCCGCACCTGACGGTGGCGCAGAACGTGGGCTTGCCGCTGGTCCTGCTGGGCCGGCCGGATGCCGAGCGGGTGGAGCAAGTGCTGGCGGCGGTGGGTCTGGGGGGCCTGGGCGAGCGCCTGCCCCAAGCCTTGTCCGGCGGACAACTGCAACGGGTGGCGATTGCGCGGGCGCTGGCGCACCGGCCGCGCTTGATCCTGGCCGATGAGCCGACCGGCAACCTGGACCCACGCACCGCGGCGCAGGTGTTGGCGTTGCTGCAGGCGCAGACCCGTGCGCACGGCGCCGCGCTGGTGCTGGTGACGCATTCCCACGCCGCGGCGGAGCGGGCCGACCGCTGCCTGGAGCTGACGTGCGAGGGCATGCGGCCACTGTGATCGCGCCCCGCCCGCGCGGGTGGGACTTGTGGCGCGCGTTCTCGTGGCCGCAGTGGCGCCTGCACCCATGGCGCCATGCGGTGGCGGTGCTGGCCATCATGCTGGGGGTGGGGCTGGCGCTGGCGGTGCACCTGATCAACGCGTCGGCGCTGGCGGAGTTTTCGGCCGCGGTGCGGGGGGTGAACGGGGAGCCGGATGCCCGCCTGCGTGGCCCCTTGGACCGGCTGGATGCGCGCTGGCTGGACCGCGCCCTGGCCCACCCTCAGGTACGGGCCGCCATGCCGGTGATCGAAGCGCAGGGCGTGGCGGTGACGCCCGACGGCCGCCGTGTGCCGGTGCGGTTGCTGGGCGTGGACGCCCTGGTCTGGCCGGCCCTGCAGCCCGATGCCGGGCTGCGTGTGCGCGAAGGCGGGGATCGGCTGGATGTGTTGACCCCCGATGCGGTGTTTGGCAATCCCGCGGCGCAGGCGGCGCTGGGCATCGGCACCGGTACCGTGGAGCTGCAGGTCGGACTGCAGGCACACCGCTGGCGCATGGCGGGGCAGGTCGCGCTGCCGGGCGGCCCCTTGTTGGTGGCGGACGTGGCCGCGCTGCAGGATCGGTTGGGCTGGGGCGACCAGGTGTCGCGGCTGGACATCCGGCTGGTGCCGGGCGCCGATGCCGAGGCCGTGTGGCGCGACCTGCAGGCCGCCGCACCCGCCGGGGCGGTGCAGGGGGTGGTGTGGGAGCGCCCCGGGGACGATGGCGTCCGGCTGAGCCAGGTGTCGCGGGCCTACCGGGTCAACCTGACCGTGCTGGCGCTGGTGGCGTTGTTCACCGGGGCGTTTCTGGTGTTTTCCGTGTTGAGTCTGAGCGTGACGCAGCGCCTGCCGGCCTTTGCGCTGCTGGGGGTGCTGGGGCTGGACGCCCGGCAACGCCAGCGCCTGGTGTGGGTGGAATCCGCGCTGTTGGGCGCCGTGGGCAGTGCCCTGGGGCTGGCGCTGGGGGCGGCCCTGGCGTGGGCGGCGCTGCAGTGGCTGGGGGG
>NZ_DAISXZ010000047.1:0-17396 GCF_036825565.1 Tepidimonas sp. | reverse complement strand
TTCATTTGGATCAGGAATCAGGGGGACTTGTTGGCCCCCCAAAACTCCGTCCGCCCATAGTGGTCCTTTAGAAAATCGATCCAGGCCCGCACGCGCCGCGGCAGGTGGCGGGCGGTGGGGAAGACGGCGTAGATGCCATTGGGGGGGGCGGCGTAATCGTCGAGCACGGCGACCAGGCGGCCGGCGTCGATGTCAGCTTGCACCTCCCAGGTGCTGCGCCAGGCCAGGCCCAGCCCGGCCAGGCACCATTCGTACAGCACCTGGCCGTCGCTGCAGTCCAGCGGGCCGCGGGGGCGCACGTGCATCAGGTCCCGGTGCCCGCCCGGGCCGGGCACGGCAAAGGCCCAGCCGCGCGTTTGCGAGGCATCCGACGACAGCACCAGGCAGTCGTGCTGCAGCAGGTCGTGCGGATGGCGCGGCACGCCACGGCGCTGCAGGTAGGCGGGTGTAGCCACGACCAGCCGCCGGTTATCGGCCAGCCGCACGCTCACCAGGGACGAGTCGGGCAAATCCCCCACCCGCACGGCGCAGTCGTAGCCTTCGGCGATCAGGTCCACCACGCGGTCGCTCAGATTGAGCGAGACCGTGACCTCCGGGTGGCGGGCGCGGAACGCCGGCACCAGCGGTGCCACGTGCTGGCGCCCAAAGCCGGCGGGGGCGGTGATGCGCAGGTGCCCGCGCGCCGCGGTGCCGCCGGCGCTGACGTTGGCCTCGGCCTGGGCCAGCTCCGCCAGCAGGCGCTGGCAGTCTTCCAGAAACGCGGTGCCCTCCGGCGTGAGGGTGATGCGGCGCGTGGTGCGCACCATCAGTTTGACGCCCAGGTACTCCTCCAGCGCGTCCAGCCGCCGGCCGACGATGGCCGGCACCACACCCTCGGCGCGCGCGGCCGCGGCCAGGCTGCCGCGCTGGGCCACGGCGACGAAAGTTTCCAGCGCCTTGAGCCGATCCATGTCTTCATTATTGAATAAAAAGTCACGGCTGAAGCGGTCGGCTTGCTGTCGATTCGGACCCGGATTTCGCCTACATTGACGGGTTTCGACAATCCCGGCCCGCGCCCCCGGCGGCGGGCCGCCATCGGAGGTCAGAAGATCATGACGACACCGCGCATCAACGTCGGTCGGCTGCAGGTGGCCGAGGTACTGTACCGCTTCATCGAAGACCAGGTGCTGCCCGGCACCGGCATCGCCAGCGACCGCTTCTGGAGCGGCTTCGACGCCATCGTCGCCGACCTAGCGCCGAAGAACCGTGCGCTGCTGGCGGAGCGCGACCGCCTGCAGGCTGAGTTGGACAAGTGGCACGGCGCCAACCCCGGCCCGGTCACCAATCCGGCCGCCTACCGCCAGTTTTTGGAGACGATCGGCTACCTGGTGCCGCCGCCCGGCGACGTGCGCGTGACCACGGCCAACGTGGATGCCGAGCTGGCCACGCAGGCCGGCCCGCAGCTGGTGGTGCCGATCCTCAACGCCCGTTACGCGCTCAACGCGGCGAACGCGCGCTGGGGCAGTCTGTACGACGCGCTCTACGGCACCGACGCCATCCCCGAGGACGACGGCTGCGCCAAAGGCCCCGGCTACAACGAGAAGCGCGGCGCCAAGGTGATCGCCTGGGCGCGCCGCGTGCTGGACGAGGCCGCGCCGCTGGCGCAGGGCTCGCACGCCGACGCCACGGCCTACGCGGTGGCGAACGGCGCGCTGCGCGTGACGCTGCGCGGCGGCGCGACGACGGGCCTGAAGGATCCGGCCCAGTTCGTCGGCTACCAGGGCGAGGCGGCGGCGCCGTCGTCGGTGCTGCTGCGCCACCACGGGCTGCACCTGGACATCCGCATCGACCGCGCGCACCCGATCGGCGCCACCGACGCCGCGGGCGTCTGCGACGTGGTGGTGGAAGCCGCCCTGTCCACCATCCTGGACCTGGAGGATTCGGTCGCCGCGGTGGACGCCGAGGACAAGGTGCTGGGCTACCGCAATTGGCTTGGCATTCTGCAGGGCTGGCTGACGGAGAGCTTCGACAAGGGCGGACGGACGCTCACGCGCGGCCTGCACGGCGACCGCCGCTACACCGCGCCGGACGGCCGCGGCGAAGTGGTGCTGCACGGCCGCTCGCTGCTGTTTGTGCGCAACGTCGGCCACCTGATGACCAATCCGGCTATTCTTTACACCGACGCCGACGGCACGGTGCGCGAGATTCCCGAAGGCATCATGGACGCCGTCATCACGACGACGATCGCGCTGCACGACCTGCAGGGCCGTGGCCGTCTGCCCAGCGGCGAGCCGATCCGCAACAGCCGCACCGGCAGCGTCTACATCGTCAAACCCAAGATGCACGGCCCGCGCGAGGTGGCGTTTGCGGCGGAGCTGTTTGGCCGCGTGGAGCAGATGCTGGGTCTGGCGGACAGCACCGTCAAGCTCGGCATCATGGACGAGGAGCGCCGCACCAGCGTCAACCTCAAGGCCTGCATCGCTGCGGCCGCCAGCCGCGTGGCGTTCATCAACACCGGCTTCCTGGACCGCACCGGCGACGAGATCCACACCGCCATGCTGGCCGGGCCGATGATCCGCAAGAACGACATGAAGGCCAGCGCCTGGATCCAGGCCTACGAGCGCAGCAACGTGCTGGTGGGCCTGAAATGTGGGCTGCGCGGCCGCGCCCAGATCGGCAAAGGCATGTGGGCGATGCCGGACCTGATGCGGGCGATGCTGGAGCAAAAGATCGCGCACCCGAAGGCCGGCGCCAACACCGCCTGGGTGCCCAGCCCCACTGCCGCGACGCTGCACGCGCTGCACTACCACCAGGTGGACGTGGCCGCGGTCCAGCAGGAGCTGGAGAAGATCGACGCCGACGCCGAGCGTGACACGCTGCTGGCGGGGCTGCTGACGGTGCCGGTGGCGGCCAACCCGAACTGGAGCGAAGCCGACAAGCAGGCCGAGCTGGACAACAACATCCAGGGCATCCTCGGCTACGTGGTGCGCTGGGTGGACCAGGGCATCGGCTGCTCCAAGGTGCCCGACATCCACGACGTCGGCCTGATGGAGGATCGCGCCACCTTGCGCATCAGCAGCCAGCATGTGGCCAACTGGCTGCACCACGGGGTGGTGACCGAGGCGCAAGTGCGCGCCACCTTCGAGCGCATGGCGCGCAAGGTGGATCAGCAAAACGCCGGCGACCCGGCCTACCGCCCGATGGCGCCGAACTTCGAGGCCAGCATGGCGTTCCAAGCGGCGCTGGACCTGGTGTTCAAGGGCAAGGAGCAGCCCAACGGCTACACTGAGCCACTGCTGCACGCCTGGCGCCTGAGGGTCAAGGCCGCGGCGGTCTGATCCCCCGGGCCCTGCCCCGATCACGACGGCGCCAGCGGGCGCCGTTTTGTTTGGGCTTGCACGAACGGCGGATGGCGGCACAATGCCGGTGTGACCCGCGGACAGGGGCCCGCACCAGAGGAGACGACGACATGAATATCCGCCACGACGCCCACGTCATTGGGCAGGGTCGGCGCAAGGTGTTGATGCTGCACGGCTGGTTTGGCCATGCGCGCGGCTGGGGGCCGATGGTTCAGCACCTGGACACCGATGCCTTCAGCTACGCCTTCATGGACTACCGCGGCTACGGGCACCGCAAGGGCAGCGGGGGGCCCTACACCATCGAGCAGATCGCCCACGATGCCCTGGCGCTGGCCGACCAGTTGGGCTGGGAGCGGTTTGCGCTGGTGGGGCATTCCATGGGGGGCAGTGCCATCCAATACGTGCTGGCCGAGGCGCCGCAGCGCGTGCAGGCGCTGGTCGGCATCACCCCGGTGCCGGCGGGGGGCGTACCGTTCGATCCGGAAGGGTGGGCGTTTTTCTCGGCCGCGGCGCAGGATCCGGCCGTGCGCCGCGCGATCATCGACCTCACCACGGGGCGCCGGCTCACCGGGACGTGGTTGGATGCGATGGTGCGGTCGTCGCTGGCGCATTCGGATGTGGAGGCCTTTGCCGCCTACCTGACCGCCTGGGCCGAGACTGCCTTCGTCGAGCGCATCCAGGGGCGGACCGTGCCGGTGCTGGTCATCCCGGGCGAGCACGATCCGGCGCTGGGCGAAGCCACCTGCCGCGCCACCTGGCTGCAACACTACCCCCAGGCGCGGCTGGAGGTGATGGCCAATGCCGGCCACTACCCCATGGACGAGACGCCGATTGCCTTGGTCACCGCGATGGAGCGCTTTTTGCGCGAGGCCATGGCGGCGTGAGGCGGGGGCGAGCGCGTGGCTGAGGGGGGGACAGTAGCGGCCGGGCGGGTCGATCCCACCCGGTGTCCGATCTGTGGTGGCGGCAACGGCTGCGCGATGGAGCGCGAGCGGCAAACCGGCCGAGCCCAGCCGCCGTGCTGGTGCACGCAGGCGCATTTTGGCGCGGAGGTACTGGACCGGGTGCCCGCGGGCGCCCGGGGGCTGGCCTGCATCTGCGCGCGCTGCGCCGGGGCTACACTACTTTCGACAGGCTGAACATCACGGCCGGGCCGAGCCGCGCATCCAGGGCCTCCAGTGGGATGCGTGGGGCCTCGTGGTGACCGTCCGCGGCATCCCGGTCGGTGCCGGGCTGGGCGTCGCCGACCAGGCGCACGACGGCGATGCCGGGTCGCCGCTGGGCCAGGGTGTCGGCCAGTTGGGTGGCGTCTGCCGGCAGATGGGCTTCGTCGAGCACCAGCAGGTGGATATCGCGCACGGCCAGGGCAGCCAGCGCCTGCGCCGCGCTGGCTACGCCGTCGGCGGCGATGCCAAGCTTTTTGACCACGTCCAGCGCGCGCAGCCGGGTGGGCGCATCGGCGGAGCACACCAAGGCGTAGCTGCCCCCGATGGTCTTGAACACGGTCGAGGGGGCGCCACTGTCGGGGCCGCAGGCATCGGTGGCGTGGGCCTGTCCGACCGTGCGCCGAAACTGCGCCGTCAGGCGTACCCGACCGGGCTCCACCTGCCGCTGCAGCGCGATGCCGCCATCGGTGCTGGCCAGCTGCTGCGCCAGCAGCCACAGCACGCTGTCGGCATACACCGATTCCGGCACCCGGGGGCCATCGAGCAGCATGTCTACCGCCAGCCAGCCGCGCGGCGGGCCGGGCACCGCCGTCGCAGGGGCGTCGTCGTCGGGCACGCGCGGTTCCACGCGCAGCTCCAGCCGGCTGCCCTGTTGCACCGCCCATTCCAGCATGGCCTGCACCAGGCTGTAAGCCACGGTCGGGTCGATCAGCAACTCCACGGGGCGAAACTGCCGCCGCACCGTGATGCCTTGCAGGGCCAGGGTCTCGCGCCGCTCCTGCAGCACCGATTCGACGACGTAGGCCAAGTCGATTTTTTCGTGCGATTGGCGCACCTGCCCGCTTTGCAGCCGAACGATCTGTTGCGCGTGCACGCCACACTGCTTGAGCCGCTGCGCGGGCAGCGCCAGAATGCGGTACTCCGCCTCGGTCAAGCGGCCGCGTTGCAGCAGCAAGCCCAGGCCCCGCAACAAATGGTCCACCGAATCGATGGCCTGCTCCGTGAGCGCCACCGCCAGTTCCGGCCAGTGCGTCGCCAAGCGCCATGCGGCGTCGCCGGACGTGACGGGCGCGTTGGAGGATGGGGCGGCGGGCTGGGTCACGACAGTAGCAACCGGGCGGGGTTATGAAGGGCAGCACACAATGCTCAAGGCAGTGTAGCCCAGGAACAAACCTTCACAATCACCCACATGGACGCTACCGTTTCCGACCCATCCCCCGTGCGCGTGGCCTTGGTGGACAGCGGCGGTGCTGCACGCGCGGTGATGCAGGGCCTGCTGCGGTCCGAAGGCGCCGAGGTGCACGCCTTTGCCTACGGTGATGAGGCGTTGCAGGCGCTGGCTGACGGTCTGCGTGTCGATCTGGTGCTGGTGTCGCGCCATCTGCCTGACATGGGGGCACTGGAGCTGCTGCGGCGCGTGCGCCAGACCCCCTGCTGCGCGGTGCTCCCCGTCGTGCTGATCACCGGCGACGACGCCGAGCCGCTGCGCCTGAGCGCCCTGGAGGGTGGCTTCACCGAGGTGCTGCTGCGCGCCGTGCCGGATCAATTGGCGCCGCACTTGCGTGTGCTGCTGCGCCGCCAGATCGATCGGCAGCGCGGGCGCATCCTGCTGGTGGAGGATTCGCCGGCGATGGCGGCGGCCACTGCCGAGGCGCTGGCCCCGCTGGGCATGAAGGTGGAGCACGTGCTGCGGGCGCACGAAGCGCTCGAGCGGCTGGAACAGCAGGCCTTCGACCTCGTCATCGTCGACGTCGTGCTGCCCGGGGCGCTGACCGGGCTGGGCCTGCTGTCGGCGATCCGCAGCCGGCGTGATGATCTGGCCGAGCTGCCGGTGCTGGCCTACACCGGCTACGACGAGCGTGTGCGCCGTGTCGAGATGCTGCGCCGCGGTGCCAACGACTACGTCACCAAGCCGATCGATGCCGACGAGCTGCGCGCCCGCGTCAGCAACCTGGTGCGCTACTGGCGGCTGCTGCAGCAGGTGCGCCGCCAGCATGCGTTGATGATGCGCCAAGCGGTCACCGACGCGCTGACCGGTCTACACAACCGCTACCTGCTGGACGATCTGGGTCCGCGCCACGTGCGCCGCGCCTGGCGCGGTGGCGAGCCGCTGACGGCGATGATGCTGGACTTGGACCACTTCAAGGACGTCAACGATCAGCACGGCCACGACCGCGGCGACCAAGTGCTGCGCGAGTTTGCCGAGCGCCTGCGTGAGCAGGTTCGTCCCGAGGATGTGTTGGTGCGTTACGGCGGCGAAGAGTTTGCGCTGTTGCTACCCCGTCTGGGCCCGGCCGTGGCGGAGGGACACGCCGAGCGGCTGCGGCAGGCGGTGGTGCAGCGCCCGCTGGCGGGGCTGGCGCTGACGGTCAGCATCGGCGTGTGCGTATGGCAGCCGGCACCATCGCCCGGTGCGTCCGCCTCGGCCGAGGACGCGGCGGCCTGGTTGCGCGGCTTGCTGGTGTGCGCCGACCGCGCCCTGTACCGGGCCAAGGGCGCCGGGCGCAACCGCTGCGTGGTGGACGTGGTCGATACCGTCCCGAGCGTCTGAGCTGGTCTTGGCGACCGGCAGCGGTGGTGGCCGGGGCAGTGGCGTCACAATAACGCCCATGAACGCGCCCACTCCCACCAGTGGCCACCCGGCCCCCTATCCGCTGTCGCGCCCGCGTCGTCTGCGCCGCGATGTGTTCACCCGCAACCTGGTGCGCGAGCACCACCTGACCGTGCACGACCTGATCTATCCGGTGTTCGTGCTGGAGGGGCACGGCCGGCGCGAGCCGGTGGCCTCGATGCCCGGGGTGGAGCGGTTGAGCCTGGACCTGCTGTTGCCCGTGGCGCAGGAATGTGTGGAACTGGGCATTCCGGTGATGGCGCTGTTTCCCGTCATCGATCCCGCCCGCAAGACGCCAGATGGCCGCGAGGCCTGGAACCCCGACGGGCTGATCCCGCGCGTGGTGGCCGAGCTCAAGGCCCGCGTGCCCAACCTGGGCGTCATGACCGACGTGGCGCTGGACCCCTACACCAGCCACGGGCAGGACGGGCTGCTGGACGAGACCGGTTACATCGTCAACGACGCCACCGTCGAGGTGCTGGTCAAGCAGGCGCTGGTGCAGGCCGCCGCCGGCGTGGACATCGTCGCGCCCAGCGACATGATGGACGGCCGCATCGGCGCCATCCGCCAGGCGCTGGAGATGCGAGGCCATGTGCACACGCGCATCATGGCCTACAGCGCCAAGTACGCCAGCGCCTTCTACGGGCCGTTCCGCGACGCGGTCGGCAGCGCCGCCAACCTGGGCAAGGCCGACAAGAAGGTTTACCAGATGGACCCGGCCAACTCCGACGAGGCGCTGCGCGAGGTGGCGCTGGACTTGGCCGAAGGCGCCGACATGGTGATGGTCAAGCCCGGCATGCCGTACCTGGACGTGGTGCGCCGCGTCAAGGACGAGTTCAAGGTGCCGACCTTTGCCTACCAGGTCAGCGGCGAGTACGCGATGCTGAAGGCCGCCGCCGCCAACGGCTGGCTGGACCACGATGCGGTGATGATGGAGAGCCTGCTCGCCTTCAAGCGCGCGGGCGCCGATGGCATTCTGACTTATTTTGCGCGCGACGCGGCCCGGCTGCTGCGCCGCGCTTGAGCGCGGTTCCATGAAACACCTGCAACCCACCGAGGCTTGGCACTGGCTGCAATCGCACGCCCAGGCATCGCCGGAGCGCGTGCCGCTGTTCGTCGACGTGCGCATGGAAATCGAGTCGCTCTACGTCGGCCGCCCGCCGGGTGTGGTCAACATCCCCTGGTACGAATACCCGGACCTGACGCCGGATCCGCAGGGCTTTGCGCACAAGGTGCTGCAGGAGGCCGGCCGGCTGGACCGCCCGGTGCTGCTGATCTGCCGCAGCGGCAAGCGCACGCTGGAGGCTGGCGCGGCGTTGGAGGCCGCCGGCTTCACCGACGTGGGGCACGTGGTGCACGGCTTCGAGGGCGAGCTGGACGAGCACTTCCACCGCTCCAGCCGCAATGGCTGGCGCTTCGACGGGCTGCCCTGGGAACAGATGTGACACTGACGCCCGCGCAGGCGCTCGCCGAGGGCCGGCGCGTTCTGGCCGAGGTGTTCGGCTACACGGACTTCCGCGGCCAGCAGGCCGACATCGTCGCGCACGTCGGCGCCGGCGGCGATGCGCTGGTGCTGATGCCCACCGGTGGCGGCAAGTCGCTGTGCTACCAGATCCCGGCCATCGTGCGCCAGCGCGCCGGGCTGGGCGTCACCGTGGTCGTCTCGCCGCTGATCGCGCTGATGCACGACCAGGTCGGCGCGCTGCGCGAGGCCGGCGTCGAGGCAGCCTACCTCAACTCCACCCTCGCCCCGCAGGAGGCTGCCGCAGTCGAGCAGCGGCTGATGCGCGCAGAGCTCACGCTGCTGTACGCGGCACCGGAGCGGCTGGTGACGCTGCGGTTCCTGGCGCGGCTGCAGGCGCTGCACGCGGCGGGGCAATTGGCGCTGCTGGCGATCGACGAGGCGCACTGCGTCAGCCAGTGGGGGCACGACTTCCGCCCCGAATACCGGGAGCTGGCGCAGCTGGCCCAGCGCTGCCCGGGCGTGCCGCGCATCGCGCTGACCGCCACCGCCGACGCGTTGACGCGCGCGGACATCGTTGCGCACCTGCAGCTGGAGGGGGCGCGCACGTTCGTGGCGAGCTTCGACCGCCCCAACATCCGCTACACCATCGTCGAGAAGGATCACGCGCTGCGCCAGCTGTTGCGCTTCGTTGCCAACGAGCACACGCTGCCCGACGGGCGCCACGACGCTGGCATCTTGTACTGCGCCTCGCGCCGCAAGGTGGAGGAGGTGGCCGCGCGGCTGCAGGCCGCCGGGCTGCGCGCGCTGCCGTACCACGCGGGGCTAGATGCCGCCACGCGCCAGCGCCACCAGGACCGGTTCCTGCGCGAAGACGGGTTGGTGATGGTGGCCACCGTCGCCTTCGGCATGGGCATCGACAAGCCGGACGTGCGCTTCGTCGCGCACCTGGACCTGCCGAAGAACATCGAGGGCTACTACCAGGAGACCGGTCGCGCCGGCCGCGACGGCGAGCCGGCCAGCGCCTGGATGGCCTACGGGCTGCAGGATGTGGTGCAGCAGCGCCGCCTGATCGACGACAGCGGCGCCGAGGAGGCGTTCAAGCGCGTGCTGCGCGCCAAGCTGGAGGCGCTGCTGGCGCTGGCCGAGTCCACCGGCTGCCGCCGCCAGCAGCTGCTGGCCTACTTCGGCGAGGCAAGCCCGCCGTGCGGCAACTGCGACAACTGCCTGCAACCCCCCCAGACTTGGGACGCCACCGAGGCGGCCCGCAAGCTGCTGTCGTGCATCTACCGCCTGCAACAAAGCGGTGTGGCGTTCGGCGCCGGGCATGTCATCGACGTGCTGCGCGGGCAGGCCACCGACCGGGTGCGCGCGCACGGCCACGAGCGGCTGTCCACCTGGGCCATCGGGCGGGAACTCGACGAAGCGACATGGCGGCGCGTACTGCGCCAGCTGGTGGCGCGCGGTGCGGTGCAGGTGGCGGGCGAATGCCACACGCTGCACCTGACGCCGGCGGCGCGGCCGATTCTGCGCGGCGAGCAGCCGCTGCATTTGCGCGTGGCCGCGCAGGAGCGCCGCGCCGAGCGCACGCCGCAGCGGGCGCGCGCGCTGGCCGCCGAAGCCCGGCTGCCGCTGCGCCAGCGCGAGGTGCTGGCGGCGCTGAAGCGCTGGCGCGCCGAGGTGGCGCGCGCGCAGGATCTGCCGGCCTATGTGATCTTCCACGACGCGACGCTGGTGGCGCTGGCGCAGCGCCTGCCGCAGCGCGACGACGACCTGGCCGGCATCCCCGGCCTGGGCGAGAAAAAGCGCGCCGCCTACGGCGCCGAGGTGCTGCGCGTCGTCGCGCAGGCGCTGCAGGCCGCCGGCCCTGCCGCGCCCGAGCCGCTGCCGGCGTGGGCCTGACGGCGCGGCGCGACTTCAGCCGCGCACTCTGGCGCAGTGATCGACCGCTGGGACGGCCGGCGTCAGCCACAGCGCATCGAACGCGGGGTCCGGCTCGGCGTGCGCGGCGTCGGTGGCGCGTAGCTCCACGCTGAGGCAGGCGCGCGCGGCGGCGGCGCCGCCGCGGCGCACCAGGTGGTGCGGCACGCCGCGGTCGCGCCGCGCGTGCTGCGCGCCGGTCACCAGCAGCACCGTGCGACCCGGGGTGCGCCACTCCAGCAGCGTGGCGGCCATGGCGTCGTCGCGCGCTAGCTGGATGCGCGCCATGGCCGGCAACTGCGCCGCCGGCAGCAGCCCGCAGTGGCCCTCGTCCAGCGCGCGGTGCAGCGCGGCGCGCAGCCCGGCGTCGGTCAGCGTGGCGTCCCAGGCGGCGTCGCGCATCACCTCGCCGTGCTGGCGGCGCGGCAGATTGCCGCCCACCACTGGCACGCCGGCGCGCGCCGCGGCCATCACCACCGGGCCGTAGCGCCGCCACGGCCAGCCGGCGTCGTGCCACGCCAGCGCTGCGCGCACCGCGGCCTCGTCGGCATCGGCAGGCAGCACCGCGGTGTCGCGGCCGCGCTCGGCCATCTCCAGCACCAGCGCGGCCAGACGCCCTTCTTGCGCCAGCACCTGCACCGCCGCGGCCTGCAGCCACTGGTGCGCATCGGCGTCGTGCTGCTCGCCCAGCAGCAGCCAGTCGGGTGCGCCCAAGGCCGCCAGCCGTGCACGCACCCAGGCCAGCCGCGCCGCGCTGTCGGCCACCACGGGGCGCGCATCGTCGCCGGCCGCCGCGGCGGCACGGGCGGCCGTGCCGGCCCACGGGGCCAGCGCCGCCAGTGTGGCGGCAACCCCGTGGCGCAGCCAGCGTCGCCGTGGCGGGTCGGTCGTCATGCGCTCATTATCGGCGCGATGCCGCTAAGATGGGGTCCGACACCGGTTCCGTACCCCCAACCCTTTCGAGGAGCTCGATGACCATGGCCAAGAAGACGACCAAGACCGCCAGCCGCGCCGCCACCCCGGTGGACATCGGCGTCGCGCCGGCGCAGCGCGCCGCCATCGCCCAGGGGCTGGAGCGGCTGCTGGCCGACACCTTCACGCTGTACCTGACGACGCACAACTTCCACTGGAATGTCACCGGGCCGATGTTCAACAGCCTGCACGACATGTTCATGCAGCAGTACACCGAGCTGTGGAACGCGATCGACCCGATCGCCGAGCGCATCCGCGCGCTCGGCCATGTGGCGCCGGCCTCCTACGCGCAGTACGCGCGCCTGAGCTCGCTGCCGGACGCGCCGGCCGAACCGCCGAAGGCGATGGAGATGGTGCGCATCCTGGCGTTGGGTCACGAGGCGGTGGCGCGCACCGCGCGCGTCCTGTTCCCGCTGGCGGACGAGGCGCACGACGAGCCGACGGCCGACCTGTTGACGCAGCGCCTGTCGGTACACGAGCAGACGGCGTGGATGCTGCGCAGCCTGCTGGAGGAGTGAGCGCTGCGAACGCGGGTGTGCTCGATAGGTGCGAGCAATGATTGCGATTGTCGAGTCCTATCAAGTTCGGGCGACTTTTTGATCGAGGTCAATCGCACCCGAAAACCATGAGTCCACAATGGTCTTTGCCATTGCCGGATGGGCACCGGCTGGCAATCCGAAGACCAAGAAAGGACTCATCATGAACTCCCGCAAACGTCGTCTCGCCCGCGTGACCCTGGTGGCCGGCGCGGTGGCCGCCGCCGCGCTGGCCGTGGTGGCGCAAGAGCGTTCATTCGACCAACTCTACGCCCCGATCCAGCCGCCCAAGTCGGTCGACCTCGGCAAGGTCGAGCTGGGCAAGAAGCTGTTCTTCGACCCGCGCCTGTCTCAGTCGGGCTTCATCTCGTGCAACTCGTGCCACAACCTAAGCATGGGCGGCTCGGACAACCTGAGCACCTCCATCGGGCACAAGTGGCAAAAAGGGCCGATCAACGCGCCGACGGTGCTGAACTCGGCGCTGAACCTGGCGCAGTTCTGGGACGGTCGCGCCGCTGATCTGAAGGAGCAGGCCGGCGGGCCGATCGCCAACCCCGGCGAGATGGCGTTCCAGCACACGCTGGCGGTGGACGTGCTGCAGTCGATCCCGGCGTACGCGCGCGAGTTCAAGCTGATCTACGGCAAGGACAAGATCGACATCGACATGGTGACCGACGCCATCGCCGAGTTCGAGAAGACGCTGGTGACGCCCAACTCGCGCTTCGATCAGTACCTGCTGGGCAAGAAGGATGCGCTGACCAAGGACGAGCTGGCCGGCTACAAGCTGTTCAACGAGAGCGGCTGCGTGGCCTGCCACAACGGCCCGAACCTGGGCGGCAACTCGTTCCAGAAAATGGGCATCGTCGAGCCGTACAAGGGCGCCGGCGACGGCCGTGCCGCCGTCACCGGCAAGGATGCCGACCGCTTCAGCTACAAGGTGCCGACGCTGCGCAACGTCGAGCTGACCTACCCGTACTTCCACGATGGCGCGGCCTGGACGCTGGCCGAGGCGGTGGACATCATGGGCCGGCTGCAGCTCGGCCGCAAGTTCACCGAGCAGGAAAACGCGCAGATCGTCGCTTTCCTGAAGACGCTGACCGGTGAGCAGCCGGTGTTCCGCCTGCCAATCCTGCCGCCGTCCAACGAGAAGACGCTGCGGCCGCGGCCGTTCGACTGAACGTCCACACGCTGCTGGCCCCCCGCCTGGTCCGCGCCGACTGGGCGGGCAGCGTCAGTGCACCACCACCGGCGTTTGCGCCAGGGACGCGTAGCTCTCCAGCGTGTCTTCCACCTCTTCCTGGGTAGGGGTGTTTTGTTGCCACGCTTCGATCTGTCGCTGGAACAGCTCGGCCCAGGAGCCGTCCAGGTAGACCTCTTTGCCGGAGCGCTTGTCCACGATCTCGAAACCGTGCCGCGGCATCAACGGCCGCTGCGGGTCCCCCGCGGCCGCGCCCGCCATCTCCTGGGCGTTGGCAAAGATGTGGAGCACCGCGAAGCTGTCGGAGTTGTAGAGCATGTGCATGGCCGCACTATCCTCGAAACGCAAAGTCCCCGCAAGTCGGGGGCGGTGCTGCCGGCCCTTCCCGGCGCCGGCAGCACCGCCTTGCCGCGCACATCGGGTCGGAATGGGGTTTTTCAAGGGGGGGTGCTGGCCGGTCGCCAGTGGCGCAGCCGCTGGTCCACGCGCTCGCCATGGGGCTGCTGCAGCACGATGCGCACGGGCAGGCCCGCGATGGCCGGGGTGTACCACGCCTCCACACTCAGGCCCTGCTCACCCTCTGGCACCCGCCGCAGGCGCACCGCGTCGAAGCTGCCCGCCGGGACGGTGATGGGCTCACGCCCGACGACCTCGACGGTCCAGTGCTCCAGCCGCCCCAAACTGGCTACGGGGATGCGCCAGCGTTGCCCAGGCGCCATCGCGTCCACCCAGCCGCCCAACTGTACGAAAACCCCCAGCCGGTCTTGTGTGCCCGCGGGCAGGCCCTCGATGGCGGTGCCGCCATCGGCGTGCGCCCGCCCGGGTTCGGGCGGGGCTGGCCAATCGAACGCCAGCCAGCGCTCGCGCCGTGCCCGGTCTTCGAAGCGGCTCGGTTGCAGGCCCATGGGGGCCAGCACCCCGCTGCTGACCTGCACACGGCTGCCCACCAGAAACGCCCGCAGCGCCAGCTCAAGCCGGTAGCGTTCGTCGTCCGGCCGCCAGTCCAGCACGGCGTCGGCCCGGTAGCTCAGGCCCTTGGCTTCGCCGAGCACCTCGTACTCCATCCGCCCCGCTGGCGGAGGCCGCCAGCGGTTCCCTCCGGGCGGATCGGTGTTGGGCGGGGCCGCAGCCAGCAGGCCCGCTGCGGCGGTGACCGATGCGCCCGCCTCGGGGGCCCGTGGGGCGGAGGGGGCTTCGTCAGCGGGGCCGCTCGCCGCGTCTGCGGGGGTGGAGAGGCTGGGGCCATCTGCGTCTTGGACCCCGGACGACAGCGCGGGGCCGAGGGATGCCACCGCCGACGTGTCCGCAACGGCCGGGGCTGCGGGTGCCACTGGGGCCATCGTCTGGCGCGGCCGTCCGGTTGGCGGCGATGCCGGGCGCCGTGCATCGGTGGGGGCAGCCCGCTCAGGTGGCGGGAGCAGGGCGGCCGATATCGTCGGTACCCGGCCGTCGCCCCCCGCGCCGACGGGCGCCTCGCTCGGGCGCCAGGCCAGTGTCAGTGCGGCCACGTGCAGCCCGGCCACCGCCGCACCGACGGCCAGTGCGCGCGTCCATCGCGGATGCGGTGCCCTCATGGGCGCGATACTAGCGGCTGCGCACGGCATCCGTGAGACACCCCCATGAAACTCGCCACCTACCGCGACGGCAGCCGCGATGGCCAGCTCGTCGTCGTTTCGCGCGACGGCACGTTGGCGCACTACGCCAGCGGCATTGCCGACACTCTGCAGCAGGCGCTCGACGATTGGAACTTCATCGCCCCGCAGTTGCGCGACCTGACCCTGACGCTCGACCAAGGCAAGGCCCGCCATGCGTTTCCCTTCGATCCGCGGCTGTGCGCCGCGCCGCTGCCGCGGGCCGTGGCGTGGCTGGCCCCCGAGGATGGCGCCGACGAGCCCCGCCCCTTGTGCAGCGATGCCCTGTGGGGGCCGGCACGGCCGCTGCCGGGCGTGGACGGTGTGGCGGATGTCGGGCCGTCGCTGGCCGTGGTCTGCGGCGACGTTGCCCCCGGGGTGGATCCGGCGGCAGCGCTGGATGCGGTTCGTCTGCTGGGCCTGGCCTGCCACTGGCGGCATGGCGACGCGCAGGCGGAGCCGGCGCAAGCCTGGGGCGTGACGCTGGCGCCGTGCGTGGTCACGCCGGACGAAGTCGGTCCTGCGTGGCGCGATGGCCGCCTGGCGGCTTGCGTGACCACGACCTGGAACGAGCGCAAGCTGGGCATTGCCGACGGGGCCGACCAAGCGGTGTCCTTTGGGGCGCTGATCGCCCGCGCGGCCCGGATCCGCGGCCTATCGGCCGGGGTGGTGGTGGCCGGCGGTACCCTGCGCACACCGCAAGAACCGGGCAATTCCCCCACATGGCCGCGCGGCTATGCCACCCTGGCCATGCGCCGAGCGGCCGAGCGCCTGACCCTCGGCCGCGCGAGCACCCCGTGGTTGGCACCGGGCGACCGGGTGCACATTGACGCCCGCTTGCCCGATGGTCGCACCCCGTTCGGCCACATCGACGTCGAGTGGGCCCCCGCTCAGAGCGATGGGGTTGCGCCGGGGTGGTCGCGTTCGTAGCGGGTCTGGCAGCCGATACAGCGCTGCGCGGTCGGGGCGGCGTGCAGCCGGGCGGTCGGGATCTCCGCCCCGCAGTCCGTGCACAGACCGAAGGTGCCGTTGGCGATGCGCTGCAGGGCCTCGTCGATCGCGCGCAGCGCCGCCGTCTCGCGCTCGTCCAGCGCCTGCGCCAGATCGCGCTCACCGTCCACTTGGCTCCAGTCGCCGCTCTGGATGTCGTGCGGATCCAGGGCGGACTCCGCGCGGCCGACCTTGCCGCCCCGCTGGGCGCGGATCTGCGCGATCAGGTCGGCGCGCATCTGTTGCAGCTGCTGGGCATAGGTGTCGGAGATGGGATGGCTCATGGTTGTCGGCTCGTGGTTGCGGCCCGGGCCCGGGCCGATGCCTGACATTGTGGCGCCGATTCCCTGCGACGGCCAAGGTCAGCCGGGCCGCTCGGACCGGCCTTTGACGCCGATCAAGCGCGCCCAGGGCAGGCCGCCGGATGTCCGGGCGCGCCGTGGCTGTGGCATGCTACGGCGCATGCGGTCGATGCCGCGCAAAGGATGCCTACCATGACCCCGCCCGACTTTGGCGCCTTTCAGGCGGCTTTCGCGCCTTATACCCGGTATGTCCCGGGGTTTGCGTTTCTGCAAAGTCTGGCTGGCGGCAGCCCGACCGCGGATGCCCCGCCCATGACGCAGTGGGTGGCCCCGGTGTTCGATGTCGATGAACTCGAGCGCCGCATTCGCGACCTCAAGGCCGTGCACTTCTGGCTCGAACAGAATGCCCGGGCGCTGCAGGCGACGATCCAGGCGCTCGAAGTGCAGAAGATGACCCTGGCCACCCTCAAAGGCATGAACGTCAGCCTCCACGTCCACGAAATGGCGCAGGCGTTCGCCGGTTCCGGCGCCCATGCCAGCCCCAGCGCTGGGTCGGAAGCGGCTGCGCCGGATGGGGCACCGGCCGGCGAGCCACTCGCGGAGGCACCGGCCACGGCGCCCGGGGTCGATCCGGTGCGCTGGTGGCGGTCGCTGACCGACCAATTCCAGACGATTGCGGCCAACACGCTGCAAGAGATGGCGCAACACACCGCAACGGCCGCCGCGACGGCGATGGCGGCCACGACAGCGGCGCCGACAGCCCCCGCGACATCGCCGACCACCGCACCTGCGCCACGGGTGACCCGTCCGGCCCGAGCCGCCAAAAGGTCCCAACCGCCCCAATCCCCTGTTCGGGGCGCCGCCGCGACCCGAGAGCGCAAGGCGGCCGCCCCATCCCCTGGTGCGCCAACGCCCGCTCCCGCGGCGGCCCGGGCGTCGCGCGGGCGTACCGCCGCACCCAACCCGCGGGCCGCCCCGCCCGCGCCGCCCAGGAGGCCGCGCGGGTGAGGCGCTTTCTGCAGGCCCACGCCACCCACCCGCACTGGCCCATGGCCGCAGCGCTGGTGCTGGCCCAGTTGCGCGCCCAACTGGCCGCGGCAGCGCCTGCCGACTCTGCTGGGCATGGCGGTGCGGCCGGCCGCCTCGAGGCCGGCCAAACCGTCACGCCGCTGGGGCTGCTGTACCTGACCGACCACTATGCCGATGCCGCGGCCGACATCCTGGATCACCTGAGCGCCGAGTTGCCGCAGGTGACCGACTGGGTGGGGGC
>NZ_DAISXZ010000046.1:0-17681 GCF_036825565.1 Tepidimonas sp. | reverse complement strand
TGCCGTGCTCCACCGGGGGGCACGGCGAGAGTTTCAGGCTCGGCGGGGCCGAGGGGGCGGGGGCGGGGGTTACGGCATCCATGTCACGGGGTCCGGATGTGCTGGCGCTCGATCAGCGGGCGCAAGCGGTCTACGTCGCGGGCCACGCGCCGCGCCAAGGCCGCGGGGGTTGACCCCGTCGCCTGCCAGCCCTGCGCCTGCAGCCGCCGCTGAATGCGAGTGTCGCGCAAAACCCGGCCCAGGGCCTGCGCCAGCCGATCGACGTGCGTGCCGGCCAGGCCCCGCGGGGCGGCGATGGCATACCAGTGCTCGAAGTCGAAGCCCCGCACGCCCCGCTCGGCCAGCGTGGGCACCCCAGGCAGCAACGCGCTGCGCTTGGCAGAGGTCAGCGCCACGGCCGGCAGCTTGGCGGCACGCCAGTGCGGCACGGTCAGCGAAGGGGGCAGCAGCGCCAGTTGCACATCGCCCTGCAACAGCGCGTTGATCACCTGCGGATTGCCGGGATAGGGTACATGCAGCACCTGCCAGCCGGCCGCGGCCTTGAGCAATTCCATGCCCAGATGGAACGGCGTACCCGCCCCTGGGCTGCCGTATTGCCAGGCCATACCCGCGGTGCGCACGGCGCGCAACGCTGCGCCCCCCCGCACCTCGAGCTGGGGCGAGATGCACAACACCAGCGGCGCGGTCGCGACCAGCGACACCGGCTGCAAATCGGTGAAGGGGTCGTAGCCGAGCGCCGGCTGCATCAGCCGCGCCACGGTCAGATGCCCGCTGGGCATCAGACCCACGGTGTGGTCGTCCTCCGCGCGGGCCACGGCGGTGGCCGCGACCTGACCGCCGGAGCCCGGGCGGTTTTCCACCTCGACCGGCTGGCCCAGCACGGCCGACAGCGGCTCGACGACGATGCGCGCGATCTCGTCCGGCGACGACCCTTGCGGAAAACCGACCAGCAAGCGCACCGGGCGCACCGGCCACCGGGGCGGGGTCGCCGCTGGCATGGCCCAACCCGGCGGCAGCAGCCCCCCCGCCGCCCAGGCCACCCCCTGGAGCAGGCGGCGGCGCAGCAGCGACGACCCGGCGGGCGCGGAGTCCCGATCCATGCGGATGGGGCGGGGTGCAGGCTTCATGCAAGGCGATCGGGATCGACGTTGGCCCCTCGGGTTCGAGCGTCAGAACGCCCCCCGAGGCGCCAGCGGATCGGGCGGCCCATCATAGAGCCACGGCTGATCCAGCAGCCGCTCGCCCAGCAAGGCCATGGCCCGGTCGCGCCCCCAGCGCATGAGCCCGCGAGCGTGGAACACGACCCCGTTGCGGCGCGAGCGCGCCTGCACCCGGGCATTACGGGCCCAGCGCCCCTGGGCCCATTGCGCCAGCCATCCGGACCAATCCACCTGCCCCGCTGGCTGCGCGCGCAGCAGCCGGCCCAGCGCCCAGGCATCCTCCAGGGCCATCGCCGCTCCCTGCGCCAGATAGGGGCGCATCGGATGCGCCGCATCGCCGAGCAGCGCCACGCGCCCGCGCGTGTGCTCGTGGGGCCCGCGCATCGGCTCGCGCGCATGCAGTGGCCACAGGCGCCAGTGGAGGACGGCGTGCAGCACCGCTTCCAGATCGGCGTGCACCGGCCCCAGCGCGGCCCGCAGGTGCACGGCGTGGGCCTCGTGGTCCCAGCCCTCGGCATCCGTAGGGGGCAGTGGCCCCTCGACCACCATCACCACATTGAGCCACTGCCCCGCGCGCACCGGGTAATGCACGCCGTGCAAACGCGGCCCCAGCCAGGCGACGACCTCGGACGCGCGCAGACGCGCGGGCAGATCGGCCATGCGCACCAGCCCGCGGTACGCCAAATGGCCGCTGAAGACCGGCCGACCATCCCCTAGCAGCCGCTGGCGGGTCGGGCTCCAGACCCCCTCGGCCGCGAGCAACACATCTGCCATCCAGCAGCGTTTGGCAGCGGTGCGCACCTCCACGCCATCGGCCCGCTCGGCGTGGGCCACCACCGCCTCGCCGTTGTGCAGGGCGACGCCCGTCGCGTCCTGCAGCGCGGCCAGCAGCAGGCCGTGCAGATCGGCGCGGTGGATGGTGGCATAGGGCTCGCCATACCGCTGGCGGGCGCGCTGGCCCAGCGCCAGTTCGCCCAGTTCGTCGCCGCCGTGCGCCGCGCGCACGCGCAGCCGCTGCGGAAAGGCAGCCACGGCCGCCAGCGGGTCGCGCAGGCCCCAGTCGTGCAGAACCCGCACTGCGTTGGGGCCGAGCTGGATGCCCGCGCCCACCTCCGAAAAGCTCGGTGCCCGCTCCAGCAGGGCAATGTCGCTGTCGGGCCGCGCCTGGGCGCAGGCCAGCGCTGCCCCCAACCCGGCCATGCCGCCGCCAACAATCAGGATGCGGCCCGGTGCTGCCCCCGGCCTCATCGCCACGCCGGCCACGCCCCGCGCGCCACGCGCCACGCGCTCTCAGCCGCGCCGGCGCCAAACCGCCGCGCCAGCCGCTCCGCCACGCTTTCGCGCTGGGTGTAGTCCACGATGTCTTCGGCCTTGACGACTTCGCGCGCCACGTAATCCAGGTTGCCAAAGTCGTCGGCCAGCCCCATTTCGACCGCGCGCTGGCCGGTCCACACCAGACCGCTGAAGGTGTCCTCGGTCTCCTTCAGGCGCTCACCCCGGCCCTTGCGCACCACGTCGATGAACTGCCGGTGGATGTCGTCGAGCATCTGCTGCGCATGGGCCCGGTGGCGCGCCGTCTGCGGGCTGAACGGGTCCAGAAAACCCTTGTTCTCGCCCGCGGTGAGCAGCCGCCGCTCCACCCCCAGGCGCTCCATCAGCCCGGTGAAGCCAAAGCCGTCCATCAGCACACCGATGCTGCCCACCAGACTGGCCTTGTCCACATAGATGCGGTCTGCCGCCGCGGCCACATAGTAGGCGGCCGAGGCACAGGTCTCCTCCACCACGGCATAGACGGGCTTGTCGTGCTGCGCCTTCAGGCTCCAGATCTCGTCATTGATGATGCCGGCCTGCACCGGGCTGCCGCCGGGCGAGTCGATCAACAGCACGACGGCTTGCGCACCCGGATCCTCGAACGCGGAACGCAGCGCCGACAGGATGTTGCTGGCGCTGGCCTCGGTGTCCGCCCCGATCTCGCCGCGCAGCTCGATCAGCGCCGTGTGCGGGGAGGCGGAGGGCGCGGGCGGCACGACGTCGCGGTACAGCAGCCACGCCACGGCCCCGAACGCCAGCAGCCAGACCAGCCGCCAGACGTTGCGCCAACGCCGGGCGGCCCGCTGTTCCTGCAGGGCCGCGAAGGCCAGCTTCTCCAGCAGTGCCCGCTCCCACCCGGGACCGACAGGATCGGCCTGCGAGGCAGACGACGGCGTGGCGTCGGAGGCGCCCGCTTGCGCGGTCGGCGGGGATTCGGATGGCATCATGGCGGTCAAAAGACAACGGGTTGCAGGTCGTATTGTGACTGCCAAAAGACCACCCCGTCGTGCTCACGCGCGGGGATGGCGACCAGAGGCCCCCGACCCGGGCCGCCCACACAACGCCCGGTGTGCGGCTCGAACAGCGCCCCGTGGGCACCGCAGACCAGAAACTGCCCCGTCAGGTCGAAAAAGCGGTTGGGCATCCAATCCATCTCCATCGCCACATGGCTGCACCGGTTGAGGTACGCATAGACGGCGCCCCCGTAGCGAATGGCAAAAGCCCGGCACGTCTGGCCCCGGTAGCGCACGTCGAAGGGCACCGCCTCGCCGCCCTCGGCCAAGTCGGCGCTGCGGCACAGCGCATGCCACGGCGCTCCGGCAGCGCCGGTGCCGGCGTCTGTCCCGCTGTCGTCTTGCATCGACTCGTCCATACCGTCCCATCCGCCATGACGATGGGGCCCACTCGGGCGCCCGCTTCACCCCACCTGACGCAGCCAAGCATAGCGCGACGGCGGCGACAATACCGCCATGGAGACCTTTGCCCCTGCCCAGCCCCGGCCCATCGTCCTGGGCTCCACCTCGCCGTACCGGCGCGAGCTGCTGGCGCGGCTGCGCCTGCCCTTCGAAACCGTCGCCCCCCAGGTGGACGAGACCCCCCTGCCGGGCGAATCCCCGGCCCGCTTGGCGCAACGCCTGGCCCGTGCCAAGGCCGAGACCGTCGCCCAACGGCACCCGCAGGCCATCGTGATCGGCAGCGACCAGGTGGTGGACCTGGATGGTGCCGCGCTGGGCAAACCCGGGACGCACGAGCGCGCCGTGGCGCAGTTGCGCGCCATGCGCGGGCGGACAGTGCGCTTTCAGACCGCGCTGGCGATCGTCTGCAAAGCCGGCGGCTACGCGGCGGAGGATCTGGCGGTGGTGGAGGTGCGCTTTCGCGACTTGAGCGATGCAGAAATTGAGCGCTATCTGCTCGCCGAGCGCCCTTACGACTGCGCCGGCAGCGCCAAGAGCGAGGGGTTGGGCATCGCGCTGCTGGAGGGCATCGTCAGCGACGACCCCAGCGCGCTCGTCGGTCTGCCGCTGATTCGCACTGCGCGGCTGTTGCGCGGCGCCGGGGTGACGTTGCCATGAATCCGACCGCCCCCGAGGCCGCAATACCCGACGCAGTGGTGCCCGGCACGCTCTACCTGGTGCCGACGCCGTTGGACTTTGGCTGCGCCCCGCAGCCGGACGTGCGTGACGCCCTGCCCGCCTCGACCCTGGCGACGGCCGCCCGCCTGACGCACTGGATCACCGAAAACGCCAAGAGTACGCGCGCCTTCCTCAAGCGCGTGCAGGCGGTGCAGCCCCTTTCGGCCCCGCTGCAGCAGCACACGATCACCGAACTGCCGCGCGATTGGCACAAACACGGCGACCGCCACCGGGGGGCAGAAGCCCAGGCGCGCGAATGGCTGGCGCCGGCGCTGCAGGCCCACGCCATCGGTTTGGTGAGCGAGGCCGGCATGCCCGCGATCGCAGACCCCGGAGCCGCCGTGGTCCGCGCCGCCCACGCCCTGGGCCTGCGCGTGGTGCCGCTGACGGGCCCGGTGTCGCTGATGCTGGCGCTGGCCGCCAGCGGCTGCCACGGCCAGCACTTCGCTTTCGTCGGCTACCTGCCGCAGGGCGCCGGGGAACGTGCGGCGCGCTTGCGCGAGCTGGAAGCCACCGCACGCCGGCTGGCCCAGACCCAAATCTTCATCGAAACGCCCTACCGCAACGCCGCCTTGCTGCAGACCGCGCTGCAGGTGCTGCAACCCGACACGCGGCTGGCGCTGGCCTGTGGCCTGGGTCTGCCGACGCAAGCCGTGCACAGCGCGCGCGTGGCCGACTGGCGCCGCCAGCCGCCCACCCTGCCGCTCGATTTGCCGGCCGTGTTCGCCCTGGGCCACTGAATCGGGGCCCACCCGCCGTCAGTGGCGGAAGTGGCGCACACCGGTGAAGACCATCGCCACGCCGCGCTCGTCGGCGGCGGCAATCACCTCGGCATCGCGCACCGAGCCGCCCGGCTGGATGACGCAGGTGGCGCCGGCGTCCACCACCACGTCCAACCCGTCGCGGAACGGGAAGAACGCATCGCTGGCCACCGCCGTGCCCTGCAGGCTCAGGCCCGCGGCCTGCGCCTTGACGCTGGCGATGCGCGCGGAGTCCAGCCGGCTCATCTGCCCGGCGCCCACGCCCATCGTCATGCCGTCCTTGCAGAAGACGATGGCGTTGCTCTTGACGTACTGCGCCACCGCCCAGGCAAACAGCAGGTCCTGCAGCTCCTGCGCGGTGGGCTGGCGGCGCGTGACGACGCGCAGATCCTCGGGCCGCAGCACGTGGTGGTCGGCGGTCTGCGCCAGCACGCCGCCGCCGACGCGCTGCAGGTGCAGCCGGTTGCGCGTGGCCGCCACATCGGTCGGCAGCGCGATGCGCAGCAGCCGCACGTTGGCCTTGGTCTTGAACACCGCCAGCGCCTCGGGCGTGAAGTCCGGCGCGATCAGCACCTCGACGAACTGCTGCGCCACCGCCTGCGCGGCCTGGCCGTCCAGCGGGCGGTTGAAAGCGATGATGCCGCCGAAGGCGCTGGTCGGGTCGGTCTGGAACGCCTTGCGGTAAGCCTCCAGCGCAGTGGCGCCCACGGCCACGCCGCACGGGTTGGCGTGCTTGATGATGACGCAGGCCGGCGCCTCGAAGCCTTTGACGCACTCCCACGCCGCATCGGCGTCGGCGATGTTGTTGTACGAGAGCTCCTTGCCCTGCAGCTGCTGTGCGGTGGCCAGCGACCCCACCGGCGCGTCCGGGTCGCGGTAGAAGGCGGCCTGCTGGTGCGGGTTCTCGCCGTAGCGCAGGTCCTGCACCTTGGTCCAGCAAGCGTTGAACTGGGCCGGAAACGGCCGCCGCGCCGGCTCGGCCTCGGCCGCCGGCACGCCGGCCGACAGATCCAGCGCCGACAGGTACTGGCTGATCGCGGCGTCGTACTGCGCGATGCGGTTGAACGCCGCCACGGCGAGCTGAAGGCGCGTGGCGTCGCTGAGGCGCCCGCCGTCCTTGAGCTCCGCCAGCACCGGGGCGTACTGCGCCGGGTCGGTCAGCACGGCCACGTCGCGCCAGTTCTTCGCCGCCGAGCGCACCATCGCCGGCCCGCCGATGTCGATGTTCTCGATTGCCTCGGCCAGCGTGCAGCCGGGCCGGGCCACCGTGGCCTCGAACGGATAGAGGTTGACCACCAGCAGGTCGATCGGCGCGATGCCGTGCTGCGCCAGCGCTGCCATGTGCGCCGGCACGTCGCGCCGCGCCAGCAGCCCGCCGTGGATCTTGGGATGCAGCGTCTTGACGCGGCCGTCCAGCATTTCCGGAAAGCCGGTCACGTCGGCCACCTCGGTGACCGGCAGGCCGGCCTCGGCCAGCAGGCGGGCGGTGCCACCAGTGGAGATCAGCTGCACGCCCAGCGCGTGCAACTCGCGCGCCAGCTCCAGCACGCCGGTCTTGTCGGAGACGGAAATCAGGGCTCTCATCATCGGGGATCCTCGGGGACGGTTGCGGTGAATCGGGGCCGGCCGTTAGCCGTCGAGCAGGCCGTGCTCGAGCAGCTTTTTGCGCAGCGTGTTGCGGTTGAGGCCCAGCCACTGCGCGGCGCGCGACTGGTTGCCGCCCGCGCGCGCCATCACCACCTCCAGCAGCGGCTTTTCCACCGCGCGGATCAGCATCTCGTGCAGGTTGGCCGGCTCGGTGTCACCGAGCGTCGCAAAGTAGGCGCCGAGGCTGGCACGCACGCAGTCGGGCAGGTGGGGGGACTGGGCATCCATATCGGGTCGGGGTCGGAAGCGGTATCGGGATCGGTGTGACCTCAGGCCGCCAGCACAGCCTCGGCCTCGGCAAGCGCGACGGCCGCGCCGGGCGGCGCGGCGTCGCGCTCGTCGAGGAACGCCTCCAGCGCCTGCAGCTGCTGCTCGGCCCGCGCGGCGGCGATCACCGCCGCGCGCAGCCGCTGCTGCGCCGCCAGCGGCCCGCCGAGCGCACGCAAGTACCACAGCAGATGCTTGCGCGCGCTGCGCACGCCAGCGGCCTCGCCGTAGAGCGCATAGTGGTCCAGCAGGTGCTCGCGCAGCCAGTCGCGCAGCTCGGCGGTGCTGGGCGGCGGCGCCGGCCGGCCGGTGCGCAGCTCGTGCAGGATGTCGCGGAACAACCACGGCCGGCCCTGCGCCGCGCGGCCGATCATCACCGCATCGGCACCGGTGTGCGCCAGAACCCGGCGCACCGCGGCCGCGCCGTCCAGATCGCCATTGGCCACCACCGGGATGCGCACCAGGGTCTTGACGAACGCCGTGGTGTCGTGCTCGGCCACGCCGCCGTAGCCCTGCGCGCGCGTGCGGCCGTGGATGACGAGCATGCACACGCCGGCGTCCTCGGCGATGCGCGCCAGCCGCGGGGCGTTGCGCACCGCGTCGCACCAGCCGGTGCGCATCTTCAGTGTCACCGGCACGCCGTGCGGCTCGCAGGCCGCCACCACCGCCTCGATGATGGCGGCGGCCAGCGCCTCGTCCTGCATCAGGGCGGAGCCGGCCCACCGGTTGCAGACCTTCTTGGCCGGGCAGCCCATGTTGATGTCGATGATTTGCGCGCCGCGGTCGATGTTGTGGCGCGCGGCTTCGGCCATCATCGCCGGGTCGGTGCCGGCGATCTGCACCGCGATAGGCCCCGGCTCGCCGTCGTGGTTGGCGCGCCGCGCGGTCTTGAGGCTGGCCTGCAGCTCCGGGCGCGAGGTGATCATCTCGCTGACCGCGTAGCCGGCGCCCAGCCGCTTGCACAGCCGCCGAAACGGCCGATCCGTCACCCCGGCCATCGGCGCGACGAACAGGCGGTTGGGCAGCGTATGGGGCCCGAGGGCCAGACCGGCGGTCATCATGGTTGCACAAAAAACAGGCAGCATTGTAGCCGCCGCCTGCGGCGCTCCTGCCCACCCCCTATACTGCGCGCCGCCCCCCCTCCGCCCCGCCCGATGGACACCTGGATCATCCCCCTGCTGCACACCCTCAGCTTGCCCGAGGTGGGCCTGACCACGGTGTTCGTGGTGGCGTTCGTCTCGGCGACGCTGTTGCCCATGGGCTCGGAGCCGGCGGTGTTTGCGCTGGTCAAGCTCAATCCGGAGCTGTTTTGGCCAGCGGTGCTGGTGGCCACCGCCGGCAACACGATCGGCGGCGCCATCAGCTGGGCCATGGGCTACGGCGCGCACGCCGCCATCGACCGCGCGCGCGGCTCGCCCACCCATCTGCGCGCGCTGGACTGGCTGGAACGCTTTGGCCCCAAGGCCTGTTTGCTGAGCTGGCTGCCGGCGGTGGGCGATCCGCTGTGCGCGGTGGCCGGCTGGCTCAAGTTTCCGTTCTGGCCGTGCGTGGCCTACATGGCCGTGGGCAAATTCGCACGTTACGTGGTCATGACCGCCGGGCTGCTATGGCTGGTGCCGGGCGACTGGTCTGCCCTGGCGCGCTGAGGGGGCATCGCCCGCCGCAGACGCAGCAGGGGGGGCCGTGTCGCGCAACCGCTCGCCCAAGGCCCGCTCGATCAGCGGCGGCAAATCGCGCACGAGGTCGGGCTTGTGCACCACGGCGACGCCCTCCAGCGCGTGCGCATAATCGCGGCGCGCCTGCTCGTCCAGCGAGGTGAGCACGATCAGCCCGCACCCGCCAAACAGCTCGTGGCGGCGCAGGCCCATGACCATCGATGCGCCATCGATGCCCGGCAGCAAGATGTCCACGACCAGTAGATCTGGCTGCAGCTGACCAAAGGACACCAGACCCGAAATCCCGTCGCCCGCCACATGCAACTCGGCGCGGGGGAAGCGCTGGCGCACCAGCAACTGCACCAGGTGCTGAAAATGCGAAGAATCCTCGATGAGCAGGATGCGCGGCGGCCGGCCGCTGCGCGCTGCCCCTCGGCGCGGCCGCGCCGTGCGCGATGCGGCTGGGGGGACCACCCCGGCGCGGCTGCGGGCCAGCCAGCGCTGCAGGGACGACGCGGTGATACGGCGGTGTCCCCCCGGGGTTTTCCACGCCTGCAGATCACCCCGGTCGACCATCAACTGGACGGAGCGCACGGCCATGCCCAGAATGCGGGCGACCTCCAGCGTGGTGTAGTACGACTCGGCGTCAGATGGCAAATCGGAATCGATATCGACCGGTTTCATTCTCGCCATTTTGACCTAAAACTGACAAGAATGCGGATTTTTGCTCATTCGTCCGCGCCGAGCAAGCGCTGCCACCCCTGCGGTCCGAGTCGGCGCAGAGTGTCCAGATTGCGCTCGACGATCGCCTCGACCGGGTCGCCCGATGCCACGGCGCGCGCCACGCTGTCCTCGCGCAGCAGGTGCAGCGTCGCGTAGGGCGCGCGGTTGGTGGCGTTGGTGATGTCGTCCGGATCGACGCCGTCGAACACGAAATCCGGGTGAAAGGGCGCGACTTGGATCACCCCCTCCAGCCCGTGCTCTTCGATCACCCGGTCCACCACGTCCAGAAAGTCGTTGAACACGAAGAAATCCGGAAACAGCGTCGGATGCACGAGCAGCGTCGTGTCGAGCACCTCGGGCGGCGTGTTGCGCAGCCGCAGCAGTTCGGCATCCAGATCGTCTAGAAACGCGTCCAAATGCCGCGCCTGGCTGACCGCGATACGCACCTGGTTCTTCACCCAGACCGCCTTGGCAAACGGGCACAGATTCAGGCCGATGACGGCGCGATCGATCCAGCGGCGCATTGCCGCCTCGACCGCGGGCACGTCGGACCCACCACCGGGCGGAGCGGCCGAAACACCGGGAGCGGGGACGGGCGCGGCAGCCACGGTCAGGCCAGCGACTTGAAGCGCACGCGCTTCGGGCGCGCCCCTTCTTCACCCAGCCGGCGCACCTTGTCGGCCTCGTACTCGGTGAAGTTACCGTCGTAGAAATACCACTGGCTGTCGCCCTCGTACGCCAAAATGTGCGTACAGATGCGGTCGAGGAACCAGCGGTCGTGGCTGATGACCAACGCGCTGCCGGCAAACTCCAGCAGCGCATCCTCCAGCGCGCGCAGGGTTTCCACATCCAGATCGTTGGAGGGTTCGTCCAGCAGCAGCACGTTGCCGCCCTTGGCCAGCGTCTTGGCAAGGTGCAGCCGGCCGCGCTCGCCACCCGACAGGTCGGCGACGCGCTTTTGCTGGTCGTTGCCCTTGAAGTTGAAGCGGCCCAGATACGCCCGGCTGGGCATGACGAACTTGCCGACGGTGATGTTGTCCAGCCCGCCGGAGACATCCTCCCACACGGTCTTGCTCCCGTCCAGGCTGTCGCGGCTCTGGTCCACGAAGGCGAGCTTGGCGGTCTGGCCGATGATGATCTCGCCGCTGTCGGGCTTTTCCACGCCCTGGATCATGCGAAACAGCGTGGACTTGCCCGCGCCGTTGGGGCCGATGATGCCGACGATGGCGCCCGCCGGCACGCTGAACGACAGGTTGTCGATCAGCAGCCGGTCACCAAAAGATTTGCTGACGTTCTTGAACTCGATGACCTGCGAGCCCAGCCGCTCGGCGACGGGGATGAAGATCTCGTTGGTCTCGTTGCGCTTTTGGTATTCGTAGTCGCTCAACTCCTCGAAGCGCTGCAGACGCGCCTTGCTCTTGGCCTGGCGCCCCTTGGCGTTGGAGCGTACCCACTTGAGCTCCTCCTTCATGGCCTTGCGGCGCGCGTCCTCGGACTTTTGCTCCTGCTCCAGCCGGCGCTCCTTTTGCTCCAGCCATTCGGAGTAGTTGCCCTTGTACGGGATGCCCATGCCGCGGTCCAGCTCCAGAATCCATTCCGCCGCGTTGTCCAGGAAGTAGCGGTCGTGCGTGATCGCCACCACCGTGCCGGGGAAGCGCTGCAGGAACTGCTCCAGCCAGTGCACGCTCTCGGCGTCCAGGTGGTTGGTCGGCTCGTCCAGCAGCAGCATGTCCGGCTTGGACAGCAGCAGCCGGCACAGCGCCACGCGGCGCTTCTCGCCACCCGAGAGGTTTTTGATCTGGGCATCCCACGGCGGCAGGTTCAGCGCGTCGGCGGCCAGCTCCAGTTGCAGGTCGGTGTTCTCGCTGCCGGCGGCGGCGATGATGGCCTCCAGCTCCGCCTGCTCGGCGGCCAGCGCGTCGAAGTCGGCGTCCGGCTCGGCATACGCGGCATAGACCTCCTCCAGCCGCTTCTTGGCCGCCAACGCGCCGCCGATGCCCTCTTCCACCGCCTGACGCACGGTCTGGTCGGGGTTGAGCTGCGGCTCCTGCGGCAGGTAGCCGATCTTGATGCCGGGCATGGGCACGGCCTCGCCCTCGAAATCCTTGTCCACCCCGGCCATGATCTTGAGCAGCGTGGACTTGCCGGCGCCGTTGAGCCCCAGCACACCGATCTTGGCGCCGGGGAAGAAACTCAGCGAAATGTCCTTCAAGATCTGCCGCTTGGGCGGCACGGTCTTGGAGACGCGGTTCATCGTGAAAACATACTGGGCCATCGCGGGCTACCTTCGGAAAAACAACGGATCGAGAAAAAAATGTCCCGGGATCGCGGCCCGGGTTTCCTCGAATTATCCCAGTTATGCGACAATTCTGGTTGACCGGGCCCTGCAGTCGCGCCCCGGCTCACCTCCCTGACCCCATCTGCCCCTGACTGAGCCGCTCGACCGGTGCGCGGGATCGACCGATCCGGCATCCGACGGCGTGGGCCGATGCCGCGCGCCCCGGCATGGGCGCCCGACCCTCACATGACATTCGAAGAACTCCAACTGCTGCCGGCCATCGTCGAGGCCGTGCGCGAGCAGGGCTACGAGACGCCCACCCCCATCCAGGCCGAGGCCATCCCCGCCGTGCTGGCCGGACACGACTTGCTGGCCGGCGCCCAAACCGGCACCGGCAAGACGGCGGCCTTCACGCTGCCCATGCTGCATCGGCTCGCCTCGCGCGGCGAGACGCCCAAGCGCGGTCAGCCGCGCCCCATCCGCGCCCTGGTGCTGACTCCCACCCGCGAACTGGCCGCCCAGGTCGAGGACTCGGTCAAAGCCTACGGCAAGCACCTCAAACTCAGGTCTGCGGTGGTGTTTGGCGGCGTGGGCCTCAATCCCCAGATCGAAAAGCTGGCCAAGGGCGTGGACATACTGGTCGCGACGCCGGGCCGACTGCTGGACCTGGCCGATCAGGGCCACCTCGACCTGTCTAAGGTCGAAATCCTGGTGCTGGACGAGGCCGACCGCATGCTCGATATGGGCTTCATCCACGACGTGCGCAAGGTGCTGGCGCTGCTGCCGGAAAACAAGCAGAGCCTGCTGTTCTCGGCCACCTTCAGCGACGAGATCAAGGCGCTGGCCGCCGGCCTGCTGCGCGAGCCGCGGCACATCCAAGTGACGCCACCCAACACCGCGGTGCAGCGCATCCGCCAGACCATCCACCCCGTGGGCCGCACCAAGAAGACGGCGCTGCTCAAGCACCTGCTGGACGGCAACGGCTGGAACCAAGTGCTGGTGTTCACGCGTACCAAGTTCGGCGCCAACCAGGTGGCGCAGTTCCTAAACGAACAAGGCATCAGCGCGATGGCGCTACACGGCAACAAGAGCCAGACCGCGCGCACCCAGGCGCTGGATGGCTTCAAGAGCGGGCAGCTGCGCGTGCTGGTGGCCACCGACATCGCCGCACGCGGCATCGACATCGAGGAGCTGCCGCACGTCATCAATTACGACATTCCCAACGTGCCCGAGGACTATGTGCACCGCATCGGTCGCACCGGCCGCGCCGGCGCCGAGGGCGAGGCGCTGAGCTTCGTCAGCCTCGACGAGGAAGGCTGGATGATGGCCATCGAGCGCTTCACCGGGCAACAGATCCCGGTGCAGGTGCTGCCGGAGTTCATGCCCGAGCCCGGGGAGAAGGCCGAACCCACCGCCATGGGCCGCCAAGTGCTTTGGGGCGGTGCCGGCAAGCCCCCCAGCCGCGACGTCATGGCCGCAGCGGCCAAGGCCGCCCGGCGCGAGATGCTGGACCGCATGCGCGCCCGCAAGGCCGGCCCCGCGCCAAAGGCGTCCGCGGCCGCCGAGGCGGCGGAGCGGGCCGATCGGGATGACGACGATGCGATCGACTCGGAATACGGCGACATGGGTGCGGATGGCGAGCCGCGCACCCGCATCGACCCCGAAGGACGGCGCAGCCGCAACCGGCGCCGCCGCGGCAAGGCCAAAGGTGCCGGCGGGGGCACCGGCAACGCTGCTAGCGGCGGCCAGCCGCCCCGTTCGGATGGCGGCCCGGCCGCCCAGCCGCGCCCTCCGCGCGAAGGCGCCCGCAAACCCCAACCAGCGGGGCCGGCACGCCAGCCGGACCCGCTGCGCACCGGCATCGACGCCCTGAACGACCGGGGCCGCCGCAACCGCAACAAGAACCGCGGCGGGGGGGGCAAAGGCGGGGGCGGCGGCATCGATCCGCTGCGCACCAGCTTCGGCCGCATTCAGTGACGCCCACGGAAGTCTGCCATGCGCATTCTCCACACCATGCTGCGGGTCGGTGACCTGCAGCGCTCGATCGACTTCTACACCCGCGTGCTCGGCATGCAGTTGCTGCGCACCTCCGAAAACCCAGAGTACAAGTACTCGCTCGCCTTCCTGGGCTTCGACGGGGGCAACCCCGGTCAGGCCGAGATCGAACTGACCTACAACTGGGGCGTGGACAAGTACGAAATGGGCACCGCCTACGGCCACATCGCCATCGGCGTGCCGGACGTCTACGCGGCGTGCGAGCGCATCCGCGCCGCCGGCGGCACCATCACGCGTGAGCCCGGCCCGGTCAAGGGCGGCACGACGGTCATCGCCTTCGTCACCGACCCCGATGGCTACAAGATCGAGCTGATCCAGCGCGACGTCGACGCCGCCGGGGCGGGACTGCGCTGACGGCCGTTACAGCCGCTCGGCCCCGCCGAGGTAGGGTCGCAGCGCCGGCGGCACGGTGATGGTTCCGTCGGCGTTCTGGTGGTTTTCCAGCACCGCCACCAGCGCGCGCCCCACCGCCAGGCCCGAGCCGTTGAGCGTGTGCACCAGCTCCGGTTTGCCCTGCGCGTTGCGAAAGCGCGCCTGCAGCCGCCGCGCCTGGAAGTCGCCGCAGTTGCTCACCGAGCTGATCTCGCGGTAGGTGCCCTGCGCCGGCAGCCACACCTCCAGGTCGTGCGTGCGCGCGGCGCCAAACCCCATGTCGCCGGTGCACAGCAGCACCACGCGGTACGGCAGCCCCAGCCGCTGCAGGATCGCCTCGGCGTGGCCGGTCATCTCCTCCAGCGCCGCGTGGCTGTGCTGCGGGTGCACGATCTGCACCATCTCCACCTTGTCGAACTGGTGCTGGCGGATCAGGCCGCGGGTGTCGCGCCCGGCCGCACCGGCCTCGGAGCGAAAGCACGGTGTGTGCGCGGTCAGCTTGATCGGCAGTTCGGCCTCGGTCAAGATGGCGTCGCGCACAAAGTTGGTCAGCGTCACCTCGCTGGTGGGGATCAGATACATCGCCCCCTCGTCGCCCTCGGCCCCCCCTTTCTTGGCGGCAAACAGGTCGGCCTCGAACTTGGGGAGCTGCCCCGTGCCGCGCAAAGTCTGCGCATTGACGACGTACGGGGTGTAGCACTCGGTGTAGCCATGCTCGCTGGTCTGCACATCCAGCATGAACTGCGCAAGCGCCCGGTGCAGCCGTGCGATAGGCCCGCGCAGGACGGCAAAGCGGGCACCGCTGAGCTTGGCCGCGGTCTCGAAGTCCAGCCCCAGCCGCTCCCCCAGCGTCACATGGTCCCGCGGCTCGAACGGCAGCGCCGTCGGCGACCCGCCCAGGCCGGCGGCCGGGCTCCAGCGGCGCAGCTCCACGTTGCCGCTCTCGTCCGGGCCGACGGGCACCTCCGGTTGCGGCAGGTTGGGCACCGCCAGCAACAGCGTCTGCAGTTCTGTCTGGATCTGCTCCAACCGCGCGGCGGAGGCCTCCAGCGTACCTTTGATCTGGGCGACCTCGGCCATGGCGGCCTCGGCTTCGGCATGCTGGCCCTTGCCCTTGAGCACGCCAATTTGCTTGGACAGGCTGTTGCGGCGGGCTTGCAGCTCCTCGGTGCGGACCTGCAGGGCCTTGCGCTCGTTTTCGAGCGCGCTGAAGGCCGCGACGTCGAGATAGGGTTGGGGATTCTTTCGGGTCTCAAACCGCGCGACGACAGCGTCGAGGTCGCGGCGCAGGGTGGCGATATCGAGCATGGTGGCGCAATTGTAGGCGGGGCGCCGCACAGCGACGCACCCCGCCGGGCGAACAGCCGGGCAGCAAAAAGCCCGCCAAAGCGGGCTTGGTCACAACCGTTCGGGCTGGCCGGCTCAGGCCGCCAGGCCCGGGTTGCCGCCGACGTTGATGACCTTGGGCTGGTTGATCTGCACCGGTTTGATGACCTTTTTGTCGCGCAGATAACCCGCGACCACGTCCCAGATTGGGGTTCCGGTCACGCCCTCCTGCACCGAGGCCCAGCCTGCCACCTTATAGGTCTTGTCCGCGGCCAGCGGCTTGCCTTTAAGGGTCAGGTTCTGGATGCGCTGACCCATCGGTGCGGTCGGGTCGATGGTGTACTGGATGCCACCGACGCGAACCATGTCGCCGCCCTGCTGGTAGTACGGATCGGGGTTGAACAGGTTGTCGGCCACGTCCTCCATGATCTCTTTGATCTGGGCGCCCGTGAACTCGTTGAGCGTGGTGGCCGGGTAGGTCATGGCCATCTGGTCCATCATGCGCTCGTAGGTGATCACATCGCCCGGAAGCAGACTGGTGCCCCAGCGCACGCCCGGCGAGAAGGCCGCATCCGCCCCCTTGACCTCCATCAGCGCATCCAGGATGAGCTGGTCCCACGATCCATTGAAGTTGCCGCGGCGATACAGCAGACCTTCGGTGACCGCGAGCTTCTCTTCCAGCTTGGCCTTGTACGGCGCACGCACCTTCTCGATGTAGGCCGCCATCTCGGCATCGGCCGGCAGCAGGTTGGCAAACACCGGCAGCAGGCGGTACTGGTAGCCGCGCACCTGACCGTCCCGCACGTCGAAGTCCAGCACTCCCAGGAACTTGCCGTTGGAGCCGGCGTTGGTCACCAGCGTCTGGCCGCCGGCGTTCTTGACGATGACCGGCGCGGGCATGCCGTCGTGCGTATGACCGCCCAGGATGGCGTCGATGCCGCGCACGCGCGACGCCATCTTGATGTCCACATCCATGCCGTTGTGCGACAGCACCACGACCACCTTGGCACCTTTGGCACGCGCCTCGTCGACCATCTTCTGCATGTGGTCGTCGCGGATACCAAAAGTCCAGTCCGGCACCATCCAGCGCGGGTTGGCGATCGGGGTGTAGGGGAAGGCCTGGCCGATGATGGCCACCGACACGCCGTTTTGCTCCTTGATCACATACGGCGGGAAGACCAGTTCCTCGAAGTCCGCCGTCTTGACGTTCTGGGCGACGAAGTCGATGTGGCCCTTGAAGTCCTTCTCGACAACCTCCTGCACGCGCTTGGCGCCGAAGGTGAACTCCCAGTGCGGCGTCATGATGTTGACGCCCAGCAGCTTGCAGGCGTCGACCATGTCCTGGGCATTGGTCCACAGCGAGGTGGCCGATCCCTGCCAAGTGTCACCTCCGTCGCACAGCAGCGCATGCGGGCGGCTGGCCTTGAGCATCTTGACCAGCGTGGCCAGGTGCGCAAAGCCGCCGACCTTGCCGTACGTCTTGGCCGCACGGGCAAAGTCCAGATAGGTGAAAGCGTGCGCCTGGTGCGTGCCCGGGCGGATGCCAAAGTGCTTGAGCAGGTGCTCGCCCACCAAGTGCGGCGGACGACCGCGCGCCTCGCCGACGCCCAGGTTGACGCTCGGCTCGCGGAAATAGACCGGCGTGAGCTGCGCGTGGCAGTCGGTGAAATGCAGGAAGCTGACGTTGCCGAACTTGGGCACGTCGTACAGGCGGCCGACGGCGCCCGGCTTGGCGGCCAGGACGTCCTCGTGGGCAATAGTCATGCCAGAGGCGCTGGCGACGGCCAGTACCTGAAGAAACTCGCGGCGGCTGAAACTCATGGTGACGGTTCCTGTGGAAGCTGGAGGGGCGCCTAGACAGCAAAGGCCAGCGGGCCGTCGGGTCCGCTGGCCCTAGGTGGGCCGCTGCGGTGCGGCCCGGGGCGCCCGGCGTGCGGGATCAAGCGATCACGGCCTCGTCGGTGCGCGACCCGCCCTTGTTGTCGGTCCACTTG
>NZ_DAISXZ010000045.1:0-18082 GCF_036825565.1 Tepidimonas sp. | reverse complement strand
TTTGGAATGCTGTCCGCCTTCAGCGTGGAACCGCGTCCGGCTTCACGCTGGAACACTGTCCGCCATCAGCATGGAATCGTGTCCGCCATGGCGTGGAATACGCATCCTCTTGAACCAAAGGCCTGCCGGTTGTGACTGCCCTGCAGGCCGATTCAATGAGGGCGTGAAGCCCTTTTGCAACGGAGCCGCAACCATGCATATCGCCACCAAGAGCGATTGGCCAGACCTCAAGCCGATGCCTGCCTCGTATGAGGACATGAAGATCGAGCTGCATTTCAACGCCGCGCACATGCACAACCTCCGGCGCGGGTTCGTCCCGTCCGACCAGAACGAGAAGTGGTTCCTCTACTTTGAGGACAACATCCTGCATATCCACCGCAGCTGGACGGGCATCAAGATGTACGAGGTGGTGTTCGACGACGACGGTGACGGCGGGGTTGCGCGCAGGGTAAGGATCAACCTGGGGCCCGACTATGGCGGCACCCGCGATGACGCCTGGAATACCTTGCTCGACGTGCTGAGCTATTACGCCAGCGACGAGGCCCATCAGCCCCACGAGTCAAGCTTCGTCTCTGCCCTGAAGGAGGCGACGCAGCCCGGCTATCTGGGTTCTCCGTCCGTGATCATGGAGCTGATTACCCCCTATTTCTGGCGCATCCTCTGCAAGGAGCTGCCCAAATACTGTTCCGGGCTGGATGCCTTGCCCGATTATGAACCCGCCAGCTTCTCCGATGTGCTGAGCGCCAACGAACGCATTGCATCGGTGCTCAGCGGCGCTGACGAGAGCTTCCACGGGCTGGAAGCCTGGCGCACCGAGCAGGGATTGGGCAAGGCTGTCATCCGGACGCTGGCGCTGGACCCGGACTGGTACGCCGATGAGAACCTGCACTGCATCCTCAGCGAAGGACTGGCCGGCCTGTCGACGGCAATTGCAAAAATCATCGCCGACTGGGCCAATGACTCGTCTCCTCACAACCTGAACGCGCTGTTCGAGTTTGTCGCCGTCCTGCGCGAATTCACTGCCAGTGTGATCCTGGGGACTCACACGCTTTACTTCCCGGATGTAACGCTCAGTGACTTCACCTGGGCGAACCGCTCACGCTTCATGCAGCGGGACGAAGAAGCCGGGAATTGCCTCGTGCCTGAAGAGAACCCGGAGGATTTCGACGAAGTGCCTATTGAGGAAAGTCAGCAGTCCAGCTTCAAGAAATTGCTGCGCGAGCTGGAGGCCCTGGATGTAGAACTGGAGGAAGACGACGCACTCGAGGACGAGGAAGAAGTTCTCCAGCCCGGCCCGCCGGTACACCCGCGCTGCGATGATAACGGCAATCCCGCCAAGCTCGCCCACCCCAGCACGCCCACGGCCCTGTGGACCTGGCAGGATCCCGAGAGCATCGCCATCGTCATCCCGGATGGCCCGATGCCGTCAGAACTGGCAGCGATACCCTTTGCCTCATGGGATGATGCGCCAACCGACCATGCCGGGTGGCAGCGATTGGCTGAGCAACATCCGGTGGAAGAACCCGACCTCAACCTCCCCAAAGGCAAGAAAGCCGCAGCCGGCGTGGTCATCGTCGAGGACGACGGGCGTGTCTGGGCAGTGGCCCCCAGCAACGCCTACGGCGGTTACCAGGCGACCTTCCCCAAGGGCACCTACTCCCCCGGCACTAGCCTGCAAGCCGCCGCGATCCGGGAAGCCTACGAAGAAGCCGGCCTCCGCGTACAGCTGACCCGTTTTCTGGTGGATGTGCCCCGATCAACGAGCTACACCCGCTATTACCTAGCCCGCCGTATCAGCGGCCACCCCGGCGACATGGGCTGGGAAAGCCAGGCCGTCATGCTGATCCCGATCGACAGACTGCCTGAAATACTGACCCACAAGAACGACGCCCCCATCATCAAGGCCGTGCAGGCAATGCTGAGCTGACTGCCCGTATCGGCGGATGCCGGACGCGGGATCATTCCCACTCGATCGTCGCCGGCGGCTTGGAGCTGACGTCGTAGGTCACGCGGTTGATGCCGCGCACCTCGTTGATGATGCGGCTGGAGACGCGCTTGAGCAGGCTGTAGGGCAGCTCGGCCCAGTCGGCGGTCATGAAGTCGCTGGTCTGCACCGCGCGCAGCGCCACCACGTAGTCGTAGGTGCGGCCGTCGCCCATCACGCCGACGCTCTTGACCGGCAGGAACACCGCAAACGCCTGGCTGACGAGGTCGTACCAGCTTTTGCCGGAGTTCGGCTCGATGGTGGAGCGCAGCTCCTCGATGAAGATGGCATCCGCCCGGCGCAGCAGGTCGGCGTATTCCTTCTTCACCTCGCCAAGGATGCGCACGCCCAGGCCCGGCCCCGGGAACGGGTGGCGGTACACCATGTCGTGCGGCAGGCCCAGCGCCACGCCGAGCTCGCGCACCTCGTCCTTGAACAGGTCGCGCAGCGGCTCCAGGAGCTTGAGGCCCAGCTGCTCGGGCAGGCCGCCGACGTTGTGGTGGCTCTTGATCGTGACGGCTTTCTTGCTCTTGGCGCCGCCGGACTCGATCACGTCCGGGTAGATGGTGCCCTGCGCCAGCCACTGGATGCCCTTGGAGCCGGGGCGCGCGGCCTTGAGCTTTTCCGCCTCGGCCTTGAAGACATCGACGAACAGCCGCCCGATGATCTTGCGCTTGCGCTCGGGGTCGGTCACGCCAGCCAGCTCGCGCAGGAACAGGTCGCTGGCGTCCACCCGGATCACCCGGGCGTGCAGCTTGCCGGCGAACATGTCCATCACCATGTCGCCTTCGTGCAGGCGCAGCAGGCCATGATCGACGAACACGCAGGTGAGCTGGTCGCCAATCGCCCGGTGGATGAGCGCTGCCGCCACCGAGGAATCGACCCCTCCCGAGAGGCCCAGCAGCACCTCCTCGTCGCCGACCTGGGCGCGGATGGCCGCCACCGCCTCCTCGATGTGGTCGCGCATGATCCAGTCGGGCCTGGCGCCGCAGATCTCCAGCACGAAGCGCTCCAGGATCGCCCGCCCCTGCACGGTGTGCGTCACCTCCGGGTGGAACTGCACGCCGTAGAAGCGCCGCGCCTCGTCGGCCATGCCGGCGATCGGGCAGGAGTCGGTGCTGGCCATCAGCTTGAAGCCGGGCGGCAGCTCCACCACCTTGTCGCCGTGGCTCATCCACACCTTGAGCATCCCATGCCCCTCGGGGGTGTGGAAGTCGGCGATGTCCTTCAGCAGCGCGGTGTGGCCGCGCGCGCGCACCTCGGCGTAGCCAAACTCGCGCACCGGCGAGCCCTCCACGCGCCCGCCGAGCTGCTGTGCCATCGTCTGCATGCCGTAGCAGATGCCCAGCACCGGCACGCCCAGCTCGAACACCGCATCGGGCGCGCGGTCGTCCACCTCGTAGACGCTGGCGTGGCTGCCCGAAAGGATCACGCCCTTGAGCCGCCCGTCGGCGGCGTACTGCCGCACCCACTCGCCGCTGACGTCGCAGGGGTGCACCTCGCAATAGACGTGCGCCTCGCGCACGCGCCGCGCGATCAGCTGCGTGACCTGCGAGCCGAAGTCGAGGATGAGGATCTTGTCGTGGTTCATCGGGTCATATCCGCTGCGGGGCCGACAAAGCGAAGGGCCGCCTCGCCGGCGGCCCTCGGCGCGGCGTGGTATCAATCCAGCCGGTAGTTCGGCGCTTCCTTGGTGATCTGCACGTCGTGCACGTGGCTTTCGCGGATGCCGGCGGCGGTGATCTCGACGAAGGCGGCCTTCTCGTGTAGCTCGGCGATGCTGGCGCAGCCACAGTAGCCCAGCGCCGCGCGGATGCCGCCGGCCATCTGAAAGATGATCGTCACCACCGAGCCTTTGTACGGCACGCGGCCCTCGATACCCTCGGGCACCAGCTTGTCGGCGTTGGGGTTGGCGGCCTCGTCGTTTTCCTGAAAGTAACGGTCGGCGCTGCCGGCCTTCATCGCACCGATCGAGCCCATGCCGCGGTAGCTCTTGTAGCTGCGGCCCTGGTACAGGATCACCTCGCCGGGCGCCTCCTCGGTGCCGGCGAACATGCCGCCCATCATCACGCAGTGCGCGCCGGCGGCCAGGGCCTTGGCGATGTCGCCGCTGTAGCGGATGCCGCCGTCGGCGATCAGCGGCACACCCGTCCCCTTGAGCGCCGTGGCCACGTTGTCGATGGCGGTGATCTGCGGCACGCCGACCCCGGCGACGATGCGCGTGGTGCAGATGGAGCCCGGCCCGATGCCGACCTTGACCGCGTCCGCCCCGGCCTCCGCCAGCGCGCGGGCGGCCTCGCCAGTGGCGATGTTGCCGCCGATGACCTGCACCTGCGGGAAGTTGTGCTTGACCCAGCGCACGCGGTCCAGCACGCCCTTGCTGTGGCCGTGCGCGGTGTCGACGACGATCACGTCCACGCCGGCCTTGACCAGCGCCTCGACGCGCTCGTCGGTGCCGGGGCCGACGCCGACCGCGGCGCCGACGCGCAGGCGGCCGTTGTCGTCGCGCGCGGCGTTGGGGAAATTAAGCTGCTTGGTGATGTCCTTGACGGTGATCAGGCCCTTGAGCTCGAAGGCGTCGTTGACGACCAGCAGCCGCTCCAGCTTGTGCTTGTTCAGCAGCGCCTTGGCCGCCTCCGGCGTGGTGCCCTCCGGCACGGTGACCAGCCGCTCGCGCGGCGTCATGATCTCGCGCACCGGGGCGTCCATGCGCGTCTCGAAGCGCAGGTCACGCCCGGTGACGATGCCGACGACCTTGCCGCCTTCGACGACCGGAAAGCCCGAGACACCCAGCTCGTCCGACAGCTTGACGACCTGGCGCACCGTGGTGTCGGGGCTGATGACCACCGGATCGCGCAGCACGCCGGATTCGTAGCGCTTGACCTTGGCCACCTGCGCGGCCTGCTCCTGCACCGACAGGTTCTTGTGGATGATGCCGATGCCGCCTTCCTGCGCGATGGCGATCGCCAGCCGGGCCTCGGTGACGGTGTCCATGGCGGCCGACACCAGCGGCAGGTTGAGGGTGATGTCGCGGGTAAAGCGGGTGGCCAGCGACGTGTCCTTGGGCAAAACTTGCGAGTACGCGGGGACCAACAACACATCGTCGAAGGTCAACGCTTTTCCGAGCAGGCGCATGGGATGGGCTCCAAAAACGCTATTGTATTCGGGGCATCGGCACCGCACGGGGCCCGGTCCGCCCGAAGGGTGAGCCCCGGCGCGTCAACGTTTGGGGGTGCGGGCAAACAGGCCAGCCGCGCGCGCGCCTTGGCGCTGGAAGCGTTCCCGCCGCGCGACCTTGGGGTCCACCCGCAGCGGTCGGGTCAGCTCCAGCCGGTCACCGTCGCGCAGCGGTGTATCCGGGGTCACACGCCGACCCCAGACGCTCGACGCCAAGCCGCCCGGCCTCGCATCGAGCGGCCCGAGGTCCCAACCGGTAACGGCCAGCGCCTGCGCCACCGTCGCCCCGTCGGGCAGATCCAGGGCGACCTCCTGCACGGTTCGGGGGGCCAAGGCCCAGACCACGGTCACGCGCATTTCACCCCCCGCACCTCACGTCCCATACACCTGGTCGGCCCGTTTGACGAAGGCGTCCACCAGGGAATCGGCAATGCGGTCGAACACCGGCCCCACCAGGGCCGCCAGCACGCTGCTGGAAAACCCGTACCGCAGCGAAAACTCGATCTTGCAGGCGCGCGCGTCGCCGTCGCCCACGGGCAAGAACTCCCAATGCCCCTCCAGCTGGGAAAACGGCCCCTCCACCAGGCGCAGATGGATGCGGCGGTCGGCCTCGTGCACATTGCGGGTGGTGAAGCTTTTGCGCACGCCACCAAAGGCCATGCCGATTGATGCCACCATGCCGTCCGATGTGCGCTCGAGCACCTGGCCGGACGCGCACCACGGCAGAAAGTCGGGGTAGCGCTCCACGTCGCTGACCAGCTGAAACATCTCGTGCGGGCTGTGCCAGACGAGCACGGACTTGCGGACGGTTTTCGGTTTCATACAATCGTCGGCCCTGCCCCGATTGTAGGTCCCATGTCCGCCCCCAAGTCCAAAGCCGCCACCGACAGCCGTATCGCCGAAAACAGGAAGGCGTTCTTCAATTACCACATCGAAGAGCGCTTCGAGGCCGGGGTCGTCCTGCAGGGCTGGGAGGTGAAGGCCATCCGCGACGGCAAGGTGCAGATCACCGAGGGCTATGTCGTGGTGCGCGACGGCGAGCTGTTCCTGATCGGCTGCCTGATCCACCCGCTGCGCAGCACGTCCACACACGTTCGGGCGGACACCGACCGCACGCGCAAGCTGTTGATGCACAAGGCCGAGATCCGCCGCCTCATCGGCAAGGTGGAGCAAAAGGGCTACACCCTGGTGCCGCTGAACCTGCACTGGAAAAACGGCCGCGTCAAATGCGAAATCGCGCTGGCGCGCGGCAAAGCGCAGCACGACAAGCGCGACACCATCAAAGAGCGCGAGGGCAAGCGCGAGGTGGAGCGCGCGCTCAAACACCGCATGCGTTGATCCCCGGCCACCCTACTCCGGCGGCGCCCGGCACCGGGGGGAACGTGTCAGCGCAAATGCCCGAGTGGATGCGCGTGCGCGGGCCAGGGGCTGTCGAAGAACGGCGTCACCATAGCCGCCGTCACGTCCTCGATGCGCGCCGGGTTCCAGCGCGGCTGCTGGTCCTTGTCCACCGCCAGGGCGCGGATGCCCTCGACCGTCTCCCCTTCGGCCGGCGAGCGCCCCAGATGGCGGGGATGGAAACAATGCCGCACCAGGTCCCGCTCCAGGCGCAGATCCTCGGCCAGGGTCATGCCCCGCGCGCGCCGCACATGTTCCAGCACCACATGCAGCATCAGCGGGCTGCGCAGGCGCAGTGTGGCCAGGGCCTGTGCCGCCGCGTCCGTGCCGGCCGCCTGCAGCGCCTGCACGATGCCGCCCACGGTGTCGGCACCAAAGGCGGCATCCACCTCCGGCGCTAGCGGCGCCACCGTGCGTGGCCCCGCACTGCGCCAGCCTGCCTGCGCCGTCCAGCTGCGCCAGGCGGCCTCGAACACCCCGGGGCTGTCCGCCTGCACCGTGGCGAGTGCCTCCCACGCGCGCGGCAGATCGGCCGCCGGGGCGGCCACATCGGCCAGGCCCCAGGCCAGCGCCGCATCTGCCCCGACCACCACCCCGGTCAGCCCCAGATACTCCCCGACATGACCCGGGCAGCGGCTCAGGAAATGCCCTCCGCCGACATCTGGGAACAGCCCGATGTTGGTCTCGGGCATGGCCATCTTGGTCCGCTCGGTGACGATGCGGCAGCGCCCGCCCTGGCTGATGCCCATACCGCCACCCATGACGATGCCGTCCATGAAAGCGATATACGGCTTGGGGTAGGTAAAGATCAGGTGGTTGAGGGCGTACTCCTCGGTAAAGAAGTCCTCCAGCCGCGGATCGCCCGCCAGCGCGGCCTCATGGAAGAAGCGGATATCCCCGCCCGCGCAAAAGGCCCCGAACGGCCCGTCCTTGGACGTGCCGCGAATCGCCACCGCCACCACGGCGGGATCATCGCGCCAGGCGAGCAACGCCTCGGCAAGTGCCCGGATCATGCCCAGGTCCAGGGCATTGAGGGCCTTCGGCCGGTCGAGAGTGATGCGCCCGACGCCGTTGGGCGTGCGCTCGATGTGGACGAAATCGCTCCAGCGCGAGGTCATGCGGGTGTCTCCTTCCGTTGGGTCAACCACAGGTGGGTCAGCAATGCGCCCAGCACCAGGGCGCCGCCTTGCCAGACGGCGGGCACCAAATCCACCCCGTGCCCTTCGCGCTGGCTGCGCTGCACCAGATTCCAGTTGAAGGCGCCCCCCAGCGGGGCGCCCAGCGCCACCACGCTGCCCAGCCAGCCGCCCTCGCCCAGTTGGCGCGCAAACATCCACGCGATGCCCAGGCCCGCCACCACGATGGCCGCGCAGGTCTGTCGCGCCAGCCGCTGCCCGAAGAACAGGCGCGAGATGAGCGCCGTCAGCAGCGGCCCGGCCGCCAGCGTGATCAGCACATTGGCCACACTGGTCAGCGCCAGCGCGATCATGAAGGCGGTGAACATGACCGCCCAGCACACCCCCGACCACCACAGAGCGCGGCCGCTGGTGACCATCCGGCGCCACACGCCGCGCCCCTGCCACAGAGGCAGGATCAGCGCCAGCGACAGCGCGGTGAACGCGCTGCGCCAGAAGGTGATCTCGAACGCCTGCGCCTGCTCAAGCTGGCGCGTGACCACGCCCGCCGTCGCCCACAGGAACGTCACCGCCACCATCAGGGCGACGGCCTGCCCGTGACGCAGCGTCATGCGCCTTCCCGCGCGGCGCGCTTGCGCTCGTGCTCCTTCAGGTAGCGCTTGCGCAGGCGGATGCTCTTGGGCGTGATTTCCACCAGCTCGTCATCCTCGATGAACTCGACCGCGTACTCCAGCGTCAGCTCGATGGGCGGGGTGATCTTGATCGCATCCTCCTTGCCCGAGACGCGGAAATTGGTCAGCTGCTTGGTGCGCGTCGCATTGACCACCAGGTCGTTGTCGCGGTTGTGCACGCCGACGATCATGCCCTCGTACACCGGGTCGCCGGCCTTGACGAACATGCGGCCGCGATCGTCCAGCTTGCCCAGCGCGTAGGTGAAGATCTCGCCGTCGTCCATGCTGATGAGCACGCCGTTCTTGCGACCGCCGATGTCGCCCTTGTGCGGCTCGTAGCCGTCAAAGATATTGGAGATCAGGCCCGAGCCGCGCGTGAGGTTGAGGAATTCGTTGGAAAAACCGATCAGCCCTCGCGCCGGGATGCGGTACTCCAACCGCACGCGGCCGCGGCCGTCGGGCTCCATGTTGACCAGCTCGCCCTTGCGCTCGCCCAGCGCCTGCATCACGCCGCCCTGGTGCTGCTCCTCGATGTCGCAGGTCACCAGCTCGATCGGCTCGCACCGCACGCCGTCGATCTCTTTGAACACGACGCGCGGCTTGCTCACGGCCAGCTCGTAGCCCTCGCGGCGCATGTTCTCCAGCAAGATGGTCAGGTGCAGCTCGCCCCGGCCCGAGACTTCGAAGACCCCATCCTCGCCCGTCTCGCGCACGCGCAGCGCGACGTTGGACTGCAACTCCTTTTGCAGCCGGTCCCAGATCTGCCGGCTGGTGACAAACTTGCCCTCGCGCCCCGCCAGCGGCGAGGTGTTGACGCAAAAATTCATCGTCAGCGTCGGCTCGTCGATCTTGAGCATGGGCAGCGGCCGCGGGTTGGCGATGTCGGTGACCGTCACACCAATGCCGATCTCGTCGATGCCGTTGATCAGTACGATGTCGCCCGGCCCCGCTTCGCTCACCTGCACCCGGTCCAAACCCTGGAACTTGTGTACCTGGTTGATGCGGCCCTTGAACTGCCGCCCGTCCGGTCCCTCCATGACCAGCACATCCATCGCCGGCCGCAGCGTGCCGGCGTTGATGCGGCCCACGCCAATGCGGCCCACGAAGCTGTTGTAGTCCAGCGCCGAAATCTGCAGTTGCAGCGGCGCAGCAGGATCGCCTTCGTGGGCGGGCACATGCTTGAGGATGGTCTCGAACAGCGCGGACATGTCCGGCCCCCAGCGCTCGCCAGGCGCCCCCTCGGTCAGCGACGACCAGCCGTTGATGCCCGAGGCATACACCACCGGAAAATCCAGCTGTTCGTCAGTCGCCCCTAGCTTGTCGAACAGGTCGAACGCGGCGTTGATCACCTTGTCGCAGTTGGCCCCGGGCTTGTCCACCTTGTTGACCACCACGATGGGCTTGAGGCCCAGCGCCAGCGCCTTCTTGGTCACGAAGCGCGTCTGCGGCATCGGCCCTTCCTGGGCATCGATGAGCAGCAGCACGCCATCCACCATGGACAGCGCGCGCTCGACCTCGCCGCCAAAGTCGGCGTGGCCCGGTGTGTCCACGATGTTGATGTGCGTGCCGTTCCAGCGCACGGCGCAGTTCTTGGCCAAGATGGTGATACCCCGCTCGCGTTCGAGCGCGTTGCTGTCCATGACCGTGTCCTCCAACTTCTCGTGGGCGGCAAAGGTGCCGGACTGGCGCAGCAGTTGGTCCACCATGGTCGTTTTGCCGTGGTCGACGTGGGCGATGATCGCGATGTTGCGGATCGGGGGACGGGAGGTCATGGTGCAGCCTGTTGCAGATATTGGGAAACTTCGGTGGGCGCGAGCAGACGCGCCGGAATCAATTCGCCGCCGGCACAGCGGGCGGTGCCCAGAAGGGCGCGCGGGCGGTCGCCAAATACGGCGACGAGTTCAGCGGACGGCCATGGGCCGCGGCGGCGCAAACCACTCAGGAAACGGCCCGCCTCGCGCTCATCCAGCACGACGCGCGGCACCCCTTCCAGCAAGGTCTCGGGGGGCAACAGACAGCGCAGGCGTTGCGGTGGGGACAGGGCTTCCAGCGCGTCCAGCGTGATCGCCTGCGGCAGCGTCAGCCCCCCGGTGGCGGTGCGCCGCAGCGCGGTCAGGTGCGCGCCACAGCCCAGCGCCGCGCCGATGTCCTCGGCCAGCGTGCGCACATAGGTGCCTTTGCTGCAGCGCACTCGCAGGCGCAGCGCGGCGGGGTCGTCGGGCATCGGCTCCAGCGTCAACGCATGGATCGTCACGCGGCGCGGCACGCGCTCGACCTCGATGCCCGCACGCGCATATTCGTACAGCGCCTTGCCGTCTTTTTTCAGCGCGCTGTGCATCGGCGGAATCTGCTCGATCACGCCGGTGAAGCGGCGCGCCAGCTCGGCCAGCCGCGAGGGGGTCAGCCGGGCCGCGTCCACCGGCGCGGTGGCGATCACCTCGCCCTCGGCATCGCCGGTGGTGGTGCGCACACCCAGGCGCAGCACGGCCTCGTAGGCTTTGTCGGCCTCCAGTTGCACCTGCGCAAATTTGGTGGCCGCGCCCAGGCACACCGGCAGCAGCCCGCTGGCCAGCGGGTCCAGCGTGCCGGTGTGGCCGGCCTTTTCAGCCGCCAGCAGCCATTTGACCTTGGACACCGCAGCCTGTGCCGAAAAACCGACGGGTTTGTCCAGCAGCAGCACCCCGTGCACGGGGCGCCGCGGCACCCGTGCACGGGGCTCGGCCGTCATATCGCGTCCTCGTCCTTGCCGCGCGAGGCGACCGCCTTGGCGATCAGGGCGTTCATGTCCGCCGCCCGCTCGATCGAGCGGTCGTAGACGAAGTGCAGCGTCGGCACCGTGTGGATGTGCAGCCGCTTGAACAAGGCATTGCGCAAAAAACCCGCGCCCTGGTTGAGCGCATCCTGGCTGTCTTGCGGGTCACCGACCAGCACGCTGAAGTACACCTTGGCGTGCGCATAGTCGGGCGACACCTCGACGGCCTGGATGGTGACCATGCCCAGACGCGGATCCTTGAGCTCGCGCGGGATCAGCTCGCTCAGGTCGCGCTGGATCTGGTCGGCCACCTTCAGGCCGCGGTTGGATGCCTTTCTCGTCGCCATGCAGGTCTCTTACAGCGTGCGCGCGACTTCCTTGATCTCGAAGAACTCCAACTGATCCCCTTCCTGGATGTCGTTGTAGTTCTTGAGTTTGATGCCGCACTCGAAGCCTTCCTTGACCTCGCGCACGTCGTCCTTGAAGCGCTTGAGCGACTCCAGCTCGCCGGTGTAGATGACCACGTTGTCGCGCAGCAGGCGGAAATGCGCGCTGCGCGTGACGTGGCCCTGCGTGACCATACAGCCCGCCACCGTACCGATCTTGGAGGCGACGAAGACGCTGCGGATCTCGGCCATGCCGATGACTTCCTCGCGCTTCTCGGGCGCGAGCAGCCCCGCCATCGCGGCCTTCAGGTCGTCCACCGCGTCGTAGATGATGTTGTAGTAGCGGATCTCGACGTCGCTGGCCTCGGCCACCTTGCGCGCGTTCGCGTCGGCGCGGGTGTTGAAGCCGATGATGATGGCCTTGGACGCGATCGCCAGGTTGACGTCGGATTCGCTGATGCCGCCCACGCCCGCGTACACGAGCTGCACCCGCACCTCGTCGGTGGAGAGCTTGAGCAGCGCGGCCGACAGCGCCTCCTGCGAGCCTTGCACATCCGCCTTGATGATGATGGGCAGGGTCTTGACCTCGCCCGCCGCCATCTCGGCAAACATGTTCTCCAGCTTGGCCGCCTGTTGCTTGGCCAGCTTGGTGCTGCGGTACTTGCCGGCGCGGTAGGTGGCGATTTCGCGCGCGCGGCGCTCATCGGCCATCACCATGAAGTCGTCGCCCGCCAGCGGCACCTCGGCCAGGCCCTGGATCTCCACGGGGATGGACGGCCCGGCTTCTTTGACGGGACGGCCGGCCTCGTCGAGCATGGCGCGCACACGGCCATAGGTCTGGCCGGCCAGCACTACGTCGCCGACGCGCAGCGTTCCGGACTGCACCAGGGCGGTCGCCACGGGGCCACGCCCCTTGTCCAGCCGCGCCTCGATCACCAGGCCCTTGGCCTTGGCGTCCACCGGGGCCTTCAGCTCCAGCACCTCGGCCTGCAGCAGCACGTTCTCCAGCAGCTCGTCGATACCCTGGCCGGTCTTGGACGACACGCCGATGAAGGGCGAATCGCCGCCGTACTCCTCGGGCACCACCTCCTCGGCGACCAGCTCCTGCTTGACGCGGTCGGGGTTGGCTTCGGGTTTGTCGATCTTGGTGAGCGCCACCACGATCGGCACGCCGGCTGCCTTGGCGTGCTTGATCGCCTCGCGCGTCTGCGGCATGACGCCATCGTCGGCCGCCACCACCAGGATGACGATGTCGGTGGCCTGCGCACCGCGCGCGCGCATCGCGGTGAACGCCTCGTGACCCGGCGTGTCCAGGAAGGTAACGACACCGCGCGGCGTCTCCACATGGTAGGCACCGATGTGCTGGGTGATGCCACCGGCCTCGCCCGCCGCGACCTTGGCGCGGCGGATGTAGTCCAGCAGCGAGGTTTTACCGTGGTCGACGTGGCCCATGACGGTGACGACCGGCGGGCGGGTCTTCTCCTCGCCCTGGTACAGCACCGCCTCCTCTTCCGAAAACGCCTCCGGATCGTCCAGCGCCGCGGCCACCGCCTTGTGGCCCAGTTCCTCGACGACGATCATCGCCGTGTCCTGGTCCAGCGATTGGTTGATGGTCACCATCTGACCCAGCTTCATGAGCTGCTTGATGACCTCAGACGCCTTGAGCGCCATCTTGTGGGCCAGTTCGGCCACGGTGATGGTCTCGGGCACGTGCACTTCGATGACGCGCTGCTCGCTGGCGGGGGCGGCAGCGGCGCCGCGCTCGTCCCGTCCGCCGCGACCGGGCTTGCCCTTCGGGCCGGCGCGCCAGTTGCTGCCCGAGCGCGCCGGGCCGCTGTCGCCGCGCGTCTTGAGTTCCTTCTTCTTGCCAGCCTCGTCCTTCCACGACGACGACAGCGCCTCGGACTTGACCTCTTTTTTCGCCGCGGGCGCCGCCGGTGCGCCGGCGGGCGGACGCGCGGGCGTGCCGGCGGGCTTGTGCAGCGTGCCCTTGATGCCCGGCTTGGCTTCGGCCGCGGGCTTGGGTTCCTCGGGCTTCTTCGCCACCAGCACCTTGCGCGGCTGGGCCATCATGGCCCGGATGGCTTCCGCCTCGGCCAGCGCCTTGCGGCGACGCTCCTCGATTTCGCGCACGCGGGCTTCCTCGGCCGCTTTTTCGGCGGCCTTCTCGGCGGCTTGCTCCGCCGCCCGGCGGGCCTGCTCCGCCTGTTCGGCCTCGGCGCGCTCGGCTGCCGTACGCGCCGCCTCATCGGCCGCCGGTTGGGCGGAGGGCGCGGTCTCGTCGGCGGCCGCCTCCCCGGACGCGGCGACGGCGATTTCGGCGCGGGCCTTCAGGGCCGCCGCCTCGCGCTCGGCTCGGGCCCGGGCTTCGGCAGCTTCGCGGGCCAGCCGGGCCTCCTCGGCGGCGCGGGCCTCGGCCTCTTCGCGCTCGCGGCGCTTGCGGGCGAGTTCTTCCTCTTCCTGACGCAGGCGCTCCGCCTGCAGCCGCGCCTCTTCTTCCAGGCGGGCCAGTTCGGCCGCCTGCGCCGCTTCCTCGGCCTGCGCGGCGGCGTCACTGGCGCGCTCGGCTTCGTCGTCGCGCTTGACGAAAGTGCGCTTCTTGCGCACCTCCACCTGGATGGTGCGCGCACGGCCGGAGGCGTCGGCCTGCTTGATCTCGGTGGTCGAGCGCTTGGTCAGCGTGATTTTGCGCCGCTCTTGCCCCAGGGTGCCGTGGGCGGCCTTGAGGTGGGCGAGCAGGCGCTGCTTGTCCGCCTCGGTGACGGGGTCGCTGCCGGCGTGCTTGTCCACGCCAGCGGCGACGAACTGCTCCAGCAGCAACGAGACCGGTTTGTTCAGTTCGGCGGCGAATTCGGCGACGGTGTTACTCGACATACGGTGTCCTTCTCCTCGGCTGGGCTGTTCACGAACGCGCGGACGAAGCATCGCCGGCGAACCAGTGTTCGCGCGCCTTCATGATCAGGGCCGTCGCTTCCTCGCGGCTCTGTCCCGTGATCTCGACCAATTCGTCGACGGCCAGATCGGCCAGGTCGTCGAGCGTGTGCACACCGGCATCGGCCAGCTTGGCGATCAGGTCGGTGGTCAGCCCGTCCAGATCGCGCAGATCCTGCGCGACCTCCTCGACGCTTTCCTCCTTGGCGATCTCCATCGTCAGCAGCGCATCCTTGGCTCGGGCACGCAGCTCGTTGACGATGTCCTCGTCGAAGGCCTCGATCTCCAGCATCTCTTGCAGGGGCACATAGGCCACTTCCTCGAGGCTGGTGAAACCTTCCTCGATCAGGATGTCGGCGATCTCCTCGTCGACGTCGAGCTTGCTCATGAACAGCTCGCGCAGCGCCTGACGCTCCTGGGCCTGCTTCTCGGCCGATTCCTCGGCCGTCATGATGTTGATCTTCCAGCCTGTCAAGTCCGATGCGAGCCGGACGTTCTGCCCGCCGCGGCCGATGGCGATGGCCAGGTTTTCCTCGTCGACGACCACGTCCATCGCGTGCCGCTCTTCATCGACGACGATGGACTGCACATTGGCCGGCGCCAACGCGCCGATCACAAACTGGGCCGGATCGTCGCTCCACAGCACGATGTCCACGCGCTCGCCAGACAGTTCGTTGGTCACCGCGTTGACGCGGGAGCCGCGCACCCCGACGCAGGTGCCGATGGGGTCGATACGGCGGTCGTGCGACAGCACGGCGATCTTGGCGCGGCTGCCCGGATCGCGGGCACAGGCCTTGATCTCCAGCAGGCCCTGCTCGATCTCCGGCACCTCCTGGCGGAACAGCTCGATCATGAACTCGGGGCTGGCGCGCGACAGCAGAATGGGGGCGCCACGCAGGGTCGGGTCCACCTCGATGATGAGGGCCCGCACGCGGTCGCCCGAGCGGAAGTTTTCCTTCGGGATCATCTCGCTGCGCTTGAGCCGTCCTTCGACGCGGCCACTCTCGACGATCACATCGCCCTTGTCCAGCCGCTTGACGGTGCCCACGAAGATCTTGTCGCCGCGCGACAAAAAATCGTTGAGCAGCATCTCGCGCTCGGCGTCACGGATCTTTTGCAGGATCACCTGTTTGGCCGCCATCGCGCCGATGCGGCCAACGGGCACGCTCTCGATCGGCTTTTCGATGAAATCGCCCACCTGGATGCCAGGATGGTCCTCCACGGCGTCGGAGTACAGTTCCTCGGCATCGGGGTTTTGCAGGCCGGCTTCGTCCGGCACCACCTTCCAGCGCTGGAAGGTTTCGTAGGCGCCGGTGTCGGGGTCGATCGACACCCGCACGTCCACCTCGCCGCCCAACAGCTTTTTGGTGGCCGACGCCAGCGCGGACTCCACCGCGCCCAGCACGACGCGCGGCTCCACGTTCTTCTCGCGCGAGATGGCATCGATCAACATCAACATTTCGCGGTTCATTGCTCTGGCCTGCCTTTCACTGCCTACGTACTCTTATGCGTTACCGGCGGCGCCGCGCGGGCGACGCCCCTTGAAATCCACGATCGGCGCCAGCCGCGCCTCGCGCACCTCGTCGAGCGTGAAGCCGAGCACCTGCACAGCCACGGGCTCGGCGGAACGGCGCGGCGACTTGGCGGCCAGTTTGGCGGGAGCATCCTCGACCAGTTCGAGCTGCCACGCCCCGGGCGCTTCACCGCGACGCAAGACGCCACGAAACTTTTTTCGCCCCGGCGCCACCGCCCCCGCGCCGACCGCCCCGATGGGGGCGCGCAGCGTGACGTCGACGGTCTCGCCGACGAAACGCTCGTAATCGCGGGCATGGCGCAGCGGACGGTCGATGCCGGGCGACCCCACCTCGAGGCGGCGGTAGTCCACGCCCTCAACTTCCAGGACATACTGGAGCTGCCGCGTGACGCGCTCGCAGTCCTCGACGGTGATGAAGCGCTCCTGCGCCTGCGCCCCACCCCAGAGCCAATCGATGGTCACGCGCAACAAGCCGCCGGCGGACCGCTCCAGATCCACCAAGTCATATCCGAGCCCGACCACCGTCTGCTCCACCACTTGCTGCCAGCTCATGCGTCCCGTTTTCGCCTTTCGTGTCGGCACCGGGCGGTGCCTTCTTGCGCCATCGCGCAGGATGGCGCGTGATCGCGTTTGACCAAAAAAAATGGGCCGGTGTGCACCCGCCCATTCGGTCGTGAGGCTACTATTCTATCACCCTGGGTCCGAATTCGCACTCCCTCCTCCCGCCCGCGCGCCGCCATCATCGGCCTCTATTCCTGGCCCACCCCCAACGGCCACAAGATTCACATCGCACCCAAGGGGGTGCGGCTTGCGCCAGGGGCGCGGCTGGCGGACGCACCCCGTGGACATCGGCAAAGGTGAGCCGTTCACCCCGGACTTCCTGCGCATCAGCCCCAGCAACAAAATCCCTGCCATCGTCGACCCCGATGGCCTGAGCGGCAAACCGGCCGCGCTGTTCGAGTCCGGGACGATTCTGCTCAATCTGGCCAGCAAATCGGCAAGCTGCCAGCCCAAGACGAGCGCCAGCGCTGGGAGGCGCGGCCTGGGCTGATGTTCCTGATCGGTGGCGTCGGCCCCATGCTCGGCCAAGTGCACCATTTTAGGATGTCGATCACCCCGCGGTGCAGCGCGGCCTCGCAACCCTAGCCAATGCCCGACCGCAGGTACAATCGCGTCAAAGTCGGAGCGTAGCGCAGTCTGGTAGCGCATCTGCTTTGGGAGCAGAGGGTCGAAGGTTCGAATCCTTTCGCTCCGACCACAAACATACCCCTGCCGTCCGTAGCTCAGCTGGATAGAGCAACGGCCTTCTAAGCCGTGGGTCGGGGGTTCGATCCCCTCCGGACGGGCCAGCCGCACACGCACGATTCACGACATGACAGCCACCATCAAGGACGCCGCAGGCATCGAGGGCATGCGCACCGCCGGACGTCTGGCGGCGGAGGTGCTGGACTACCTGGCACCGCACGTGCGGCCGGGCGTCACCACCAACGAGCTGGACCGCCTGGCGCACGACTACATCGCGCGCGTCCAGCAGGCCATCCCCGCGCCACTCAACTACGCCCCCAGCGGCTACCAGCCCTACCCCAAGAGCATCTGCACCTCGGTCAACCACGTCGTCTGCCACGGCATCCCCAACAACAAACCACTCAAGAAAGGCGACATCGTCAACATCGACGTCACCGTCATCAAGGACGGCTGGCATGGCGACACGAGCCGCATGTTTTTGGTCGGTGAGGTCCCCCCGCCCGCGCGGCGCTTGTGCCAGGTGACCTACGAGGCCATGTGGAAAGGCATCGAACAGGTCCGCCCCGGCGTGCGCCTGGGCGATATCGGGCACGCGATCCAGACCTATGCCGAGAGCGCCGGCTACAGCGTGGTGCGGGAGTTCTGCGGCCACGGCATCGGCCAGCGCTTTCACGAAGATCCGCAGGTGCTGCACTACGGCCGCCCCGGCACGGGCATGGAGATCCGGCCCGGCATGACGTTCACCATCGAGCCCATGATCAACCAGGGCCGGCGCGAGATCCGCGAGCTGGGCGACGGCTGGACCATCATCACCAAAGACCGGTCGCTGTCCGCCCAGTGGGAGCACACCGTGCTGTGCACCGAAGAC
>NZ_DAISXZ010000044.1:0-18324 GCF_036825565.1 Tepidimonas sp. | reverse complement strand
ACCCCACCAACCTCACTCTCGTTCAGCATTTCCCGCTCCTTTCTCAGACACGTCTATTACCCCAATTTCGTGTCCAAAAGAATTGCGGGCGGGGCACGCCATGTCCGCATGAAGCAGGAGGGGCGCAACGGGCTGCGCTTCTTCTCGCCGGATCTGCAGGCCAACACCCAGCGCTCACTCGAGCTGGCAGCGGCCCTCAAGGGCGCAATCGCGGCCAACGAGCTGTTTTTGGTGTTTCAGCCCCAGATGGCGCTGCGCGACGGCCGCCTGACCGGGGCCGAGGCCCTGTTGCGCTGGCAGCACCCCAAATGGGGGGCGGTGCCGCCGGCAGAGTTCATTCCGCTGGCGGAGCAGACGGGCAGCATCGTGCCCATCGGCCGGTGGATGCAGAGACAGGCATTGCGCACGGTGCGCGCCTGGGACGAAGCCGGCTTGCCCCCCATCACCCTGGCCATCAACGTGTCGGCGGTGCAGTTTGCGCAGACCGAGCTGGTCGATGGGCTGTGCACCATGGTGCGCGACGCGGGTGTGCCGCCCGAGCGCATCGAAATCGAACTGACCGAGGCGGTCGCACTGCGCGACCCGGTGGCCGCGGGCAAGATGCTGCAGCACCTGCACGACGCGGGCTTTCGCCTGTCGATCGACGACTTCGGCACGGGGTACTCGTCGCTGAGCTATCTGCGCGATTTCTCGGTCAACAAGCTGAAGATCGACCGATCGTTTATCCGCGACATCGCCCACGACGAGATGGCGCGTCGGCTTGCCCGGACCATGGTGGACATGGCGCATGCCCTGGGCATGACGGCCATTGCAGAAGGGGGGGAGACGGACGAACAGCGCGCACACCTACGAGCCTGCGAATGCGACGAGATCCAGGGCTTTCTGTACAGCCGGCCCCTGGAGGCGGACGCCTTCGTGGCATTTGCCCGCGCCAACGCCCGCACCTGACCGGTGCCCAACAACACTCGGCGCAAAAAACAAAGGCCCGGAGTTGACTCCGGGCTTTTGTGCTCTTGGTATTTGGTAGGCGCGATTGGACTCGAACCAACGACCCCCACCATGTCAAGGTGGTGCTCTAACCAGCTGAGCTACGCGCCTGTCGCGTCTAAACACAACCGTGCGTCGACAGAGCCGGAACTATAGCAGAAAAACGGGCCGATCGCCGTCAGCGGCGCCAGACTTTCTGCACCCCCGGCACGTCGGTAAGCACCGCCATCACGCGGCTGACGCGGGTCGCATCGCTGACCTCCACGGTAAACGTCATCCACGCCACGCCTTTGACGGATTGGGTTTGCACGCCGATGACGTTGATCTTCTCGCGCGCGAAGGCTTCCGAAATGTCGCGCAGCAGGCCCTGGCGGTCCTGGGCCTGCACGCCAACGTCCACCGCATAGACGGGGGCGTGGGGCCCTGCGGGGACGCTGCCGGACCACTCCACCTCGATCACCCGGCCGGGCTGGCGGCGGGCCAGAGCCAAAAAGTCGGGGCAGTCGGCGCGATGCACGCTCACCCCCTTGCCGCGGGTGACGAAGCCGCGAATGTCGTCGGGCGGCGCAGGCTTGCAGCAGCGCGCCAGCGTGGTCATGACGGACCCCACCCCCACCACCAGCACACCGCCGGGGCGCCCGCCGGGCTGGCTGCGCGCCTTTTTCAGCACCAGTTCGTCGGGCGGCGGGGGCGGCTCGGCGCGGTGGATCTGCTGCTCGATGGCGCGCAGCGTCAAGGCCTCCTTGCCGACGGCTTCGAACAAGTCGTCCGGGGTCTCGAACCCCAGCTCCAGCGCCAAGTCTTCGAGCCTCACGGCGGTTTTGCCCTCGCGCTGCAGCAGGCGCTCGACCTGATCGCGGCCCCGCGCGATGTTGTCGGCCGCTGCCTGCGCATTGAACCAGGCGCGCACCTTGGCCTTGGCGCGGTGGCTGACCAGGTAGCCCGCTTCGGGGTTGAGCCAGTCGCGCGACGGCCCGCCCTCCTTGGCCGCAACGATCTCCACCGTCTGGCCATTGGCCAGCGGGGTGTTCAGGGGCACCATCTGCCCATCGACACGCGCGCCGCGGCAGCGGTGGCCCAGATCGGTGTGCACCGCGTAGGCAAAGTCGACGGGCGTCGCGCCTTTGGGCAGCTCGACGATGGCCGCGTGCGGCGTGAGCACGTAAATGCTGTCGTCGAACAGACCGTGCGACAGGCCGCTCAAGTCGCGCTGCCACGCCAGCAACTGGCGCAGCACCGCGATCTTGGCGTCGTAGGACGACCCGGCGGTCACGCCGGCGTAGCCCTTGGTGCCGGCCTCCTTGTAGGCCCAGTGCGCCGCCACGCCGTGCTCGGCGTGCTCGTGCATGGCGCGCGTGCGGATCTGGATCTCGAAGGCGCGCCCCTGCTCGTCGCGCACCACGGTGTGCAGCGACTGGTAGCCGTTGGGCTTGGGCTTGGCGATGTAGTCGTCAAACTCGTCGGGCGCCGGCGAGAAATGCGCGTGCACCCACGCCAGCACCCGGTAGCAGTCGTCCACCGACCCGACGATCACGCGCAGCGCCCGCAGATCGTAGACCTGGTCGAAATCGAGCGACTTGCCGCGCATCTTCTTGACGATGCTGTAGATGTGCTTGGGCCGCCCTTGCACCTGCGCGGACAGGCCGAGGGCGGCCAGCTCGCGCTCCAATCTCTGGCGGACGTGCTCGACATGCGTCTCGCGCTCGACCCGCTTTTCGTCGAGGAGCCCGGCGATGTGCTTGTACGTATCCGGCTCCAGAAAGCGGAAGGCCAGATCCTCTAGCTCCCACTTGAGCTGCCAGATGCCCAGGCGGTTGGCCAGCGGCGCGAATACCTGCAGCGACTCGGCGGCGAGCGAGCGCTCCGGCAGGCGCTTGACGGCGGCGTGGTAGCGCAGCGTCTGCAGGCGCGAGGCCAGCCGCAGCAGCACCACGCGCAGGTCGCGCGAGAAGGCCAGCAGCATCTTGCGCACGTTTTCGGTCTGCGCGGCATCCAGCGCCGAGGCGGCGGCATCGGCCGGAGCACCGCGCTGGCGCGCTTGGCGCTGTAACTGGATGAGCTTGTTGGTCTCGATAGCGACGTCGGCGAACGCCTCGCCGAAGGCCTTGGCGATCACCTCGCGCGGGTGCGCAAGGAAGGGGCTGGCGTAGACCAGATACACGCAGGCTTGCAGGTCCGGCGTGCCCCCGATGCGGCTGAGGATCTGGGCCACGGCGTCGGCGTGGTCGAGCACGGGTTCGCCGGTGTCCAGCGTTTCGCCGCTGAGCAGGGGTTCGGCAAACGCCCGAGCACGCTGCAGGGCACGGCCGTCGCCGTCGGTGGGGGTGGCGAGCGCAGCCGTGATCGCCGTGTCTGCGCCGAGGGCTTCGTCCTCGTGGGTGGAGCGGCTGATCATGGCGCGAGCAGGAAGTCCCGCACGACCCGCACCTGGTCCTCCTGTACCAGCGTCGGGGCGTGCCCCACACCGGCAAACTCCACCAGCCGCGCGCGCGGGCCGCGCTGCGTCATGGCAACAGCCGTGGCACGGGACAGCAGGTCTGACTCGGCCCCGCGCAACAACAGCGTGGGGCAGGTGATGGCGTCGTACATCGCCCACAGGCCAGCCTCGCCCGCTTGCTGCGCCGCGGAGCGGGCCTGGGCCGCGGCGACAGGGTTGACCGCCTGAGCCGCGCGCTGGGCCTCCAACTGGGCGCGAAACGGCACCGCGATAGCAGGGTCATAGTGCAGCGTCCACCCCCCCGCGACCGGCCGCAGCATGGGGCGCGTGAGAGCCAGCCACTGCTCGGGCGTGTGTGGGCCGAAAGTGCTGGACACCTGCCAGAGCGCGTCCGCCGCGGCCTGCTCGCTCGGATAGACGGGCTGCTGGCCCAGATACCTGGCAATGCGCTCCAGCGAGGCGGGCTCGATCACCGGCCCGACATCGTTGAGGACCAACCGGTGCAAGCCGATGGCGGGCTGCGACGCCAGCGCCATGCCGATCAATCCGCCCATGCTGGTGCCCACCCAGTCTATGCGCAGCGCATACGGCTCGGCGGTGCCGGTTGCCTGGGCGTGGCGCTGGCGCAGGTGGGCCAGCAGAACCGCCAGGTCGTTGACGTAGTTGGGGATCTGGTAGGCCATCGGATCGTCGAGCCAGTCGCTGTGGCCGCGGCCGGCCACATCCACACACACAACCGCCGCATGGGGCACCAGCGCGCGTGCCAGCACATCGAAGTCGCGCGCCTGGCGCGACAGGCCGTGCACGCACACGACGACATGGGCGGGGTGGACGGTTCCGGCGGCATTCCATTCCCACCAGGCGATGCGACGAGGCTCGCCATGCGCAGCGCGAGGGCCAGGAACGGCCAGGTGATGCAGCGTCGGTTCCATGGGCATGTGTGGCTGATAATGCACGCGATTTCGTCGACTTCGATCGCCAGATCGTAAAGGAATTGGAGCGCGCACCATGCTGAAGCACAAGACGGCTCTCGTCACCGGATCCACCAGCGGAATCGGGCTTGGCATCGCCAAGGCCCTGGCCCGCCAAGGGGCCAACATCGTCCTCAACGGCTTTGGCGATGTGGACGGGGCGCGGGCGGAAATCGCCGCGCTGGGCGTGGACGTGTTCTATCACGGCGCCGACATGAGCCGGCCGGCCGAGATCGAGGACATGATGCGGGCCGCCGCCGAGCGCTTTGGCCGCGTGGACATTCTGGTCAACAACGCCGGCATCCAGCACGTGGCGGCGATCGAGGACTTTCCGCCGGAGCGCTGGGACGCCATCATCGCCATCAACCTGAGCAGCGCCTTCCACACCACGCGCCTGGCGCTGCCGGCCATGAAAGCCGCCAACTGGGGACGCATCATCAACGTCGCCTCGGTGCACGGCTTGGTGGCCTCGGCGCAGAAATCCGCCTACGTGGCCGCCAAGCACGGCGTCGTGGGGCTGACCAAGGTGGTGGCGCTGGAGACGGCCACCACCGGCGTCACTTGCAACGCCATCTGCCCGGGCTGGGTGCTGACGCCGCTGGTGCAAAAGCAGGTGGACGCCAAGGCCGCGGCCCTGGGCATCAGCAACGAGGAGGCGACCCGCCTGCTGCTGGGCGAGAAGGAGCCCTCGATGCAGTTCACCACGCCCGAGGAATTGGGCGAACTCGCCGTCTTTTTCTGCTCGCCAGCGGCCAGCAATGTGCGCGGCGCGGCCTGGAACATGGACGGCGGCTGGGCCGCCCAGTGACGGGGCGCGTCACTTCAGCCGCACGGCGCCCGAGACGGTGACCTGCAGCACCGCCTGACCCGGCTCCACTGGTAGCGCGGGGACGGCCTCTGCGCCGTTGGCGGCCATGGCGCGCAGCAACGGGCGCGGCTCCGGCCCCGGGGTTTGCGTCCCAACGTGGACCTCGCGCAATTCGTAGCCCTGGAAACCGAAGGCCCGCACCACCTCCGCGGCCTGTTGGCGAAAGGCATCGATCGCTTGCGCGCGCACCGCCGCCTCGGCCTGCCGAGCAGCCTCGCGGCTGAGCGACATCTGCAGCCCCGTGACGGCCATGCCCGGCAGCTCGGCCGCCAGGGCGGCAACGGCCGCCACGTCCCGCCCCCGCAGCAGCAGCTCGGCACCGCCCTGCCAGCCGCTGATCTGCCCGTCGCGCCCATAGCGCGGCTGGACCTGGAAGCCACCGCTGGCCACCTCGAGCCGCCCGGCCCGCTCGCGCGGGCGGATATGCGCCAGCGCCTGATCCAGCGTTCGCCGCAGGTGCGCTTGCACGGCGGCGGCATCGGGAGCTTGGTGGCGCACCGCCACGGTGACGGTGATCCAGTCCTGCGGCAGGCGCTGCTCGGCCTGGGCGCTGAGGTGCACCACGTTCGCTTCCGGCACCCCCTGGGCCAGCAGCGGCAGCGGCGCGCCCAGGCACAGGGCCCACACGACGGCGCTCGACGACAACGCGCCGCGCAGCCCGCAACGCGCAAGGACAGCGGGGGTGCGGGGAATCATTCGGGCAAACGGCATGGGGTACTCCTGGGGCGACGGAAAGCCTGCAGTGTGCCACCGGCGAGCGCTGCCGCGCCCGCGCCGGCGCTGCCAGCGCGGGATTTTCGCGCCACAATGCCCGCATGAACACGCGCCGCCCGGACCGCCTCGTGATTGTCGACGACGACACCCGCATCCGCGAACTGCTGCACCGCTACCTGAGCCAGGAGGGCTTCGAGGTGCTGCTGGCCGAAAACGGCCAGCGCCTGGACCGCCTGCTGCTGCGCGACCCGGTGGACCTGATCGTGCTGGATCTGATGCTGCCCGGCGAGGACGGTCTGTCCATCTGCCGGCGCCTGCGCGCCAGCGGCGACCACACGCCCATCATCATGCTCACCGCCAAGGGCGAGGACGTGGACCGCATCGTCGGCCTCGAACTCGGCGCCGACGACTACCTGCCCAAGCCCTTCAATCCGCGCGAGCTGCTCGCGCGCATCCATGCCGTGCTGCGCCGCCGCCCCCGCCCCGAGGCCCCGGGGGCCGCCGCCGCGGACAAGGCCGTGGTGCATTTCGGGTCGTTTGCCTTCGATCTGGGTCAGCGCATCCTCACCCGCGACGGCGTCGAGGTGCCGCTGACGACGGGCGAGTTCGCCATGCTCAAGGCCCTCGTGCGCCACCCACGCCAGCCGATGTCGCGCGACAAGCTGGCGCAACTGGCCCGCGGGCGGGAGTTCGAACCCTTCGACCGCAGCCTGGACGTACAGGTCTCGCGTCTGCGCAAGCTGATCGAGCCCGACCCCGCCAGCCCGCGCTACATCCAGACGGTCTGGGGGGTGGGCTACATGTTCGTGCCGGACGACTGATGAGCCTGTTCTGGCGCAACTTTCTGCTGCTGTCGGGGTTGCTGCTGCTCAGCGTGCTGGCATGGTTTCAGACCTTTCGCACGCTGGAGCAGGAGCCCCGCGCACTGCAGAGCGCGCAAGCCCTGGCCTCGCTGGTCAACCTGACGCGGGCGGCCCTCATCTACACTGATCCCATCGCCCGCGTGGCGCTGGTCAAGACCCTGGTGGACGAGGAGAATGTGCGCATCGCAGTGCGCGACGAACACGACACCTACAGTCCGTTCGAGGCCGACTCCCCGGGCCACCGGGTCGCGGTGGCGCTGATCGATCGCCTGGGCCCCGGCACCATCGTGGCGCGGGAGGTCAACGGCTTCGATGGGCTGTGGATCGGCTTTGCCATCGAGGGGGAGAAATACTGGCTACTGGCCGACCCCTCCCGGCTGGATGCCGTACGCGGACGCACCTGGCTAGCCTGGCTGACGACGGCGCTGGCGCTGTCCATGGTCGGCGCGGTGGCGATCACGCGCTTGATCAACCAGCCGCTTCAGCGACTCGCGCAGGCGGCGGCGCGCGTGCGCGACGGGGATTTCGACGGCGCGCGGCTGGACGACACCCTGCCCACGCGCGAGATCGCCGGCGTCAACCGGGCCTTCAACCGCATGGCCGAACAGCTCGCCCGCGCCGAAGCGGACCGCCGCCTGATGCTGGCGGGCATCTCGCACGACCTGCGCACCCCGCTGGCGCGGCTGCGGCTGGAAATCGAAATGGGCGTGCCGGACGCCTCCACCCGGGCCCGCATGGCCGACGACGTGGCTGACCTGGACACCATCATCGGCCAGTTTTTGGATTACGCGCGCGAGCGTCCGGCCCACCTGGATGCCACGCCGATCACCGGCGCGCTGGAGCGGGCCGCCGCCCCCTACCGCCCGCGCGACGACGTCGAGCTGCGCGTACGCGCCCCAGAGGGGCTGCACGCCATGGCCGACGCCACGGCCTTGCAGCGCGTGCTGACCAACCTGTTCGAGAACGCCACGCGGCATGGCCGCAGCGCCGACGGGCGCGTGCGCATCGACATCCAGGTCGCGCGGCGGGGCGAGTGGATCGAACTAGAGGTGCGCGACCATGGCCCGGGCACGGCACCGGACGCGCTGCCGCGGCTGACCGACCCTTTCTACCGTGCGCAAAGCGCGCGCACCACGCCGGGCAGCGGCTTGGGGCTGGCGATCGTGCGGCGTGCGCTCGAGCGTATGGGGGGCGAGTGCCACATCCGCAACGCCCCGGGTGGCGGCTTGTCGGTGACGCTGCGGCTGCGGCCGGCGTGAGCGGGTTGCGCCCTTTCGGGCAGCCGCGTCAGGCGCACGGCGCGCGCTGCAACAGCACTACGGCACGCACCTCGATGCACAGCCCCTGACCCGCGGGCCCCAGCCGTTCGGCGGTCTTGGCCTTGACGTTGACAGCCTGCGACGGCAGGTCCAGACAGGCGGCGATCTGGTCCTGCATGGCTGCGCGGTAGGGGCCCAGACGCGGGGCCTGAGCGATGACGGTGGCATCGACGTTGACCGGCTGCCACCCCCGTTCACGGACGGCGGCGCGGGCCTCAGCCAACAGTCGGGCCGAATCCGCACCGCGGAAACGTTCGTCCGTATCGGGAAACCAGGTGCCAATGTCGCCCAAACCCGCCGCACCCAGCAAGGCGTCGGTGATGGCATGCATCAGCGCATCGGCGTCGGAGTGGCCCAACAGCCCGCGATCGAACGCAATCTCCACCCCGCCCAGCACCAGCCGCCGGCCCGGCACCAGCGCATGGACATCCCAGCCTTCGCCAATGCGCCAGGCCGGCGCGTCGGATTCGGTCAGCAAGGCTTGCGCCACGGCAAAGTCCTCCGGGTAGGTGAGCTTGATGTTGTGGGTGCTGCCGCGCACCAGCCGCGGGCGGGCGCCGCAGCGCTCGAGGGCGCTGGCCTCGTCCGTGATGCCGGCAAACCCCGTATCGCGATGGGCCTGCAGGGCGTCGCGCAAGGCCCCCAGGCGAAACATCTGCGGCGTCTGTGCCAGCCACTTGCCGTCTCGTGGCAGGGTCCGGTCGATGCCGCCGTCGGCGCCCGCCTCCTTGAGCGTATCCGCCAACGGCACCGCCAGCAGCCCGCCCACGGGGTCGTCGCGGCAGGCGTCGATCAGGGCCTGGATGTCCGCCGGCCGTACCAGACAACGCGCCGCGTCGTGCACCAGCACCCAGTCGTGGTCGCGCGCACCGGCCTCGGCCAGGGCCGTCAACCCGTTGAGCACGCTCTCGGCGCGGGTCGCGCCCCCGATGCGCCAGACCCGCACCCGCGCATCCTGGCCGACGGGGGTGTCGTCGTGCGGCGCCAGCACCACCCCCACCCCGACCAGTGCGGGCACCGCCGTCAACGCCACCAGCGTGTGGTCGATCACCCGGCGCCCCGCGATCACGTGGTACTGCTTGGGCGTGTTCAGGCCCGACCGGCTGCCGCTGCCCGCCGCCGGCACGAGCGCATAGCAGCGCACCGCACCCACCGCGTCCGAGGGCCACGCCAGGCCAGCGCCATCCGCCGCACGGGAAACCTGCAGGGCATGCGCAACATTCGCATCCGTCATGGCCGTGGATTCTAGAATGCAGCCCCTCATGGAACTTCCCCGCCTCACCCCTGGCAAGCGCTTCCAGTCGGCGCGCCCCGCCCCATCGGCCGATGCGATGGTGCTCGCCGCCCTGGCCACACGCGAGAAGGCCGCCGGCCGCCCCACGGCCATCGTCACCGCCGACGCGGCGGACGCTCAGCGGCTGCTCGCCGAGCTGCCGTTCTTCGAGCCCGGGCTGCGCTGCGCGCTGTTTCCGGACTGGGAGACCCTGCCCTACGACACCTTTTCGCCGCACCAGGACCTGATCTCGGAGCGGCTGGCCACGCTGTGGCGCATCCAGCAGCGCGCGGCCGACGACGGCGCCGACGTCATCCTGGTGCCGGCCACCACGGCGCTGTACCGGCTGGCGCCGCCGTCGTTTTTGGCGGCCTATACCTTTGCCTTCAAAACCGGGCAGAAGCTGGACGAAGCGCGCCTGCGCGCCCAGCTCACCCTGGCGGGTTACCAGCACGTCACCCAGGTCGTCAGCCCGGGCGAATACGCGGTGCGCGGCGGGCTGATCGATCTTTTCCCCATGGGGTCGCCCATGCCATACCGCGTCGATCTGTTCGACGACGAGATCGACTCCATCCGCACCTTCGATCCGGACACGCAACGCAGCCTCTACCCCGTGCCCGAGGTGCGCCTGCTGCCCGGGCGCGAGTTCCCGATGGACGAAGCGGCGCGCGCGCGCTTTCGCGCCCGCTGGCGCGAGCTGCTGGAAGGCGACCCAACCAAGAGCCGCCTGTACAAGGACATCGGCAACGGCGTGGCCACTGCGGGCATCGAGTACTACCTGCCGCTGTTCTTCGACGAGACGGCCACCGTCTTCGACTACCTGGGCGCGGACGCGACGCTGGTGTGGCACGGCGACCTGGACGACGCCTTCCAGCGCTTTTGGCAGGACACGCGAGAGCGCTACCGCCTGGTGCAAGGCGACCCGGAGCGCCCCGCTCTGCCGCCCGAGACATTGTTTTTGGACGCCGAGGGCTTTTATGCCCGCGCCAAACCGCACGCCCAATGGGCGCTGCGCCCTGCCGCAGCCGCGCAAGCGCTGGCGGCCTGGGCCGGCGTCATCGATGCGCTGCCCGACCTGACCGCGCAGCGCGGCGCCGACGACCCGCTGGAGCGGCTGCACGCCCACCTGCGGCGCACCAACGCCCGGGTGCTGATCCTGGCCGAAAGTGACGGCCGGCGCGAGAGCCTGCTGGACTTTCTGCGCTCCAGCCGGCTGGATCCCCCGGTTTTCGACGACCTGGCGGCCTTCCGCGCCAGCGCCGCGGCGGTGGGCATCGCCACGGGGCCACTGGCTGCGGGGTTTGCCTGGCCCGAGGCCGGCATCGAGCTCGTTACCGAGACCGAGCTGTTCGCCGCCGGACCGACCGTTCGCCGACGGCGCAAGCAGGAGCAGACGAGCGACGTCGAAGCGCTGATCAAGGACCTGAGCGAGCTGCAATTGGGCGATCCCGTGGTGCACGCGCAGCACGGCATCGGGCGCTACCGAGGGCTCGTCAACCTGGACCTGGGCGAGAAGAACCCCGACGGCACGCCCGCCCTGCAGGAGTTTTTGCATCTGGAGTACGCGCAGGGTGCCACCCTCTACGTGCCCGTGTCACAACTGCACCTGATCAGCCGCTACACCGGTGTCAGCGCCGAAGAGGCACCGCTGCACCGCCTGGGCAGCGGCCAGTGGGACAAGGCCCGCCGCAAGGCAGCCGAGCAGGTGCGCGACACCGCCGCCGAGCTGCTCGACGTCTATGCGCGCCGCGCCGCGCGCCAGGGCCACGCCTTCCGCTTCGACGCCAAGGACTATGAGGCGTTCGCCAACGACTTCGGCTTCGAGGAGACGCCGGACCAGCGCGCCGCCATCCACGCCGTCATCCAGGACATGATCAGCCCGCGGCCGATGGACCGGCTGGTCTGCGGCGACGTCGGCTTTGGCAAGACCGAGGTGGCGCTGCGCGCAGCCTTCGTCGCCGTGATCGGAGGCAAGCAGGTCGCCTTTCTGGCCCCGACCACGCTACTGGCCGAGCAGCACTACCAAACGCTGGTGGACCGCTTTGCGCGCTGGCCTGTGCGCATCGCGGAGATGAGCCGCTTCCGCACGGCCAAAGAGACCAGCGCGGCGCTGAAGGGTATCGCGGACGGCACCATCGACATCGTCGTCGGCACGCACAAGCTGCTGTCGGAAAAGACCCAGTTCAAGAACCTGGGGCTGCTGATCATCGACGAGGAGCACCGCTTCGGCGTACGCCACAAGGAGGCGATCAAGGCGCTGCGCGCCGAGGTGGACGTGCTGACGCTGACCGCCACACCCATCCCACGCACGCTCGGCATGGCCCTGGAGGGGCTGCGCGATCTGTCGGTGATCGCCACCGCGCCACAGCGGCGGCTGGCTATCAAGACCTTCGTGCGCGAGGAAAACGCCGGCGTCATCCGCGAGGCGGTGCTGCGCGAGCTCAAGCGCGGCGGGCAGGTGTACTTCCTGCACAACGAGGTGGAAACCATCGAGAACCGTCGGGCCAAGCTGGAACAGCTGCTGCCCGAGGCACGCATCGGCATCGCCCACGGCCAGATGCCCGAGCGGGAGCTGGAGCGCGTGATGCGCGACTTCGTCGCCCAGCGCTTCAACCTGCTGCTGTGCTCCACCATCATCGAGACCGGCATCGACGTGCCTACCGCCAACACCATCGTCATCAGTCGCGCCGACAAGTTCGGCCTGGCGCAGCTGCACCAGCTGCGCGGGCGCGTCGGGCGCAGCCACCACCAGGCCTACGCCTACCTGCTGGTGCCCGACATCGAGGGGCTGACCAAACAGGCCGCGCAGCGGCTAGAGGCCATCCAGCAGATGGAGGAGCTGGGCAGCGGCTTCTACCTGGCGATGCACGACCTGGAGATTCGCGGTGCCGGCGAGGTGCTGGGTGAGAGCCAGAGCGGCAACATGATGGAGGTCGGCTTTCAGCTCTACAACGAGATGTTGGCCGAGGCCGTGCGCTGCCTGCGCGATGGCAAGGAGCCCGATCTGCTCAAACCCCTGGCGGCGACCACCGAAATCAGCCTGCACGCCCCGGCCCTGCTACCGCAGGATTACTGCGGCGACGTGCACCTGCGGCTGAGCTTTTACAAAAAGCTCGCGACCGCCAAGACCAACGAGCAGATCGACGCGCTGGTCGAGGAAATCGTCGACCGATTTGGCAAACTGCCGCCGGCCGCGCAAAACCTTATCGACGTGCACCGGCTGCGCGTGCTGGCCAGTCGCTATGGGGTGGTCAAGATCGACGCCGCCCCGTCGCATGTGTTGATCAGCTTTCGCCCCAATCCGCCGGTGGACCCGATGCGCATCATCGAGCTGGTGCAAAAGAACCGCCAGGTCAAACTGGCGGGCAATGACCGCCTGAAGATCGAGCGCGCCTTGCCCGAGCCCTCGGCGCGCGCCCAGTTGGTGCGCGACGTGCTGCGATCGCTGGGTCAACCACTGGCCACCGAAACCGCATGACCCCCGGCGACACGCCCTTTCCCACCCCGCGCCACACCTGGCTGGACGATGCACAGGCCCTGCTGACCGGCACGCTGATCGTGGCGCTGGGGCTGGTGCTGTTCCGTCAGGCGGGGTTGATGACCGGAGGCACCGTGGGGCTCGCCTTCGTCACGCACTACGCGAATGGCTGGCCGTTCGGCGCGCTAGTCTTTGCGATCAACCTGCCGTTTTACGCGCTGGCCTGGGTGCGCATGGGGCGCGCGTTCACGCTCAAGACAGTGCTGGCTGTGGGGCTGCTGGCCGCATTGACCGAGGCCATGCCGCGCTGGCTGGCGATCGAGTCGCTGAATCCGCTGTTCGCGGCGGTGGCCGGCGGGCTGCTGATCGGTGTTGGCTTCATCATCCTGTTTCGCCACCGCGCCAGCGTCGGCGGCTTCAACACCCTGGTGCTGTGGCTGCAGGAGCGCTACGGCTGGCGCGCCGGCGTGGTGCAGCTGGCCATCGATGGCGCTATCCTGCTTGCGGCCATCCCTTGGGTCGGCCCACTGCAGCTGCTGCTGTCGGTGCTGGCTGCAGCGCTGATGAACCTGACGCTGGCCATCAATCACCGACCCGGGCGCTACGTAGCGTACTGAGGCGCCGCCTCGCCATCCCACGATAATGCCGTCCATGACCCCGCTGACCGACTTCGCCCCCGGCCTTGCCGTGCGCGGCATCACGCCGCCGCTGCGCCTGCGCGACTTCAAACTGATTGCCTTCGACATGGATTCCACGCTGATCAACATCGAATGCGTGGACGAGATCGCCGATGCCGCGGGACGCAAGGCCGAGGTTGCGGCCATCACCGAGGCCGCGATGCGCGGCGAAATCGCCGACTACAAGGAAAGCCTGCGCCGCCGCGTGGCGCTGCTGGCCGGCGTGCCGGTGCAGCATTTGGAGGACGTCTACCGCCAGCGCCTCAAGCTCAACCCCGGCGCGGCCGAGCTGGTGCTGGCATGCAAGGGCGCGGGCCTGAAGGTGCTGCTGGTCAGCGGCGGCTTCACCTTCTTCACCGACCGGCTGCGCGAGCGGCTGGCGCTGGACTTTGCGCGCAGCAACCGGCTGGAGATCGTCGACGGGCGCCTGACCGGACGGCTGCTGGACCAGCACTGGGGCGACATATGCGACGGCGCCGAAAAGCGCCGCACGCTGCTGCAAGCGTGCGACCTGATCGGCTGCGTCCCCGAGCAGGCCATCGCCATGGGCGACGGCGCCAACGACCTGGAGATGATGGCCGCCGCGGGCCTGGCGGTGGCCTACCGTGCCAAGCCCAAGGTGCGCCAACAGGCCCACGTCGCCATCGACATGGGCGGGCTGGACCGGCTGCTCGAGGTCGTGCGGCCCTGAGCAGCCGAGTCATTTCCATGCAAATCGGAAAGTCGACTTTCCGATTTGCATGATCCTCGGTCCGCGGGCCGGTCATCCATCGGATGCCGACCCACGCCTTTCTCAAACCGGCTCCGGCACGCTCGGCAGGCCCGCCAGCGCCATCGCCAGCTCGCGCTCGTCGTAGGTCTCGTCCTTGAGCTCGCCGGCGAAGTATTTCTGGTACGCGGCCATGTCGAAGTGGCCGTGGCCGCACAGGTTGAACAGGATCGTCTCGCTCCTGCCCTCGCGCTTGCAGCGCAGCGCCTCCTCGATCGCGCCCTTGACCGCGTGGTTGGCCTCCGGCGCCGGCACGATGCCTTCGCTGCGCGCAAACAGCACGCCAGCCTCGAAGCACTGCGTCTGCGTGTAGGCCACCGCCTCGATCAGGCCCAGCTCCTTCAGGTGCGACACCAGCGGCGCCATGCCGTGGTAGCGCAGCCCGCCGGCGTGGAAAGGTGGCGGCGTGAAGGTCGAGCCCAGCGTGTGCATTTTGGTCAGCGGGGTCAGGTGCGCCGTGTCGCCGAAGTCGTAGGCGTACTTGCCGCGCGTCAGCGACGGGCAGGCCGCCGGCTCCACCGCCACCACGCGCGGCCGCGCCCCACCGCGCAGCGCGTGGCCGATGAACGGAAAGGCGATGCCGGCAAAATTGCTGCCGCCGCCGGTGGCGCCGACGATCACGTCCGGCCAAGCGTCGGCCATCTGCAGCTGCTCCATCGCCTCCAGGCCGATGACGGTCTGGTGCAGCAGCACGTGGTTGAGCACGGAGCCGAGCGCGTACTTGGTGTCCTCACGCTGCGCGGCCAGCTCCACCGCCTCCGAAATCGCGATGCCGAGGCTGCCCGGGTGGTCCGGCCGCTGCGCCAGCACGCGCCGGCCGTACTCCGTCTCGGTGGACGGCGACGGCAGGCAGTGCGCGCCGTAGGTCTCCATCACCGCGCGGCGGTAGGGCTTCTGGTCGTAGCTGACGCGCACCTGGAACACCAGCACCTCCAGCCCGAACAGCTGCCCCGCAAACGACAGCGACGTGCCCCATTGGCCGGCGCCGGTCTCGGTGGTCAGCCGCTTGGTGCCGGCCTGCGCGTTGTAGAACGCTTGCGGCACCGCGGTGTTGGGCTTGTGGCTGCCGGCGGGGCTGACGCCCTCGTACTTGTAGAAGATCTTGGCCGGCGTGCCCAAGGCCTTTTCCAGGCGGTGGGCGCGAAACAGCGGGCTGGGCCGCCAGAGGCGGTAGATCTCGCGCACCGGCTCGGGGATTTCGATTTCGCGCTCGGTGCTGACCTCCTGCAGAATCAGCTCCATCGGAAACAGCTGCGCCAGGTCGTCGGGGCCGACCGGTTGCAGCGTGCCCGGGTGCAGCACCGGCGGCAAAGCCTTGGGCAGGTCGGCGGCGATGTTGTACCAGTACTAGGGCATCTGGCTTTCCTGCAGCAGGAACTTGGTCGGCGTCGTCACGGGGAAACTCCTCCAGGATCGGATACGGTGGGGGGTGGCCAGGCAAAATGGGGCCATGGGACGCATCCGCCATTTTGTACGCGAAGCTTCGATCACCCTGACATTGGCACTCGGGGTTTTCCTGGGGGTGCAGGCGTGGCTGACGCGTGCAACGCCCGAGCGCTGGGCGCCCGAGGGCACGCTGGCGTGGCTGCTGCCCGACGGCACGGAAGGCCGCGGCCCCTGGGCCGAGCTGCGCGCACAGCTCGGCCCAGGGGCCGATGCGCCGGTGGCGCTGCACGTCTGGGCGACCTGGTGCGGCATCTGCCGCGCCGAGGAAAGCACCGTCACCGCGCTGGCCGCCGAGCGACCGGTGGTGACGCTGGCCACGCGCAGCGGTGAGGCGGCCGCCGTGCGCGCCTACCTGCGCCAGCGCGGCCTGCCGTGGGTGACGGTGCTGGACGCCGACGGGCGCCTGGCCGCCGCGCACGGCTGGCGCTCGGTGCCGGTGTTTGCGGTACTGGACGCCGGCGACCGCCTGCGCCACGTTACCGTCGGCTACACCACCGGCGTTGGCATGCGGCTCAGGCTTTGGGCGGCCAAGCTGGGGGAGACAGGCACGGGAGGCTGATCAACCCAGCGCCGCCGCCAGCCGCCGCACCCCCTCGCGGATGCGCTCCTCGTCCACCGTCGCAAAGCTCAGCCGCAGCGTCGCCGGATCCGGGTCACGGGCAAAGAACGGCACCCCAGGCACGAAGGCCACACCCTGCTCGATCGCCCGGCGGGCCAGTTCCCCGCCGTCCGCTGGCTTGCCGCGTGCGCCGGTCAGCCGCGCCCAGACGAACAGCCCGCCGCGCGGCGGCACGAAGTCGATCGCCTCGCCCAGCTCCTGCCGCAGCGCCGCCACCATCGCTGCGGCGCGCCGCGCGTAGATGCCGCGCACGCGCTCCCTCGTGGCCGGCAGGCGGCCGCTGGCCAAATACTGCGCCGCGGTGGCCTGCGCGAAGGTGCTGGTGTGCGCATCGCTGAACTGCTTGCACATCGTCGCCTTGGCCAGCAACTCGGCTGGGGCCACCATCCAACCGATGCGCAGCCCGGGCGAGAGCACCTTGCTCAGACTGCCGCAGTGCACGAGGCAGTCTCGGCTGCCCGGCACCTCGTGGCTCAGCGCCAGCAGGCTTGGCGGCGGCGGGGTGTCGAAATACAGGTCGCCGTAGGGGTCGTCCTCCACCACCAGCGTGCGCGTGCGCACCGCCAGCTCCAGCACGCGGCGGCGGCGCTCCAGGCTCATTTGCGCCCCACTCGGGTTGCCAAACGTCGGGATCAAGTAAACGAACTTGGGCCGGTGCTGCTCGATCAGGCGCTCGAGCGCCTCGACGTCGGCGCCCTGCCCGTCCACCGGCACCGTCAACAACTGCGCACCGTAAAGGCGAAAACACTGGATGGTGGCCAGGAACGTCGGCGCCTCGACGATCACCGTGTCGCCCGGCGAGACCAGCGTCTTGCCGATCAGGTCCAACGCCTGCTGGCTGCCGGTGGTCACGATGAGGTCGCTGGGCGCCACGTCGCGCGCGCCCTTGGCGGCCATGAAGGCTGCGATCTGCTCGCGCAGCGGATCGAACCCCTCGGTGGCGCCGTATTGCAGCGCCGCGCCGGGGCTGGCCGCCAGGGCCGCCAGCGTCGCCGCGCGGATGCCCTCGACGTCGAACAGGGCCGCATCCGGAAAGCCACCGGCAAAGCTGATGATGCCGGGCTTGCCCAGCAGCTTGAACAATTCCCGGATCGCCGAGGTCTCGACGTGGGCCAGCCGCTCGGCCAGCCGCACCGGGGAGGCAGGCGCGTCATCCGTCATGCCGTATCCTTGCAAACTTATACATGAGAAGGCGCCGCAACCCCAACGGGCCGGGCGCCGCCGCCAGCGTCATGAAACCGCGCGACACCGAAGCCTTTTTCTCGGCCCTGCAGACCGAGCGGCCTCAGCCGCAAACCGAATTGGAGTATACGAGCGTGTTCGAGCTGCTCGTGGCCGTGATGCTCAGCGCCCAGGCCACCGACCGCGGCGTCAACCAGGCCACGCGGCGGCTGTTCCCCGTGGCCAACACGCCGCAGGCCATCCTGGCGCTTGGGCACGAGGCGCTGGAAGCGCACATCCGCACCATTGGCCTGTACCGCAGCAAGGCGCGCCACATCATCGAGACCTGCCGCCTGCTGCTGCAGCGCCATGGCGGCGAGGTGCCGCGCCGCCGCGAGGATCTGCAGGCCCTGCCCGGCGTCGGTCGCAAGACCGCCAACGTGGTGCTCAACGTCGCTTTCGGCGAGCCGACGATGGCGGTGGACACGCACATCTTTCGCGTTGCCAACCGCACGGGCCTGGCCCCCGGCAAGACGCCACTGCAGGTCGAGCAGACGCTGCTGCAGCGCGTGCCCGAGCGCTTTTTGCGCGACGCGCACCACTGGCTGATTCTGCACGGCCGCTACACCTGCACGGCGCGCGCGCCCAAGTGCGGCACCTGCGCGGTGGCGGGTTGGTGCGACCACGCCAAAGCGCAGACAAAAGCATCGGCCCAGACCCGCCACCCGCGTCGCCCCCCAAC
>NZ_DAISXZ010000043.1:0-18880 GCF_036825565.1 Tepidimonas sp. | reverse complement strand
GGGGCGGGCGGCAGGGTGAAGGGCTGCCCCAGCGCCTCGGCGGCCAGCTTTTCGTAAAAACCGGCGCTGCCGGCGATGCGGGCATACGCCTCGCGGGCGGCGGCGGCGTCTTCGGGCCGGCCGCTGGCCTGCAGCGCGCGCGCCAGCCAGTAGGTCCAAGTCGGATCCTGGCGCTGTTTGTCGCCCATGTGCTCGATGGTGCGGCGCACGGTCGCCCAGTCACCGGCGCGCAGGGCGGCGCGCACCTTCCACGCCCGCCAGTCGTCGGGCAGCAGGGCGTCATCGGCCCGGGCAAAGTGGCGCACCGCATCGTCCGACAGCCGCAGAGCGGCCCGCTTGCCGATGGCGCCCCAGATCCAGGCCCGTTCCTCGGCGGTGAGCTGGGCGCGCCAGCGCAGGTGCGCGGCCTCCTCCGCGGCGGCGGACGGGTCCTGCGTGGCCAGCCGGATCAGCGCCAGGGTGACGATTTCCTTGGTCCGGTGGCGCAAAGCGGTCACCTTGTCGTCCAGATAGCGCTGCGGGGACTGGTAGACCCGCTCCACGAGCGGCACCCATTCGGGATTCAGCAGCCCGACCGCCTGCGTGGCGATGGCCAGCCGCCCCGCCTCCACGCCCAGGCGCGCGCGCTGCCAGGCCACATCCGGCGTTAGCGCACCGGCCTGGATCAGCCGCCCCGCGGCGGCGGCACAGCCGGGTGCGGCCGCGCGCTGTGCCAGCCAGGTGTCGCGCACCTCGGCCGCGATGTCGCCCGGCTGGACCAAGCCGGTCTCCAGGCGCGCCAGCGCGGTGTAGCAGCGCACTTCGGCGTCGTCGTTCATGCGGAAGGCCGCCACCTCCTGCAGCAGCGTCGGCCAGTCCCGGCGCGCGCCCAGCAGCAGCAGCCAGTCGTTGCGCAGCCGGTCTTCCCAGTAGGTGCCGCGCCAGCGCGTCAAAAAGAGGCGGATGTCGTCCGCACTCGCGACCTCCAGCCGCACCCGCAGCGCCCAGTAGGCGGCCAGCGGCTCCAGCGGATGCCCTTGCACCTGCGGCAGCAGGCTGGCCAGGCGGCTGGCCTCGCCTTTCTGGAAGGCGGCGCGCATCTCGGTCAGCGCGCGCTCCGCGGCTGCCGCGCGCGCCGCCGTGTCGCTGGCCGCCCACAGCGGGGGGGCGCCCAGCAGCGCCACCGCGACGCAGGCGAGTGCCGCCCAGCGGCGGGACGGTAAGATGGCAGCGGCCCCTGTCGTGACCTCCGCGACGGTGTTGCCCCAAGCCAGCGCCCAGCGGCGCACATGTACCAGACCCATAAAGGCGATTATGGAGAACATCGACCCCGAACGCCAGGGCGAGGAGACCGATCCCGCAGCCCGCAAGCGGCAGTGGCGCCAGCGGCTGGTGGCCGAGCGGCTGCGCCTGTCCGACCGGCTGGCGCGCAACGAGGCCTTGCAGCGCGTCATGCGGGTGTGGATGGTGGAGCGGCCCGATGCGGTGATCGGGGCCTACTGGCCGATCAAGGGCGAGTTCGACCCGCTGCCCGCGCTGCACCGTTGGCAGGAGGCCGCCAACGTCGAGGACGCCTCCAGCGCCCGGCAGCGCCGCCGCATCGCCCTGCCAGTGATCGACAAGGTGGCGCAGACGCTGCGCTTTCATGTCTGGTACCCCGGCTGTCCGATGGAGGAGGACGCCTACGGCATCCCCAAGCCCAAGGACACCGAGGTGGTCGAGCCGACGCTGCTGTTCGTGCCCTGCGTGGGGTATGGCCCGGGCGGCACACGCCTGGGCTACGGGGGCGGCTTTTACGACCGCACGCTGGCGGCGCTGCGCCCCCGCCCGTTCACGGTCGGGCTGGCGTATGCGCACGGCTTTTTGCCGTGGTTGGCGCCCGAGCCGCACGATGTGCCGCTGGACGCCATCCTGACCGATCAGGGCGTGGCCTGGCCGATCGATTGACCGGTGGCGGGGTGCCCGGAGCGCCCGTGCCGCCCCGGCCGGGCTGCGCGCCGTCAGGGGTGCGGCGTGTTGGTGTGCAGGTCGCGCCGGGCGTGCAGCCGTTCGTGGCGGATCAGGTACAGCCCCGCGGCGATGACCACCGACGCCCCCACCAGCGTGGGTGCGTCGGGCCACACACCCCAAATCGCCGCATCCAGCGCGACGCCCCAGGCCAGCGCCGTGTATTCAAACGGTGCCACGGCCGAGGCCTGTCCGTGGCGAAAGGCCTCGGTGATGGCCAGTTGGGCGGCAAAGCCCGTGATGGCCAAGGCCGCCAGCGCGGGCAGGTGATCCGCGGCCACCGGCCGCCAGTGCGGCGCGGCCAGGGCGCCCGCCCCCAAGGCCAGCGCCACCATCGACCACCAGACCAGGCTCTCCGGGGCGTCGGTGCGGCAAGCCAGTCGCCCCAGCACAGCAGAGGCCGCATACGCCCCCGCGGCCAGCAGCACGGCCAGCCCCGCCCATCCCAGGAAGGCGTCCGGCGTCGGCCGCAGCGCGATCACCACGCCGACCAGCCCGGCAGCGATGGCCGCCAGGTGCGCGCGCCGCACCCGCTCGCCCAGGATGGGGATGGCCAGCAGCGTGATCAGCAGCGGGGCGATGAAAAACAGCGTGTAGGCGTTGGCCAGTGGCAGCGACGACACGCCATACGCAAACGCCGTGAGCATGACCACCGCGAGCACGCCTCGAATGGCGTGCAGCGGCCAGCGCACCTGCCACACCCGGTGCCAGGCGCACCGCCAAGTCAGATATGCCACGACCAACGGCAGCGCGACCCAGCCGCGCATCGACGCCACCTGCGCCGGCGGATAGTGTGCCGTCAGGTGCTTGAGCACCGTGTCCATCAGCGCAAAAAAGGCCACCGCTGCCAGCATGGCAGCGATGCTGCGCAGGTTGCCCTCACTCACATGTTGCGCCGGTACTGGCCACCCACCTCGAACAGCGCCTGCGTGATCTGGCCGAGCGAGCAGCAGCGCACCGCGTCCATCAGCACCTCGAAGACGTTGCGGTTCTCGATCACAGCGTCCTTCAGGCGCTGCAGCATCGCCGGCGCCTCGTGCGCGTGGCGGGCGTGGAAGTCGCGCAGGCGCTGCAGTTGCGACTGCTTTTCGGCCTCGGTGGAGCGGGCCAGCTCCAGCGACTCGGGGATCGGGTCGCCATGCGGATTGCGGAAGGTGTTGACGCCGATGATGGGCAGCTCGCCGGTGTGCTTAAGCATCTCGTAGTGCATGCTCTCGTCCTGGATGCGGCCGCGCTGGTAGCCGGTCTCCATCGCGCCGAGCACCCCGCCGCGCTCGGCGATGCGCTCGAACTCGGCCAGCACGGCCTCCTCGACCAATTCGGTCAGCTCCTCGATGATGAAAGCGCCTTGGTTGGGGTTTTCGTTTTTCGCCAGGCCCCACTCGCGGTTGATGATGAGCTGGATGGCCATCGCGCGGCGCACCGACTCCTCGGTGGGCGTGGTGATGGCCTCGTCGTAGGCGTTGGTGTGCAGGCTGTTGCAGTTGTCGTAGATGGCAATGAGCGCCTGCAGCGTGGTGCGGATGTCGTTGAAGGCGATTTCCTGCGCGTGCAGGCTACGGCCGCTGGTCTGGATGTGGTACTTGAGCTTTTGGCTGCGCTCATTGGCGCCGTACTTGTCGCGCATCGTCACGGCCCAGATGCGCCGCGCCACGCGGCCCAGCACGGTGTACTCCGGGTCCATGCCGTTGCTGAAGAAAAAGCTCAGGTTCGGCGCGAAGTCGTCGATGTGCATCCCACGCGCCAGATACGCCTCGACGAAGGTGAAGCCATTGGCCAGCGTGAAGGCAAGCTGGCTGATCGGGTTGGCGCCGGCCTCGGCGATGTGGTAGCCGGAAATCGACACCGAATAGAAGTTACGGACATTGTGGTGGACAAAATACTCCTGGATGTCGCCCATCACCTTCAGGCTGAACTCGGTCGAGAAGATGCAGGTGTTTTGACCCTGGTCTTCCTTCAGGATGTCGGCCTGCACCGTGCCGCGCACATTGGCCAACACCCATTCCTTGATCTTGGCCGCTTCGGTGTCGGTCGGATCGCGCCCGTTGTCGGCACGGAACTTGTCGAGTTGCTGGTCGATGGCGGTGTTCATGAACATGGCCAGGATGGTGGGCGCCGGGCCATTGATGGTCATGGACACACTGGTCGACGGGTTGCACAGGTCGAAGCCGCTGTAGAGCACCTTCATGTCGTCCAGCGTGGCGATGGACACGCCGGAGTTGCCGACCTTGCCGTAGATGTCCGGCCGCGGGTCGGGGTCGGCACCGTACAGAGTCACCGAGTCGAAGGCGGTGGACAGCCGCTTGGCCGGCATCCCCTCCGACAGCAGCTTGAAGCGCCGGTTGGTGCGGAACGGGTCGCCCTCGCCTGCAAACATGCGCGTCGGGTCCTCGCCCTCGCGCTTGAAAGCGAACACGCCCGCGGTGTACGGGAAGCTGCCGGGAACGTTTTCCAGCATCAGCCACTTGAGCAGCTCGCCGTGGTCCTCGTACTTGGGCAGCACGACCTTGCGGATCTTGTTGCCGCTGAGCGTCGTGTGGGTGAGCTGGGTGCGGATTTCCTTGTCGCGGATCTTGACGACATACTCGTCGCCCGCATAGGCCTGCTGCATGGCGGGCCACTGCGCCAGCAGCTTGCGGGCGGCGGGGTCCTGCCGCTCCTGCCGTTGCTGGGCCAGCTCGTCCACGGCTTCGGCCGCCTTGGCGCGGCCGACCTTGCCGATGCGCAGCATCGCGGCCGTGGCGTGGAGTTGCTGGATCTCCCGCGCCAGCCGGGCTTGCTCATGGACCTTGCGCTTGTAGCTGCGCACGGTCTCGGCGATTTCGGCCAGGTAGCGGGTGCGCGCCGGCGGCACGATGGGGGTCTGGTTGCTGCTGTGGCGCACGTCCACCCGCGGCAGCCGGCCGCCCTCGACGCCCAGCGGCAGGTTCAGCCCCAGCTCGGCCAGCCGGGCCTTGAGCGCCTGATAGAGCGCGGTCACGCCGTCGTCGTTGAAGCGCGCGGCCATGGTGCCAAACACCGGCATGTCCTGCGGCCGCTTGCCCCAGGCCTCCTTGTTGCGCTGCACCTGCTTGGCCACGTCGCGCAGGGCGTCCAGCGCGCCCTTGCGGTCGAACTTGTTGATGGCGACGAACTCCGCGAAGTCCAGCATGTCGATTTTTTCGAGCTGGCTGGCCGCGCCAAACTCCGGCGTCATCACATACATCGGCACATCCACATGCGGCACGATGGCGGCGTCGCCCTGGCCGATGCCGGAGGTCTCGACGATCACAAGGTCGAAGCCCGCCACCTTGCAGGCGGCGATCACGTCCGGCAGCGCGGCCGAGATTTCGCTGCCGAAGTCGCGCGTGGCCAGGCTGCGCATGTACACGCGCGGGCCCTGCTGCCACGGGCCAATGGCGTTCATGCGGATGCGGTCGCCCAGCAGGGCGCCGCCGCTCTTGCGCCGGCTCGGGTCGATGCTGATGACGGCGATGCGCAGCGCATCGTCCTGGTCCAGCCGCAGGCGGCGGATGAGTTCGTCGGTCAGGCTGCTCTTGCCCGCGCCGCCCGTGCCGGTGATGCCCAGCACCGGCACCCGTGTGTCAGCCGCGGCCGCGCGCAGGCTCGCCAGCAGGTTGGGGTCGGCCTGACCGTTCTCGACCGCCGTGATCAGTTGCGCCAGCGCCCGCCAGGCGGCGTCGCTGTGCCCCTGGATGGCCGCGATGTCGCGCGGCGCATAGGGCGAGAGGTCGCGGTCGCAGCGCATGACCATCTCGCCGATCATGCCCTGCAGGCCCATGCGCTGGCCGTCTTCGGGGCTGTAGATGCGGCCCACGCCGTAGTCCATCAGCTCGCGGATTTCGCTGGGCACGATCACGCCGCCGCCGCCCCCAAACACCTGGATGTGCTCGCCGCCGCGCTGGCGCAGCAGATCCACCATGTACTTGAAATACTCCACATGCCCGCCCTGGTACGAGCTGACCGCGATGCCCTGCACGTCCTCCTGCAAGGCGGCGGTGACCACCTCGTCCACGCTGCGGTTGTGGCCCAGGTGGATCACCTCCGCCCCCATGCTCTGCAGGATGCGGCGCATGATGTTGATGGCCGCGTCGTGACCGTCAAAAAGGCTGGCGGCGGTGACGAAGCGCACCTTGTGCGTGGGCCGGTACTGGGCCAGGGCCTGGAATTCGGCGGACAGGTTGGTCATGCAGTGGTCTCCTCGGAGGGCGCATGCCGCGGCGCAATCGCCTGCGGGCCAGGGGCGGGTTGGTATTGACGTTTACGTAAACGTCAATATTAGCCGAGAACCCGCGCCGAACCAACCGCCGCCCGCCCCGCCGGCGCGGGGCTCAGCCGTACCGCACCTTGGGCAGCCACAGCCCGATATCCGGGAGCAGATACAGCAGCACGATGGCCAGGATCTGGATGCGCCAGCCGCGCGGTCAGCGGGGGCAGCGGCACGATGCGCTGCTCCGCCGGCAGCGGCGGCATGGTGTGCGGCCGCAGCTTGGCCAGCACGATCACATACACACCACGTACAGCCCGGCGAGCATCAGGCCGGGGACGAGGGCCCCCGCGTACAACTGCACCACCGCCAGCGACCCCGGTACACGCGCCATCGACAGGTGCAGGCTCTTGAACAGCTTTTCGATCAGGTTGGCGCGCTCGACCAGATAGCCGATGAAGAACGAACAGCGGGATCGAAATGAGCACGTCGTTGCTCATGGCCGAAAACGCCCGCTGCACCATCAGGTCCAGCGTCTGTTTGACCGCGCCGGCCGCGCTTTGCCCGCCGGAGTGGTAGGCAAAGAAGGTGAAGATGATGCCCATGCCCATCAGCGTGAACGCTGTCGGGAAGCCGCGCATGATGGCCCCCACCACCAGCGCCAGCATCATCAGGCCCATCAGGCTGAAACCAAACCACGGTTCGCGGCGCATCAGCCCTGTTTGCCGGCCGGGCGGCGGAAGTAGTGGTTCCACGCCATCTTGAAGTCGACCGTGTCGTCGTTCCACCAGCCGCCGGCGCGTTCGACAACGGCGCGCTGGCTGTCCAGCATCCAGGTAGTCCTGCGAGTGGCGGTGCGCGGCCTTGCAGCTCCTGTCGGCGCTGGCGGCCTGCACCGCATAGTCGATGATGGACTTCAGCTCCGCCGGCAGCGCGTCGTACTTGGTCCTGTTGAACAGAATCTCGAACTGCTCGCCGCTTTGATGGAAGCTCTGCAGCATGCAGTTCTTGACCACGTCCGGAAAGCCCAGGATGCGGTCGGAGGAGGCGTTGTTGAACTCGGCGCCGTCGATCAGGCCGCGGTCCAGCGCCGGCACGATCTTGCCGCCCGGCAACGGGTTGACCGCCGCGCCCATCTCGGTGCCGAGGTCCACAGCCAGCCCGACGGTGCGGAGCTTGATGCCCTTGAGGTCGTCGACCTTGGCGATGGGCTTTTTGAACCAGCCGAACGGCTGCGTCGGCAACGGCCCGTACAGGAACGAGACCACGTCCATGTGTTCAGGCTCTTGTCGCCAGCGCCCAGTTCTTGCCGTCGTGGTAGGCCACCACGCCGTGGCCGCCGTCCAGCGTGCCCCTGGCCACCGCCTTCCGCAGCTGGAACGCGGGCACCACCGAGTCGGACGGCAGCACCTCGATCCTCAGGCGGTTGCCCGCCATGGCGTTGACCTTCTAGGCTAAGTCGTTCGCGTGCCCGTGGAAGATGTCCTTGGCCGGCCAGGTGGACTGGAAGCGCAGCGATGTCGTCTGCGCCGCGGCCACCATTGGAGCAGCCATGGCGCCAGCGGCGACGGCCGCGCCCTACAGCAGCCGCAATCGCGAAAATTTCCCAAGCCGTGTGAAAAGTCTGCGCATCCGTTGACGTTTGGCAACGCTTGAATACCATATGGAGTATAAAGACTGAACCCATCGCCGCTTTCGCCGTTTGCCATGCAATCCGTCCAAGACCCCGATCGCAAGAAAGCCCTGCTGCTGCGCCTCAAACGTGTCGAGGGGCAGTTGCGCGGCATCCAGCGCCTCATAGAGGCCGACACGGATTGCGAGAAAGTCGCTCAACAACTGGCCGCGGCGCGCAAAGCGCTGGACAAATCGTTTTTCATGATGGTGGGCTGTGTCATGGCCCAGGGGGATACCCCGCCGGATGACGTGGCGGAGCTGCTGGTCCGCTTTGCCTGACGCCCGCCGGGGCGTGTTTGTGGGGCTCGTGGATCGCGTCTGCGGGCGCGAGCCGCTACCATCGGCGCCATGCATCCGATCCAGCGCTTCGATCCCGATTCCTGCACCTACACCTACGCCCTGTTCGACGCCGACACGCGCGAGGCGGTCATCATCGACCCGGTGGACGAGCAGCTCGAGCGCGACCTACAGGTGCTGCGCGAATACGGTCTGCGGCTCGTCTGGGTGGTGGAGACGCACGCGCACGCCGATCACATCACCAGCGCACTCAAGCTCGCGGAGCACACCGGCGCCCGCACCGCGGCACCGGCGGCCTGTGGCATCACCACCGTGCACCGCGCGTTGCAGGACGGTGACGAACTCGCCTTTGGCGCGCAGCGGCTGCACGCGCTGGCCACCCCCGGCCACACCGCCGGCAGCATGAGCTACGTCTGGCAGGTGGATGGCCAGACGCACGTCTTCACCGGCGACACGCTGCTGATCGGCGGCTGCGGCCGCACCGACTTCCAGTCCGGCAGCGCCGAGGCGCTCTACCGCAGCATCACCGAGCGCCTGTTCACGCTGCCGGACGAGGCCATCGTCTGGCCCGGGCACGACTACCACGGCCGCACCCACTCCACCATCGGGCACGAGAAGGCGCACAACCCGCGCCTGGCCGGCAAGTCGCTGGCGGAGTTCGTGGCCATCATGGAGCACCTGGGCCTGCCGCGGCCGCGCCGCATGGACGAGGCGGTGCCGGCCAACCTGCGCGGCGGCATCCGCCACGATGCGGACGGCGCCGAGCGCGAGGTGCCGCGCCCGGCGCAGGGTTACGCTGGCGACGTGGCGCCGGAGCTGGCCTGGCGCTGGGTGCAGGAAAGCCGCGCCGTGCTGGTGGACGTGCGCACCGACGCCGAGCGCGAGTGGGTCGGCTACGTGCCCGGCGCCCAGGCGCTGGCGTGGAAGCAGTGGCCCGGCATGCAGCCCAACCCCGCCTTCGACGATGGCGTGCGCCAGCTGGCCGCCGAAGGCAAGCCGCTGCTGATGCTGTGCCGCAGCGGGGCGCGCTCCATCGCCGCGGCGCGCCGCGCCACCGAGCTGGGGGCCACGGCCTACAACGTGCTCGAAGGCTTCGAGGGCGACCCCGACGAGCGTGGCCAGCGCGGGCACCGTGGGGGCTGGCGCCACCGTGGGTTGCCCTGGCGGCAAAACTGAGCCCGGCCTCGCGGCCAGCCGGGCCGTTATGATGTTTTGATGACTGCGCCGGACACCGCCGCCACCGAATCGACCGCGCTGCTTGCGCTGGACGTGGGCAACACCCGCCTCAAATGGGCGCTGTACGAGGCGCCGGCCCCCGGGGCGCGGTTGCTCGCGCACGGGGTGCAGTTTCTGGAAAACATCGAAACCCTGGCCGAGGGCGACTGGCGCCCGCTGCGCGCGCCGCGCTGGGTGCTGGGCAGCATCGTCGCCGGCGCCGGGGTGCGCCACCGGGTGGAGGAGCAGCTCGAACTGTGGGATGCGCCGGTGCAATGGGTGGTGCCGGGCAATGCCGAGGCCGGGCTGATCAACGGCTACGACCACCCGGCCCGGCTGGGCCCCGATCGCTGGGTGGCCATGATCGGGGCGCGCCAGCGGCTGCTGGCCCGCGGCGAGCCGCGGCCCTGCGTGGTCGTGATGGTCGGCACGGCCGTCACGGTCGAGGCGATCGATGCCGAGGGGCGCTTCCTGGGCGGCATCATCCTGCCGGGCCACGGCATCATGCTGCGGGCGCTGGAGTCCGGCACGGCCGGCCTGCACGTGCCCACCGGCGAGGTGCGGGCCTTTCCCACCAACACCAGCGATGCGCTCACCAGTGGCGGCACCTTTGCCATTGCCGGAGCGGTGCAGCGCATGGTGGACAACCTGCGCGCCCACACGGGCCACGAGCCGGTCTGCCTGATGACCGGCGGTGCCGGCTGGAAAATGGCGCCGCACATGACGGTGCCCTTCGAGCTGGTCGAGGGGCTGATCTTCGACGGCCTGCTGGCCATCGCGCGCAACCGCTTCGGGGCGGCCAGCCCGGCGTGGGCGACCGCCGATGTGCGGCCGTGACCGGCCACACCCGCGGCGTCAGGCGGTCCGCGCCAGCCAGCGGGTTGCCAGCGTCACCCAGTAGGTGGCGCCCAGCGGGATCAGCTCGTCGTTGAAGTCGTAGCGCGGGTTGTGCAGGGTGCAGGGGCCGGCGTCGTGGCCCGGGCCATAGGTGCCGCGGTGGGCGCCATCCCCGTTGCCGATGAAGACATACGCCCCCGGCTTGGCCTGCAGCATGTAGGCAAAGTCCTCCGCCCCCAGCGTCGGCTCCTGGGCCACCACGCCGTCCGGGCCGACGATGTCGCGCATCACCTCGGCCGCAAAGGCCGCTTCGGCCGCGCTGTTGACGGTGGGCGGATAGTTGCGCCGGAAACGGAAGTCCGCGCGGGCGCCAAACGCTGCGCAGAGCTGCTCGGACAACTCGCGCATGCGCCGCTCGATCAGATCCAGCGCCTCCACCGTGAAGGTGCGCACGGTACCCTGGATTTCGCAACGGTCGGGGATGACATTGGTCGCCTCGCCCGCGTGGATCATGGTGACCGAGATCACACCCGGCTCCACCGGCCGCAGGTTGCGCGTCAGGATGGTCTGAAAGGCCTGCACCAGTTGGCAGGCGATGGGCACGGGGTCCACCGTGTTGTGGGGCAGGGCGGCATGCCCTCCCTTGCCGTGGAGGGTGATGGCGAACTCGTTGCTCGAGGCCATCACCGGCCCGGGGCTGACCGCAAAGCGCCCCACGGGCAGCCCCGGCCAGTTGTGCATGCCAAACACCGCCTGCATGGGAAAGCGCTCGAACAGCCCGTCGGCGATCATCTCGCGCGCGCCGCCGCCGCCTTCTTCCGCCGGCTGGAAGATCAGATACACCGTGCCGTCAAAGTCGCGGTGCCGCGCCAGGTGTTGCGCGGCGGCCAGCAGCATGGCCGTGTGGCCGTCGTGTCCGCAGGCGTGCATGCGTCCCGGGTACCGGCTGGCGTGGTCGAAGGTGTTGAGCTCCGTCATCGGCAGCGCGTCCATGTCGGCGCGCAGCCCCACGGCCCGTCCGCAGGCGCCACCGTCGCGCCCGTGCACGATGCCCACCACGCCAGTCGTGCCCAGCCCGCGGTGGATGGGGATGCCCCACTCCGTCAGCAGCGCCGCGACCCGGTCGGCGGTGCGCACCTCTTGAAAGCACAGCTCGGGGTGGGCGTGCAGGTCGCGGCGGATGGCCGCAATCGCTGCGGCCTGTTCGACGATGGGCTCGATCAGCTTCATGGGGGCATCCTAGCGCGATTTGCGCCGCCGTGGGCGCCGGCGTGGGTCGCGTACCATGCGGCCATGTCTGCCATTGCCGCTTCCCCCGCCATCCCAGGCGCCGAACCCACCGCCGAACACGTCGTTTACGGCGCCTGCCCGCACGACTGCCCGGACACCTGCGCCTTCGTGACGACCGTGCGCGACGGCCGCGCCGTGCGGTTGCAGGGCAATCCCGACCACGCGCAAACGGGCGGCGTGCTGTGCACCAAGGTCAGCCGCTATCTGGAGCGGGTGTATCACCCGGAGCGGCTGCTGCAACCCCTGCGCCGCGTCGGGCCCAAGGGGAGCGGCCGGTTCGAGCCCGTCACGTGGGAGGCCGCCCTCGACGACATCGCCGCGCGGCTGCGCGCGCTGGCCGCGCGCGATCCGCAGGCCATCCTGCCCTACAGCTACGCCGGCACCATGGGGCTGGTTCAGGGCGAGGGCATGGCCGCGCGCTTTTTTCACCGGCTGGGCGCGTCGCTGCTGGACCGCACCATCTGCGCCTCGGCGGGGGCGGCCGGGCTGGAGGCCACCCTGGGTGGCAAGGTCGGCATGCGCGTCGAGCACTTTGCCGAGAGCCGGCTGATCCTGATCTGGGGCAGCAACAGCGTCGGCAGCAACCTGCACTTCTGGCGCTATGCGCAGCAGGCCAAGCGCGCCGGTGCGCGGCTGGTGTGCATCGACCCGCGCCGCACCGAGACGGCCGAGAAATGCCACGAGCACCTTGCGCTGCTGCCCGGTACCGATGCGGCCCTGGCCTACGCCCTGATGCAGCAGTGCATCGTCCACGACTGGGTGGACCATGACTATGTGCAGCGCCACACCCTGGGCTGGGAGGCGCTGCGCGCACGCGCCTTGGAGTGGCCGCCGCAGCGCGCGGCCGCCGTCTGCGGGGTGCCGGTGGAACAGATCGTGGCCCTGGCGCGCGACATCGGCACCTGCGTGCAGCGGCGCGAGCCGGTGGCCATCCGCCTCAACTACGGCATGCAGCGCGTGCGCGGGGGCGGCAACGCGGTGCGGGCGGTGGCGTGTCTGCCCGCGGTCATCGGCGCCTGGCGCCACCGGGCGGGCGGCTTGCTGCTGTCCAGCTCCGGCTGCTACCCGGTGCGGCGCGAGGCGCTCTTTCGCCCCGACCTGCTGCAGCGCAGCCCCTGCCCGCAGCCGCGCGTCATCAACATGAGCACCATCGGTGACGACCTGCTGCGCCCAGCGTCGCCGGACTTTGGCCCGGCCATCGAGGCCCTCATCGTCTACAACAGCAACCCCGTGGCGGTCGCGCCCGAATCCGCCAAGGTGGTGCGCGGCTTCGCGCGCGAGGACCTGTTTACCGTGGTGCTGGAGCAGTTTTGTACCGACACGGCGGACTACGCCGACTATGTGCTGCCCGCCACCACGCAGCTGGAGCATTGGGACATCCACCTGAGCTACGGCCACACGGACGTGTTGCTCAATCGCCCCGCCATCGCGCCGCTGGGGCAGGCGCGGCCCAACACCTGGGTGTTCCGTGAGCTGGCGCGGCGTCTGGGCTTCGACGACCCCTGTTTTGCCGACGATGACGAGGCGCTGTGCCGCCAAGCCTTCGGGGAGGCCGTGGATTTCGACCTCCTGCTCGCCCGTGGCCACGTTACCCTGGCGCTGCCCGAAGCCCCGTTTGCCGAGGGCGGCTTTCCCACCCCGTCCGGCAAATGCGAGCTGGCCAGTCCCCGGCTGGCGGCTCAGGGGCTGGATCCACTGCCCGCCGTGCTGCCCAACCACGAGGCGCCGGGCACCGATCCGCGCCATCCGCTGGCCATGATCTCACCGCCGGCGCGGCATTTTCTCAATTCCACCTTCGTCAACGTCGTGTCGCTGCGCGACGCTGAGGGCGAGCCGCTGCTGGAGATGCACCCGGAGGATGCCGCTGCGCGCGGCATCGCCGATGGCGATTGGGTGGAGGTGTTCAACGACCGGGGTCGGCACCGCACGCGCGCGCGGCTCAATGGCCGGGCCCGCCCCGGCGTGGTGGTGGGGCTGGGCATCTGGTGGCGCAAAATGGGGGCGGACGGCACCAACGTCAACGAACTGACCAGCCAGGCCCTGACCGACCTGGGCCGCGCGCCCACCTTCTACGACTGTCTGGTGCAGGTGCGCCGGGTGCCGGCATGACCGCCGGCGCGGATCACTCCAGGCTGTTCACCAGATCCGCGTAGCGCTGCATCGCCTCGTCGCGGCTCAGGCCCTGGACTTTGTTCCACGCATCCCACTTGGCGCGGGCCACCAAGTCGGTCAGGCTGGGCTTGGCGGTGGTGTTGTCCCCCTCGGTGGCCTGCTTGTACAGCGCGTAGAGCTGCAGCAGGGTGGCGTTGTCGGGGCGCTGGGTCAGGGTCTTGACGCGCTCCAGGGCGGACTCGAAGGCGGTTTGGGCGGTGCTCATGGCTGCATCATACGAACGTTCGTTCTTTTTGGCAATGCGCCGGGGCCTTCCCTGCGCGGAGCCATTCCCGGCGCGGGGTGTCGCCATGCCACAATCGCGACCGCGGCGCGGTCTCTCGCCGCATTCGACCCCGCAGAGGATGGCGCGCACATGACTCTTCTTGTCACCGGCGGTGCCGGTTTCATTGGCAGCAACTTCGTGCTCGACTGGCTGGCGCAGTCGGACGAGCCGATCGTCAATCTGGACAAGCTCACCTATGCCGGCAACCGGGAGAACTTGGTCAGCCTGCAGGGCGACTCTCGCCACCACTTCGTGCAGGGCGACATCGGCGACCGGGCCCTGGTCGATCGGCTGCTGGCGCAGCACCGCCCGCGCGCGGTGCTCCACTTTGCGGCCGAAAGCCATGTGGACCGCTCCATCCATGGGCCGGAAGATTTCATCCAGACCAACGTCGTGGGCAGCTTTCGCCTGCTGGAGGCGGTGCGCGCCTATTGGAGCGCCCTGCCGGACCCCGAGCGAGCGGCGTTTCGTTTTCTGCACGTCAGCACCGACGAGGTCTACGGCACCTTGGGGCCCAACGATCCCCCGTTTGCCGAGACGAACCGCTACGAACCCAACAGCCCCTACAGCGCCAGCAAGGCCGCCAGCGACCACTTGGTGCGCGCCTGGCACCACACCTACGGCCTGCCGGTGCTCACCACCAACTGCTCCAACAACTACGGGCCGTACCACTTCCCGGAAAAACTCATCCCGCTGATGATCGTCAATGCCCTGGCTGGCAAACCCTTGCCGGTGTACGGCGACGGCCAGCAGGTGCGCGACTGGCTGTATGTGCGCGATCACTGCAGCGCCCTCCGCCGCGTGCTGGAGGCCGGCCAGCCTGGGCAGACCTACAACATTGGCGGCTGGAACGAAAAACCCAACCTGGAGATCGTGCACACCATCTGCGCACTGCTCGACGAACTGCGCCCCCGGGCCGACGGCCACTCCTACCGCGAGCAAATCACCCACGTGCCCGACCGCCCCGGCCACGACCGACGCTACGCCATCGATGCCCGCAAGATCGAGTGCGAGCTGGGCTGGAAGCCGGCCGAAACCTTCGAGACCGGCATCCGCAAAACCGTGCAGTGGTACCTGGACCACCCCGACTGGGTGCAGCGCGTGCAAAGCGGGGCGTATCGGGAGTGGGTGCACAAGCAATATGGGGTGGCGGCCGCATGACCCGTCCGCGCATTTTGCTGCTGGGCAAAAACGGCCAGGTCGGCTGGGAGCTGCAGCGCAGCCTGGCCGTCTTGGGGGACGTCATCGCCCTGGACCGTGCGGGCGGCCGCTGGCCGGGTCACGATGCTGCGCTGTGCGGCGATCTGACGGACCTGGACGGCCTGCGACGCACCGTGGCGGCGCTGCAGCCGACCGCCATCGTCAATGCCGCGGCCTATACCGCCGTGGACAAAGCGGAGAGCGAGCCGGAACGGGCCCACCGCACCAATGCCCAGGCCCCCGGTGCGCTGGCCGAGGCGGCGGCGGCCTGCGGGGCGTGGCTGGTGCACTACAGCACCGACTACGTCTTTGACGGCAGTGGGGAGCGGCCGTGGGCCGAAGCCGACGCGACCGGGCCGCTCAACACCTACGGCCACACCAAACTCGCGGGCGAGGACGCCATCCGCGCCAGCGGCTGCCGGCACCTCATCCTGCGCACCCAGTGGGTGTACGGCGTGCGCGGCGGAAACTTCGCCCGCACCATGCTGCGCCTGGCGCGCGAGCGCGAACGCCTGACCGTGGTGGACGACCAATGGGGCGCGCCCACGGGGGCGGATTTGATTGCCGATGTCACCGCCCATGCGCTGCGGCAGGTGCTTGCCACGGGGCAGGGCAGCGGCACCTACCACCTCGCGGCGGCCGGGGTGACCACATGGCACGGCTACGCCTGTCATGTCATCGAGGCGGCCCGCCGCCGCTGGCCGGACGCGGGCTGGCGCGTCTCGGCCATCGACCCCGTGCCCACCAGCGCTTTCCCGACGCCGGCGCGGCGCCCGCACAATTCGCGGCTGGACACCACCCGCCTGCAGCGCACCTTCGGCCTGCATCTGCCAGCCTGGCAGACTGGGGTGCAGCGGTGGGTCGAATCGCTGCCGCTGCCCTGACCGGGGTGCCCGGGGCGTGCCGTTGTTGGGGAAATCGCGACGCCCGGCGCGCGCAACCGGCGTTTGCCTTGACGCTCGGGGGGACGCGTGCTACCGTCGCCGCAACACAAGTCGAAGACCATCGCGCACGGGAGGTCCCTTGAACCGATTCAAAACAGCCTACGCCGCGCTGGCGGGCAGTCTGCTCGTGGGCTTGGGGGGGTGCACCCATGCGCCCATTCCTGTGGCCGAGAATTTTCCGTACACCGCGCAGAAAAAAGTCCGCTCCGCCGGGCACTGGGACGCCGTGGCGGGCCATGTGGTGTCCACCACGCTGACGCGGCTGGGCCAGACCCCCGCGGCAGGCGCCGCCCTTCAGGTCGGCCTGCCGGCGTCGCCCACCGCGTTCGACCGGGCCTTCCGCGAGCTGCTGATCACCCGCTTGGTCAGCGAGGGCAAGACGGTCGTCGAACGCGACGACGCCCCCATCAAGGTCAGCTACCAAGCGCAGGTGGTGCGCCACAACAGCGACCGTCCGCACTTCATTCCGGGTCTCTTCACGGCCATCACCTCTGGCGTGTACGTGGCGCACTACCTGGGCGTCCATGCGCACCCCGACGCGGCCATGGTGGGCGGGTTGGGCTACGCCGTGATCGCCGACGTGGCCCGCAGCCAGTACACGGGCGGGCCAACCCACACCGAGGTCATTTTGACCACCACCATCATGCAGGGCGACCGTTACCTCGTGCGCAACACCGACGTGTACTACGTCGAGGACAGCGACGCCACCCTGTTCCAGGTCGTGCGCGGCCCCGCGTCCCGCGAATTCAAGGTGGTGTCCCAATGAGAGCCTTCGCTGCGTTTGCCATGGCGGCGGCCGTGGCCCTGGTCGGGTGTTCGGCGCAGCCCAAAGCCACCCTGCCGACGTATGAGCAGGCGGCTGCGCACCCGTTTCTGCAGGCCAACCGCGATGCGATGGCCAAGCTGCTGGCGGGGCTGCCCGCGGCCCAGGCGTCGCCGCTGCTGGTGGCCACCATTGTCGATGTCAACGACCTGCGCGTGTCCTCGCCGCTGGGGCGCACGCTGTCGGAGCAGTACAGCTCCGCGGCGGCGGCCGCGGGGATCGATGTGCGCGAAATGAAACTGCGCGGCGACGTGTTCGTGCGCGAGCAAACCGGCGAGCTGCTGCTGTCGCGCGAGATTAAGGACATCGCCCGGGTGCATCAGGCCACGGCGGTGCTGGTCGGCACCTATTCGGTCGCTGGCCAATATGTGTACGTCAACGTCAAGCTGGTGCGATCGGAAACCGGCCAGATCCTGAGGGGCTATGATTACGCCCTGCCGATGGATCGCGACGTCCAGCGCCTGGTGCGCAAGCCCACGGGCGACTACTGACGGCCAGCCGCCCCTTGCGCCGCATCGGGGCGGGTTTCTTCGTTCACGCATCACCGCCTGATCCTGCCGGGTCGGGCGGCTTCTGCTCATGCGCAAAGGCATCATCCTCGCCGGGGGCTCCGGCACCCGCTTGCACCCGGCCACGCTGGCCGTCAGCAAGCAGTTGCTGCCGGTGTACGACAAGCCCATGGTCTACTACCCGCTCAGCACGCTGATGCTGGCGGGCATTCGCGACGTGCTCGTCATCAGCACGCCGCAGGACACGCCGCGCTTTGCCCAGTTGCTCGGCGACGGCAGCCAGTGGGGCATGAATTTGCAGTACGCCGTGCAGCCCAGCCCCGACGGGCTGGCGCAGGCCTTTCTGATCGGTGCGGACTTCGTGGCCGGGCACCCCAGCGCGCTGGTGCTGGGCGACAACATCTTCTACGGGCACGACTTCCAGCCCCTGCTGCACGCCGCCGATGCGCAAACCACGGGTGCCACGGTGTTTGCCTACCATGTGCACGATCCCGAGCGTTATGGCGTCGTGGAGTTCGACGCGCAGGGCCGTGCGATCAGCATCGAAGAAAAACCCCGGGCCCCCAAAAGCCCCTACGCCGTCACCGGGCTGTATTTCTACGACGAGCAGGTGGTGGATATCGCGCGGGCGGTCCAACCCAGCGCCCGCGGCGAGCTGGAGATCACCTCCGTCAACCAAGCCTATCTGGAGCGCGGCCAGCTCAACGTGCAGATCATGCAGCGCGGCTACGCCTGGCTGGACACCGGCACCCACGACAGCCTGCTGGATGCGGGGCAGTTCATCGCCACGCTGGAGCGGCGCCAGGGCCTCAAGATCGCCTGTCCGGAGGAGATCGCCTGGCGCCAGGGCTGGATCGATGCGGAGCAAATGCAGCGGCTGGCCCAGCCCCTGGTCAAAAACGGCTACGGCCAGTACCTGTTGAGCCTGCTGCGATAAGCCCATGCCGTACACCATCACCCCGACCGCCATCCCCGGCGTGCTGATTCTGGAGCCCAAGGTCTTTGGCGACGCGCGCGGCTTTTTTTTCGAGAGCTTCAACCAGCGCGACTTCGAGGCGGCCACCGGGCTGAGCGGCATCGCCTTCGTACAGGACAACCACAGCCGCAGCGCCAAAGGCGTGCTGCGCGGCTTGCACTACCAGTTGGCCCCGCACGCGCAGGGCAAGCTGGTGCGCGTGGTGCGCGGGGCGGTTTTCGACGTGGCGGTGGACATCCGGCGCGGCTCGCCGACCTTTGGCCGGTGGGTGGGGGTGGAGTTGAGCGAGTCCAACCACCGCCAACTCTGGATCCCGCCCGGGCTGGCGCACGGCTTTCTGACGCTGACCGACAGCGCCGACTTTCTCTACAAGGCCACCGACTACTACGCGCCCGAGTCGGAGCGCTGCATCCGGTGGGATGACCCGAAGATCGGCATCGAATGGCCGTCGTTGGGCATGGCCCCGCTGCTGTCGGCCAAGGACC
>NZ_DAISXZ010000042.1:0-19343 GCF_036825565.1 Tepidimonas sp. | reverse complement strand
CCCCCCTGCCCCCGTGCGCCCGGCGGCGACCGTGCTGCTGGTGCGCGATGGCGACGCCGGCCTGGAGGTGCTGATGACCCGGCGGTCGGCGCGCGCCAGCTTCGCGCCTGGGGCGTACGTCTTTCCCGGCGGCGCCATCGATGAGGCGGACCGCGCCGCCGCGCACGATCCGGCGCTGTCCTGGCGACCGGACCAGGACGAAACCCTGCGCCCGGCCCTGCTGGCCGCCGTGCGCGAGAGCTTCGAGGAGTTGGGCGTGCTGCTGGCCCGCGACGCGCACGGCCGCTGGGTCGCCCCCGCCACCCTGGCCGGCCTGGACCGGCACGGCCCACTGCTGCCCCAGTGCCGGGCGCACGGTCTGACGCTGGCGCTGGACGCGTTGTGGTGGTTGGCGCGCTGGATCACGGACCGCGATCTGCCAAAGCGCTTCGACGTGCCCTTTTTCATCGCCCGCATGCCGCCGGATCAAACGCCGCAAGCCGACAACCGCGAGCAGTTCGAACCCGTCTGGGTGGCCCCGGGCGAGGCGCTGCGCCGGCATGCGGCCGGGGACTTTCCCATGGTCTACCCGACCGTGCGCACCCTGGAGCATCTGCAGCGCCACCCCGACAGCGCGGGCCTACTGGACGCCTGCGCGGCCCGCCAAGGCCCGCAATGGGTCAGTTGCCCCCGGGCGGGCTGGCTGCGCGGGCAGGAAGCCCGCTTCATGGAGCACGAGCCGCCCTTTGGCGAACTGGAGCTGACCTGCCCCGACGGGCAACTGGAACACCACCTGGACTGGCGGCACGACGCGCCGGTGGCCCTGACCCGCCATGTGCAGCGCCTGACCGCCCCCAACGCCGGGCCGATGACCGGCCCCGGCACCAACAGCTATCTGGTGGGCGAGACCGCCACCGGCCACATCGCCATCGACCCCGGGCCCGACGACGCCGATCACCTGCGGCGGCTGTTCGAGGCGGCGGGCGGCGACCTGCGCGCCATCGTCTGCACCCACTCGCACCCGGACCACTCGCCGGGCGCCTACCCATTGCAGGCGCTTTGCCGCGCTGCCGGCCGCCCCGCCCCGCCCGTGCTGGGCCTGCCCAGCGCGCCGACGGCGCGGGCGCACAGCCATTTCCGCCCCGAACGGCCGCTCGCAAACGGCGAACGGCTGGTGCTGTCCGCGGCCGATGGCGGCCATCGCCACACCCTGCGCGTGCTGCACACGCCCGGCCACGCTGCCAATCACCTCTGCCTGGTGCTGGAGGAGGACGGCCTGCTGTTCAGCGGCGACCACATCCTCAACGGCAGCACCACCGTCATCGACCCGCCCGACGGCGACATGGGTGCCTACCTGGCCTCGCTGCAGCGGCTGCGCGCGGCCTGCAACGAGCACGGCATCCGTTACATCCTGCCGGCACACGGCCATGTGCTGGGCGATGCCCCGCGCGCCATCGAACGGCTGCTGGCCCACCGGCTGCAGCGCGAGGCCAAGATCGCCCGCGTGCTGGCCGAACACCCCGGCGGCGATCTGGCTGTCTGGGTGCGCCACGCCTATGATGATGTGCCGCCGCACCTCTGGCCGGTGGCCCGGCGCTCGCTGCTGGCCCACCTGCAGCGCCTGGACCGTGCACGTTTCGATGCCTGGATGGGGGACCGACCGTGAACCCCCTACCGCTGCCCCGATCGCGGGGCAAGCTGTCGCGCTGGACACTCACCGGGCTCGCGGCCGGGCTGCTCGCCGCCACTGCGGGGGGCGAGGCTCGAGCCGACGCCGCCATGGCGCTCGACAAGGGCTGTCTGAGCTGCCATGGCTACCCGCCACGCGGCAAGGCGCCGACGATGGCGGCCCTGGCGCAACGCTATGCACCGCTGAGCGCCGCCGAGCTGGCCAAAAAAGCCGAGAAGCTGTGCGAGCACCGCCTGCTGGGCGGTATCACCGCGCACGAAGCGCTCACGCCCGAAGAATCGCTGCGGCTGGTGCGCTGGATCGCCGCCGGCGCACGCTGACCGCGCCGCCCGCAGCGCGCTCGTAAAGGGTGAAGTCCGCCGGTACGCCGGATTCTGTGCGCGGAGCCCGAGGGCCCCGCGTGACCGCCATTCCTCTGGGCCGCCGGTCACCCGGACGGCTCGGTGCCACCTACCCACCGACACGGCCCGCGGGACCACGGGTGGCCCCGGGCTTGCGCCCGGAGCCGGTCGGCCTACTTGGTGTTGCTGCGCGTAGAGATTGCCCGTTTCACCCGAACTGAATCGGCTCGTCTCTGTTGCTCTGATCCGCACCTCGCGGTGGAGAGGCGTTACCTCCTACGCTGCCCTGCGCAGTCCGGACGTTCCTCCAGCGCGCCCTTGCGGGCCTTGCGCCAGCGACGGTCTGGCAGACTTCACGGGCAGATTATCCCTGGTATTGACGTCGTGCGCTTGGCCCGCACCCCGGGTCTGCGTATCATCCGCGCCCATGCCCGATCACCACGGGCCCCAAGGACCGACGCATGATCCGCATTGCCGAACTGAAACTGCCGCTGCAGGCCCTGCCCGTCGAAACCCGTCGCGCGGCCGACGCCCCGGCCGAGACCGAGGCCGACCGCGCCCCGCCCCCGCACCCCATCGCCGCGCTACGGGCACTGGCCGCCCAGGCCCTGGATGTGCCCCCCGACGTGATTACCCGGCTGGAGGTGTTCAAACGCGCCTTCGACGCGCGGGGGGCGCAGATCCGCGCCGTCTTCATCGTGGACGTGGCCCTGGCCGATGCCGCCCAGGAAGCTGCTCTGCTGCAACGGTGGGCGTGGCATCCGCACGTCCAGCCCACGCCGGACATGTCGTGGCGGCCGCCCGCGCGGGCGGTGTCGGACGGGGTACCCACAGAGGGCGAACGGCCCGTTGTGGTGGGCTTTGGGCCGTGCGGCATTTTTGCCGCGCTGACGCTGGCCGAGATGGGGCTGCGCCCCCTGGTGCTGGAACGCGGCCGCCCAGTGCGCCGCCGCACGAAGGACACCTGGGGACTGTGGCGCAAAAAAGTGCTCACGCCCGAGTCGAACGTACAGTTCGGCGAAGGTGGTGCCGGACTGTTCTCGGATGGCAAGCTGTACAGCCAGATCAAGGACCCGCGGCACCTGGGGCGGCGAGTGATGCAGGCCTTCGTCGACGCGGGCGCACCGCCCGAGATCCTCTACGAGGCGCACCCGCACATCGGCACCTTCAAACTCGTCAAGGTGGTGGAGGCGCTGCGCAAGCGCATCACCGCGCTGGGCGGCGAAGTGCGCTTCGAGCACCAAGTGACGGACTTCGTGCTGGAGCGCACGGCGGACGGCCGGCTGGTGATGCAAGGACTGCAAGTGCGCGACCTGGCCAGCGGTCAGGAGGCCATCCTGAGAGCGCGCCGCGTGGTGCTGGCGCTGGGCCACAGCGCGCGCGACACCTTCGAGCAGCTCCACCGCCACGGCGTGTTCCTGGAGGCCAAGCCGTTTTCGATCGGCGTGCGCATCGAGCACCCGCAAAGCATCATCGACCGTGCACGCTGGGGCCGCCACGCCGGCCACCCGCTGCTCGGTGCGGCGGCGTACAAACTGGTGCACCACGCCCACAACGGCCGCGCCGTGTACAGCTTCTGCATGTGCCCGGGGGGCACAGTGGTGGCGGCCACCAGCGAGCCCGAGCGCGTCGTCACCAATGGCATGAGCCAATACTCGCGCGCCGAGCGCAACGCCAACGCCGGGCTGGTAGTGGGCATCGGCCCCGCGGATTTTCCGCAGCACGACGCAGCCGCCTGGCGCGCCGCCTTTGGCGACGACGCGGGCAGCCGCTACGCCACCGAAGCCGCCACGCTGGGGGCCCGCGGCAACACCCACCCGCTGGCAGGCGTGGTGCTGCAGCGGCAACTGGAGAGCGCCGCCTACCGCGCTGGGGGTGGCGGCTATCTGGCGCCGGGCCAGTTGGTGGGGGACTTTTTGGCCGCCCGGCCCTCCCGCGCCCTTGGGGAGGTGGTGCCGTCGTACAAACCGGGCATCACCCTGGGCGATCTGGCCACGGTGCTGCCCGCCTATGCGGTGCAAGCCATGCGCGAGGCGCTGCCCGTCTTCGGCCGGCAGATCCGTGGCTACGACCGCGCCGATGCCGTCATGACCGGGGTGGAAACCCGCACTTCGTCGCCGCTGCGCATCACCCGCGGGGCGGACTATCAAAGCCTCAACACCACCGGTCTGTACCCTGCGGGCGAAGGGGCCGGTTATGCGGGCGGCATTCTGTCGGCGGGGGTGGATGGCATCAAGGTGGCCGAGGCGCTGGGCTGCCACCTGCTGGGGGTGGAGCCGCCAGCGCCCGACCGGAACACCCGTCTGGCCATCACCTACGGCTGACGGCGGCGGGCGCCCGGTGCACTCGCCGCCGGGGCAGGACCGCGGTCAGGCCGCCTGCAGCGCAGCGATGCGCTCTTCGATCGGCGGGTGGGTGCTAAACAGCTTACCCAGCCCGCCGGTGATGCCCAGCGCCTGCATGCCCTGCGGCAAAGCCCCGGGCTGCAGCCCGCCCAGGCGCGCCAGCGCATTGATCATCGGCTGCTTGCGCCCCATCAAGGCAGCGGCACCGGCGTCGGCGCGGAACTCGCGCTGGCGGCTGAACCAGGCCACGATGATCGCGGCGAGGAAGCCCAGGATCACCTCCATCACGATGCTGGTGATCAGGTAGCCGATGCCGGGGCCGGACTGCTCGCTGTCGCCGCGGCGCAAAAAGCTATCCACCACGTAGCCGATCACACGACTCAGGAACACGACGAAGGTATTCATCACGCCCTGGATCAGCGTCATCGTCACCATGTCGCCGTTGGCGATGTGCGCAACCTCGTGGCCAATGACGGCCTCGACCTCTTCGCGCGTCATGTTCTGCAGCAAGCCGGTGGAGACCGCCACCAGCGCCGAGTTCTTGAACGCCCCCGTGGCGAAGGCGTTGGGCTCGCCCTCGTAAATGCCGACTTCCGGCATGCCGATGCCGGCCTTGTCGGCAAAGCGGCGCACGGTGTTGACGATCCACGCCTCGTCGGCGTTGCGCGGCTCGTTGATGATAACCAGCCCGGTCGTCCATTTGGCCATGGGCTTGCTCATCAGCAGCGAGATGAAGGCGCCACCAAACCCGATGACGAGTGAGAAAATCGCCAGTGCGGTCAGATTCAGGCCGTTGGCGCTGAGGAAGCGATCCACGCCCAGGATGCGGGTGGTGATCAACAGCACCGCCATCACGGCGAGGTTGGTCAAGACCAGCAGCAGGATGCGTTTCATGGAGTCTCCGTTGCAAGGTTGAGAGCGGTCGTGCCCCCCAACATGAGGCCGCGCCAGCACGGCTTCAAGGGGACGGCGGGTCAATGGTAGCAAGCCCTCAGAGTCGAGGCGATGCCGCGAGTTCCAGCACCAGCGGCTGGTGGTCCGATAGCCGGGTGTCGGCATCCAGCCGAAGGCCCCGCACAGCGGACGCAAGGCCCGGTGTGACGAAGATGAAGTCGCACGCGACGGGCGTTTCGCACGGTTCGTGCACGCGAAAGGTCGCGGGCCGCGGCCCCGGCCCGTGCACCAGGGTCCAGGCGTCCAGGAAGGCCGGGGACGCCCCCGCGGACGCCTCGACCAGGACGCGGTAAGCGTCGGCGTCGGGCGCGGTGTTGAAGTCGCCGCACAACACCGCCTCGCCCGCCCACACCCGGGCGTGGAAGGGGGTGTCCGCGGGCTCTGTGTCGGCGCGGGGCGGCGTCGCGGCGACTGCGGCCGCCTCCTGCTGCCACGCGGCCAGCGCGCGGGCCTGGGCCAGGCGCTGCGTGGCGGAGTAGTACGCCAAATGCGTGCAACCGACGCGCAACGGCCCCCAGGGGGCCTGCACGGTCAGCGCGGCCAGCACGCGCGGCATGGACGGCACCGCAGGATCGGGAGGATACGGCAGCGCCTGATGGCGCACCTGCCACACCGGCACGCGCGCAGCGATCAGGTTGCCCAAGCGCTGGCGCGTGGCGCGACCCGGCCGCCAGTCGTCCATCGCCGGCGCAAAAAACACCTCGTACCCGGGCAGGGCCGCGGCCAGCGCCGCGACCTGGTCTGCCTCCCCTGCGCCGGCCAGGCCGCCAAAGTGCTGCGCCACCTCCTGCAGGCAGATCACCTCGGGGTCGCCGCCCCACTCCCGCGCATGGGCCAGCACCCGCGCGACGTCCACGCAGCCGTCCATGCCGCGAAACCACTGCACATTCCAGGTCAGGATGCGCATGCGTGCCTCCGTGTCGCCCTCACGGCGTTGCCAATGCCCCGACCGCCCCGGCCCCGCTGGACATGGGCGCGCACAGCACATGCGCCGTCAAGGCCTTGTGCGGCCGTTGCAACTGTTCCAGCAGCGCATGGCCGAACAACACCAACGCCGCCTCGCGCCACCGAGCGCGCTGCGTGACGAACAGCGCGCACCAATCGCGTGCCCGCAAGGCCGCCCACAAGGCGGGCGGCGCATACAGCAGGGCCCCGTTTTCGTCGAAGACGGTCAGGGCGTCGCGCACTGGGCCGCGGCGCCCCCCAGTGCCCAGCCGCGCAATCTCGGCCGCCTGCAGCCGGTTCAGCCGCGCCTTGGTGGCCGGAAAGCGCCACCACACCAGCCCGTTGAACGCGTCGTGGGCATTGTCGCGTGTGGGCACCTGCCCGGTGCGGTGGATGAAGGCCTCGTAGGCCTCGCCGGGCGGCAGCTGCTCGTGGGGCACGAAGGTTGGTACGGCCAACGCAGCACCATGCCGCTGGCGCAGACGCTCCAGCCGTTGCGCGGTGCGCGCATCGGACGGTGCGGCGTCCAGCCACGCCAGCGAGGCGGCATAAGGCCGCAGCCACGGTGCATCCGCGCCAGCGCCCCGCACCCTCACCCCACCAGCCGCCAGCGCAGCGTCTCGCCGGCGGGCAGCGGCTTGACCTCCGTGTCACCGAAGCGGTAGCGTTCGGGCACCGTCCACGCCTCGCGCTTGAGCGTCACGCGCTCGGTGTTGCGCGGCAGGCCGTAGAAGTCCGGTCCGTGCAGGCTGGCAAAGCCCTCCAGCTTGTCCAGCGCGCCGCCGGCCTCGAACGCCTCGGCGTACAGCTCCAGCGCCGCCGGCGCGGTGTAGCAGCCGGCGCAGCCGCAGGCATGCTCTTTGAACTGCACCGCGTGCGGCGCGCTGTCGGTGCCGAGGAAAAAGCGCGGGTTGGCGCTGGTGGCGGCCGCCACCAGCGCCTGGCGGTGCACCTCGCGCTTGAGCACCGGCAGGCAGTAATGGTGCGGCCGGATGCCGCCCGCAAACAGCGCGTTGCGGTTGTAGAGCAGGTGGTGCGCGGTGATGGTGGCCGCCAGGTTTGGACCGGCCTCGGCGACGTACTGCGCCGCCTCCTTGGTGGTGATGTGCTCCAGCACGATTTTCAGCCCAGGAAAGTCGCGCCGAAGCGGCTCCAGTACCCGCTCGATGAACACCGCCTCGCGGTCGAAGATGTCGATCTCGCCGTCGGTGACCTCGCCGTGCACCAGCAGCAGCAGCCCCGCGCGCTGCAGCGCCTCCAGCGTCCGGAACGTGCGGCGGACGTCGGTGACGCCGGCGTCGCTGTGGGTGGTGGCGCCGGCCGGGTAGAGCTTGACCGCCACCACGCCGGCCTCGCGCGCACGCTCGATCTCCTGCGGCGGCAGGTCGTCGGTCAGGTACAGCGTCATCAGCGGCTCGAACGCCACGTCGGCTGGCCGCGCCGCCAGGATGCGCTCGCGGTAGGCTGCCGCCAGCGCTGCGGTGGTCACCGGCGGCTTGAGGTTGGGCATGACGATGGCGCGCGCGAACTGCGCCGCCGTGTGCGGCACGGTGGTGGCCAGCGCCGCGCCGTCGCGCAGGTGCACGTGCCAGTCGTCAGGACGGATCAGGGTCAGGGTGTCGGGGGCGTGACTCATCGGGCGGAATTGTCGCAGAGCGGCGCCGACGCCGGAACTGCGCCGTGCGCCGCGGTGGCCGGGCCGACGGGTTAGGCCCGTTGCGCTCGCGGCCGTCGTTGCCTATACTCTGCAGGGTACGGTTCATTGACCTTGCTCGCGAGCGCCATCATGACGACGACCCCAAAACCCTTCTGGAACCCGTGGCTGGCGGGCGTAGCGCTGGGCGTCACGCTGCTGGCCACCTTCGTGCTCACCGGGCACGGGCTGGGCGCCACCGGCTTCACCACGCGGCTGAGCGCCTGGCTGGGTCTGCAGGTCGCCCCCGAATCCATCCAGGCCAACGCCTACCTGGGCGCAATGGCGAGGCCCGACATCCTGGACGGCTGGATCACCTGGCAGGTGATCGGCGTATTCGCCGGCGCGCTGCTGGCGGCCTTTCTCGCCGGGCGGCTGCGCGTGCAGCTCGACGGCGCCACGCGCGTCGGCACCGGCAAGCGCATCGCCACTGCGCTGATCGGCGGGCTGCTGGCGGGTTTTGGCGCCCGCATCGCCGCCGGCTGCACCAGCGGGCTGGGCCTGTCCGGCGCGGCCACGCTGTCGATCGCCGCGTTCGTCTTCCTCGGCGCGTTCTTCGTCACCGGGCTGATCGTCAGTCGGCTCGTCAAGGGGGTCTGACGCCATGTTCCCGCTGCAAGAAACCCTGTGGTCGGCGCTGCTGGTCGGCGTGGCGTTCGGCTTCATCCTGGAAAACGCCGGCTTCGGCAGCCCGTGCAAGCTGACCGGCCAGTTCTCGCTGCGCGACTGGTCGGTGCTGAAAGTGATGTTCACCGCCATCGTGGTGGCTGCGGTCGGGCTGCAGCTGCTTGGCTTGGCAGGCGTGCTCGACTTGGACGCGGTGTTCGTGCCGACGTCGCTGATGATGGCCTCGGCGGTCGGCGGCGTGCTGGTCGGCGCCGGCTTTGCGATCGGCGGCTACTGCCCCGGCACCTCGGTGGTCGGGGTGGCCTCAGGCCGGCTGGACGCGCTGGTGTTCTTCGCCGGGCTGGTCGTCGGCACGTTCGCCTTCGCCGGCCTGTACGGCCCGGCGATCGAGGCAATCATGGCCATGGCCGAGGTCGAGTCGGGCGACACGCTGCACGACGCCTGGGGCATCTCGCCGTGGTGGATCATCGGCGCGATGGCCGCCGCCTTGGTCGGCGTGTACCACCTCGGCCACTGGTTCGAGCAGCGTCTGGGCGGCCCGATCGAGGCGCAGGAGGCCATGCTCGGCGAGGCCGGCTGCGGCGCGCGCGGCTGTGGCAGCGCCACGCAGGCACACCCGGCCAGCTGAACGCGCGGATGCCTCTTTCCCACGTGCCAGGGCCGCCTACTCCTCTGCGCGGCCCGGCGCCCACACCCAATTTTGACGTCACCGACAAGCGAAAGATCATGAAGAGCCGCAAGCAACCCCTGACCCAGACCCTGACCGCGCTGCTGGTGGCCTCCAGCCTGGTGGCCCCGGCCGCGATGGCGCAGCAGGCGCCCAAGGCCGACGGCAAGCCGGCCGCCAGCGCCGCTGGCAACCCGTGCGCCCCGGGCAACCCGTGCGCGCCCGGCGCCGAAAAGAAGAAAAAGAAAAAGCGCGCCGAGGGGGACAACCCCTGCGCCCCGGCCAACCCGTGCGCGCCGAAGCGCTGATCGCCGCGGCCGCTGTGGCCATGCTTGCCGTGCCCGAGCGCGAGCCTGCCCGCTGAACGCCCGATGCGCCCCGCCGCCTCCCTCTCGAGCAAACCGGCCGACCTCGCCGGTTGGGCCGAGGTGGCGCTGCGCGTGCCGCTGGCCTATGCGCAGCGCGGCGTGTCGCTGGCGCAGGCGGCGCTGGCCGGTGCGCGCCGCTTCGAGGAGCTGCGCCACTATCCGGCGCGCGACGTCGTCGATGCGGCGCACGGCACGCGCTTTTACTATCACGCGCACGGTGGCGCGCAGCGCTGGGGTACCGATGCCACGCCGGAGCACGGCCACTTCCACTTGTTCTGGGACGGGCCCGAGCCCGGCGCGCATGTGCACCTGGTGGCGCTGGCGCTGGATGCGCGCGGCCAGCCGCTGCGCTGGTTCACCACCAACCGCTGGGTCACGGCGGGGAGCTGGGCACCGGCGGCAGAGCTGATCGCGCGCCTGCCCGCGTTTCGCCTCGCCATCCGCGGCGGGCGGCTGGCGCCGCTGGCGCGCTGGCTGACCGCGATGGTGCAGCTGTTCGCCGACGAGCTGGCGGCGCTGCTGCGCGCGCGCGACGCAGCGCTCGAGCCCCATTTGCGCCAGCGCCCGGTGCAGCAGGTGGGGGAAGACCGCGCGCTGGAGGTGCTCAGCGTCGCCGACGCCGCGCTGGCGCCGCGGCTGCGGCGGCTGGGCCTGGTCTGACCGATTTTTGCCCCCAAGGAGAGCCAAGGAGAGACGACGATGAAAACCCTTCGACGCATCGCAGTGGCGCTCGGCGCGGCCGCGCTGGCCGCCAGCGCCTGGGCCCAGGGCGTGCTGCCCGGCCCCGTGGTCAGCACGCAGTGGCTGGCCGACAACCTCGACAAGGTCCAGGTGATCGAAATCCGCAACGACGCCAAGAGCTTCACGCGCGAGCCGGAGTTCGAAACCACCAAGGACGGCAAGAAGGTGCTGGACGAGTTCGGCGGCCACATCCCCGGCTCGCGCCTGTTCCTGGCCAAGGAGCTGCGCACCCAGCGCGAGATCGCCGGCAACAAGGTCAGCTACATGATGCCGGACCGTGCCACCTTCGAAAAGGTGGTGCAGACCGTTGGGGTGCTGGCCGACAAGCCGATCGTGCTGGTGCCGGAGGGGCAGAAGATCTCCGACTTCAACGACGCGGCGCGGCTGCACATTTTGTTGAAGACCTACGCCGACACGCCGGTGGCGCTGCTGGACGGCGGCATGGTGGCCTGGCTGCTGGAGGGCCGCCCGTGGAGCAAGGACGCCCCCGCACCGCTGACCACCACTTGGAAGGCTACCGCCGACCGCTTTGCCCGCATGGTGGCCGACTCGCCGGACGTGGCCGCGGCGATGGAGAAAAAGGACGTGCAGCTGGTCGACACCCGCTCGACGTCGATGTACCTGGGCGTCTTCAAGCGTGATTACGTCTACGCCTACGGCCACATCCCCGGCGCGCGCAACGTGCCGCTGGAGACGCTGTTCGTCACGCGCGGCGGCGCGATCCGGCTGCTCAAGCCGGAGACCTACCGTGCGGTGTTCCAGTCGCTGGGCGTCGATCCGTCCAAGCCGCTGATCACCTACTGCAACAGCGGCAACGACTCCTCGTTGCCGTGGTTCATCGCCTACGAGATCCTCGGCAACGCCCAGGCGCGCAATTTCGACGGCTCGCTGCACCAGTGGACGCTGGAGAAGCGCGCGATGAACGCCCCGGTGCCGGCGGCGATGTGACGGCATGCCCGGGCGGTGTCGGGTGCCGCCCGAGCACCGACGTGAAACGAGGGCTCCCCGCGGGGAGCCCTTTTGCATGGGCGGCTCGCCCCGCCCGGTGAACCATCACGGCTTTCAGTGCGAAAGGATCTTGTCGAGGAAATCCTTGGTGCGCGGCTGGCGCGCCTGCGGGTTGCCGAAGAACTCCTCCTTCGGGCAGTCTTCCAGGATCTTGCCGCCAACGTCCATGAAGATGACGCGGTCGCTGACCTTGCGCGCAAAGCCCATCTCGTGCGTGACGACCATCATCGTCATGCCTTCCTGCGCCAGACCGATCATCACGTCCAGCACCTCGCCGACCATCTCCGGGTCCAGCGCCGAGGTCGGCTCGTCGAACAGCATCACGATCGGGTCCATCGACAGCGCGCGCGCGATCGCCACGCGCTGCTGCTGACCGCCGGAAAGCTGCCCCGGATACTTGTCCTTGTGCGCGATCAGGCCCACGCGCTCCAGGTACTTCAGCCCGTGCTTCTTGGCGTCCTCGGGGTTGCGGCCCAGCACCTTGACCTGCGCCAGCGTGAGGTTTTCGGTCACCGTCAGGTGCGGAAACAGCTCGAAATGCTGGAACACCATGCCGACGTGGCTGCGCAACTTCGGCAGGTTGGTCTTGGGGTCGTGCACCGGCTGGCCATTGACCCAGATCTCGCCCTTCTGGATCGGCTCCAACGCGTTGATGGTCTTGATCAGCGTCGATTTGCCGGAGCCCGACGGCCCGCAGACCACCACCACCTCGCCCTTGCGGATCGCGGTGGAGCAGTCGTTGAGCACCTGCACGGCGCCGTACCACTTGGACACGTTCTTCAGTTCGATCATCGGTCGTTCCATGACGACTCCTCAGCGTTCGGGTGGGGACCGCATGGGCCACGGTGTCGGCCGCCCTGCGGTCCCGGGGTTCAACGGATGATGGCGATACGGGTCTGCAGGCGCTTGACCAGCGCCGACAAGCCGTAGCAGATGGCGAAGTACACCACCGCCGCCGCCAGATAAGCCTCGATGGGACGGCCGTAGTTCTTGCCCGCGACCTCGAAGCCCTTGAGCATGTCGTAGGCCCCGATCGCGTACACCAGCGAGGTGTCCTGAAACAGGATGATGGTCTGCGTCAGAAACACCGGCAGCATGTTGCGAAACGCCTGCGGCAGGATCACGAAGCGCATGTTCTGCCCATAGGTCAGCCCCAGCGCCTGGCCGGCGTAGACCTGTCCGCGCGGGATGGACTGGATGCCGGCGCGCACGATCTCGCTGAAGTAGGCCGCCTCGAACGCGATGAAGGTGATGATCGCCGACAGCTCCGCGCCGATCGGCCGGCCGATGACGAACGGCACCAGCAGGAAGAACCACAGAATCACCATCACCAGCGGGATGCTGCGCATGCCGTTGACGTAGATGGTGGCGGGCAGCTCCAGCCATCGGCGGCCGGACAGCCGCATGAGCGCCAGCACCGTACCGAACGCGACGCCGCCCAGGGTGGCCACCACCGTCAGCAGAAGGCTGAACTGCAGCCCCTTGAGCACGAAGCTGCTGATGACGTCCCAGCGGTAGAAGGACCAGTCGAGGTTGAGCATCTCAGTGTCCCCCCGCCGCGCCGCTGGCGATGAAGCCCGGCACGCGCACGCGCCGCTCGATGAAGGCCATCAGCCGGTTGATCGCAAATGCCGAAACGATGTACAGCCCCGTGACCGCCAGATAGATCTCGATGCCGCGCGCGGTCTCCTCCTGCGCCTGCATGGCAAACATCGTCAGCTCTGCCACCGACACGGCAAACGCTACCGACGAGTTTTTGAAGATGTTCATCGCCTCGCTCGTCAGCGGCGGGATGATGATGCGAAACGCCATCGGCAGCAGCACATACCGGTAGGCCTGTGCGGTGGTCAGCCCAAGCGCCAGCGCGGCGTAGCGCTGGCCGCGCGGCAGAGCCTGGATACCGGACTTGACCTGCTCGGCAATCCGCGCCGAGGTGAACAGGCCCAGCGCAATCACCACCAGCACGAAGCCGGGCACACCCTTGAGCGCCGGCACCAGCGCCGGAATGACGTGGTACCACAAAAATATCTGTACCAGCAGCGGAATGTTGCGAAACAGCTCGACCCAGGCGTTTCCCAGGCGCACGACCCAGGGGCTGGCGGGCAACGTGCGCAGGGTGCCGATCACGCTGCCCGCCAGCAGCGCCAGCACCAGGGCCAACAGCGACACCGACACCGTCCAGCCCCAGGCGGACAGCATCCAGTCGAGGTAAGTGATGTCACCGCCCTGCCCAAAGCAGCGCGGCTGGACGTCGCGGGTGATGGTGTCCTCGCAGAACACCTGCCAGTCCCATTGCATGCGATGTGCTCCCGTACCAAAACAAAAGACCCCGAGGCGCCGGACGCGCCCGGGGTTCAGCAGCGTCTTGGGGACCGCTTACTTGGCCGCGTAGGCCTCCATCGGTCGGTCGTTCGGGCTGGCGATGGCGGCCTTGAGGGCCTCGCTCATCGGCATGCTCATGCGCACATTGCTCGGCGGCGTCGGCTGCATGAACCACTTGTCGTAAATCTTGGCCAGCTCGCCGGACTTCATCATCGCGATGATGGAGTCGTCCACCGCCTTCTTTAAGGCGGGGTCGTCCTTGCGGAACATGATGGCGATCGGCTCGACGCTGAGCACCTCGCCGACGATCTTGAAGTCGGACGGGTTCTTGGAACGCGCGATCAGGCCGGCCAGCAGCGAGCCGTCCATCACGAAGGCATCCGCCCGGCCCGACTCCAGCAGCAGGAAGCTGTCGGCGTGGTCCTTGCCGAACACCTCCTTGAAGTCCACGCCGCCGGCGCGCTCGTGGCGGCGCAAGGTCTGCACCGACGTCGTGCCGGTGGTGGTGGCGACGTTCTTGCCGTTGAGATCCTTGATCGAGTTGATGCCCGAGTTGGCCTTGACCGCGATGCGCACCTCCTCGACGAAGGTGGTGACGGCAAACGCCACGTCACGCTGGCGCGCCTGGTTGTTGGTGGTGGAGCCGCACTCGATGTCCACGGTGCCGTTCTGCACCAACGGGATGCGGTTCTGCGAGGTGACCGGCTGGTACTTGATGTCCAGCTTGGCCAGGCCGAGCTGCTTTTGGATGTCGCCCAGCACGCGCTGGCAGATTTCGACGTGATAGCCCGTGTACTTGCCATCGCCCAGCGTGTAAGACAGCACGCCCGACGATTCGCGCACCCCCATGGTGACCGAGCCGGTGGACTTGATCTTGGCCAGGGTGTCGTTGGCCTGGGCGTGGGCGGCGGTAGCCGCCAGGGCCGTCAGGGCCAGTGCCAGCAGTTGCTTTTTCATGCAGCAATCCTCTCCATTGGGATGAACGATAACGCGAATCTTACAAGCATCCGCCATGCCAGGCCCGGGAAAAAACCCGCGCCACGCGCGCCGGCGGTCAGGGGGGCGCACCGCCCAGGCGTTGCACATCCTCCCAAAACCGCTGGGCGGCAGCCTTGGGGCGACCGCCGCGCGCGCGGTACAGGCGGATGTCCAGCTCGCCTTGCCAAGTGCCCGCCCGCGGCGCGGCGGGCACCAGTCGGCCGTCGGCCAACGCCGGCTGGACCGCACTGGTCGGCAAAAAGGCGACTCCGTGCCCCTCGATGGCCATGGCCTTGAGGCTCTCGGCCATGTCGGTCTCGTACACCCGGTCCAGGTAGGCCGGCTCGGCGGACTGGCGCAGCACCCAGTCCACCACCCGCCCCAAATACGCGCCCGTGGCGTAGGCCAGGTACGGCACCGGTGCACGGGCTGCACCAGGCAGGCGCATCAGCGGCCGCCCATCGGGGCCGGGCCGGCTGAAGGGGGCCAGAACCTCGCGCCCCAGAGGCAGCATCTCGTAGCGCGCGGCGTCCAGCTCGATCGGCTGCGATGCGTGGTGATACGCCAGCAGCAGATCGCACCCGCCTTCGGTCAGCCGCATCACCGCGTCGTGCACATTCAGCGCCACCAACCGCGTCTTGATCGGCCCGAGCTCTGCCCGCAGCCGCGAAAGCCACGCCGGCACGAAGGTGAACGCCAGCGTGTGCGGCACGGCAAACTCGATCGTATCCTTGGCCACCGCTGTGTGCTGGCGCAGCAGCGCGCGCGTGGTCTGCAGCGTGTGCAGGATTTCGATCGCCTGGGCGTACAGCGTCTGGCCGGCCTCGGTCAAGCGCGTGGGGTACGAGGAGCGGTCCACCAGGTCCACCCCGGCCCACGCTTCCAGCGACTGGATGCGGCGCGAGAACGCCGGCTGCGTGACGTGGCGCAACTGCGCCGAGCGGCTGAAGCTGCGCGTCTCGGCCAGGCTGACGAAATCTTCGAGCCACTTGGTCTCCATGCCTTCCTCCCTGAACCCCAACCAGCCCGATCAGGCGCCGTCGGCACCGCTTTGCTGCAACGCCCACATCTGGGCATACCACCCCCCTTGCGCCAGCAAATCGGCGTGGCGGCCGCGCTCGACGATGCGGCCGTGCTCCAGCACCACGATCTCGTGCGCATCGACCACGGTGGACAGCCGGTGGGCGATGACCAGCGTCGTGCGATCGCGCGCCAGCCGGCGCAGCTCCGCCTGGATGGCGCGTTCATTGGCCGAATCCAGGGCGGAGGTGGCCTCGTCCAGGATCAGGATGGGGGGGTTTTTGAGCAGGGTGCGCGCAATGGCGACGCGCTGCTTTTCGCCGCCCGAGAGCTTGAGGCCGCGCTCACCCACCACGGTCTGCCAGCCCTGGGGCAGGCGCTCGATGAAGTCGAGGATGTGGGCCGCCCGCGCCGCCTCGCGGACCTCGTCGGCCGTCGCGTCGGGGCGCCCGTAGCGGATGTTGTATTCGATGGTGTCGTTGAACAACACCGTGTCCTGCGGCACGATGCCGATGGCACGGCGCAGACTGGCCTGGGTGACGTGGCGCACATCGTGGCCGTCCGCGGTGATACGCCCCGCCGCCGCGCGCGCCGCGTCGTCGTCGCCCGGCCGGCCGACGTCGTAGAAGCGGTACAACAACCGCGCCAGCGTCGATTTGCCCGACCCCGAGGGGCCGACCACCGCCACCGTGCACCCCGCCGGAATGACCACATCCACGCCGTGCAGGATGTCACGCTCGCGCTCATAACCAAAGCGCACCGCCTCGAAGCGCACCTGCGGCGCGCGCGCCACGGCCAGTTCGCGCGCACCGGGGGCATCGCGCACCTCGCACTCCCGCTCCAGCAGGTCGAACATCCGCCCCAAATCGGTCAGGCCTTGGCGAATCTCGCGGTACAGCACCCCCAGAAAGTTCAGCGGCAGGTACAGCTGGATCATGAAGGCATTGATCATGACCAGATCGCCCAGCGTCATGCGCCCTTCGGTCACCGCGACGGTGGCGCGCCACAGTATGGCCACGAGGGCCACGACGATGATGAGCTGCTGGCCAGCGTTGAGCAGCGACAGCGAGGCCTGCGTGCGCACCCGCGCGCGGCGCAGGCGATCCAGGCTGTCGGCGTAGCGGCGCGCCTCCCAGGCCTCGTTGTCGAAGTATTTGACCGTTTCGTAATTGAGCAGCGCATCGATCGCCCGGGTCTGGCTGGCCGACTCCAGCTCGTTCATCTGGCGCCGGATGCCGGTGCGCCACTGGGTCACCTTGACCGTGAACGCCACATACGCCACCAGCGCCAGCCCCGTGGTCCAGACGTACCACGCCTCGAACCGGGTGCCCAGCAACGCCAGCACGAGCGCCACCTCGATCAGTGTGGGCAGCACGCTGTAGAGGGAATACGAGATCAGCGACTGCGCCGCGCGCGTGCCACGCTCGATGTCGCGGGTCAGCCCCCCGGTCTGGCGCTCCAAGTGAAAGCGCAGGCTTAGCGCATGCAAATGCGAAAACACCTGCAGCGCGATGGCGCGGGTGGCACCCTCGGTAGCCTCGAGGAACACCAGCTCGCGCAGCTCGGCAAACAACGTCGCGCACAGCCGGAGCGCGCCATACGCCAGCAGCAGCCCCACCGGCACCACGAGCAGCCCCGTTGCCTGCGTGGACAAGCCCGGCAGCGGCGTGAGGGCATCCACCAGCTCTTTGAGCAACAGTGGCACGCCCACCGTGGCCAGCTTCGCCCCCACCAACAGGACCAGGGCCGCGGCCACGCGCCAGCGGTATTTCCACAAATACGGCAACAGGCGGCGCAGCGTCTGGCCGTCGCTGCGCGCTGGCGCGGCCGCCGCGGGCGAGGGTCGCGGCGCGGCGCTGGCCATGGCACGCTCACGCATGATCGACAATCGGGTTCATGACAGACGCCATCGTACCCTCAAGCACGAACACCCCGCCCGCCGCCGACACCGCGTTGCCTCAAGACAAGGAGCTGGTTTTGCGGGTCATCCCCATGCCCGCCGATGTCAACGCCAACGGCGATATTTTTGGCGGCTGGGTCATGGCCCAGGTAGACCTGGCGGGGTCGGTCATCCCGGCACGGCACATGGGCGGGCGCTTTGCCACCGTCGCCGTCAATCAATTTTTGTTCAAGCAGCCGGTCAAGGTCGGGGATTTGCTCAGCTTCTACGGCACCATCGTGCGCATCGGCAACACCTCGATCACGGTGCAGGTGGAGGTGTGGGCCGAGCGCCAACGCCCCCACTACCAATGCGTGAAGGTGACCGAAGCGACACTGACCTACGTGGCCATCGACGAGCAGGGCCGACCGCGGCCGGTGCCCCGTCCGGCGCCGGCCTAAGTGCACGGGCGCCGCAACCGGCGCCACCGAACCCGACAGAAAAAAGCCGCCGGGGTTGAGGCGCGGCGGCCAAAGTCCGTCACAGGACGTCGTTGGGATTCGGTGGACGGCCGCAGATGAGCAACGAACCACCGCGTCTGGCACACGGCGGGGGTTGCCGACACGCCCCGGCCAATACCGGGGCCGTGTCGGGCCCCTGGCATTGGCACCGATGAGTGTTGTTGTGTGGGGCCAAGGCGCGTGGGCGTGTGACAGCGTCCGAGTCCAATTGTGCGCGCAAAAAGCGTCGCCTCGCCTCCCCTGTTTGGGGGAGGCGAGGCCCCATTCAGCGCGCGTCGGGCGCCTGTGGCGCGTGCGCCAGGCGCCGCCCGGCCCACGTCACGAGCAGCAGCACAGGCGCCCCCAGCACCGTGGTCAGCACGAAGAACCCGGGGTAGCCCAACGCATCGACCATGCCACCCGAGTAGCCCCCCAGGGCCTTGGGGAGCAGGGTCATGAGCGAGCTGAAGATGGCGTACTGCACCGCCGTGAAGCGCACCTGCGTCAGGCTGGACAAAAACGCGACGAAGGCCGCGCTGGCAAAGCCCGCGGCCAGGTTGTCCGCCGCCACCACCGCGTACAGGAAGGGCCGCTGCGGCCCGGCCAGCGCCAGCGCGACGAACCCCAGGTTGGTCAGGGCCGACAGCACCGCCCCCCACCACAGCGAGCGCATCACCCCCAAGCGCGTCGCCAGAATGCCGCCCAAGAACCCCCCAGCGATGCTGACGATGACCCCAAAAGTCTTGACCGCTGTCGCAATGTCCGGCTTGGAAAACCCCAGGTCTTGGTAGAAGACGTTCGAAATCACCCCCAACACGATGTCTGAGATGCGGTACAGGCCAATGACCGCGAGCAGCAGCGCGGCATCCGCCCAGCCGTGGCGCACAAAAAACGCCCGCACCGGCTCCACCCACGTCTGCCGCGCGGCCATCCGGCTGGCCACCCCCGCGCGCACCAGCAGCGCGCCCGTAGCAAAGGCCGCCCCAAGCGCCGCAGCCAGGCGCATGGCCTCCCACCCCAGCGTCGGCGACGGCCTCAGCGCCCCCACGCCCAACGCGGCGCCAGCCGTCCCCAGGGACCAGAACACCCCGACGAACGCCGCGACCGCCAGCGCAAACACCGCCAGCAAGCGGGCGTGCTCGCCGGCGGGGGCAGGTGCCTCGGCGGCGGGAAGGCGGGGCTCCGGCACCAGCGCCGTGGTCACCAGGCCCGTCACCATGGCCAGCGCCGCCACCGCATAGGCCCCCGCCCACGCGCCATAGTCGTACCCCCCTTTGGTCGAGCCC
>NZ_DAISXZ010000041.1:0-19454 GCF_036825565.1 Tepidimonas sp. | reverse complement strand
GCAGGGGGGCTGCCGGCCGGCAGCCCCCCTGCCCCCGCGGCGCGACACCACGCCCTACCAGATGCGGGTGGAGGACAACATCCTGCGGCCGCTGATCGACGCGCTGGCCGAACGCTGCCGTTACGCCCAGCGGCGCGCCGCCATAGCTGAGTGGAACGCGCACAGCCCCGTGCTGCAGCGGGGCCTGGCGCTCACCCCAGTCAAGTTTGGAATCAGCTTCACGGCGACGCTGTTCAACCAAGCGGGGGCGCTGGTGCATGTGTACACGGACGGCAGCGTGCTGGTGAATCACGGCGGTACCGAGATGGGCCAGGGCCTGCACACCAAGGTGGCCCAGATCGTGGCGGACGAACTGGGGGTGCCGGTGGAGCGCGTGCAGGTCAGCGCCAGCGACACCGCGCGCGTGCCCAACGCCAGCGCCACCGCAGCCTCCAGTGGCACCGACCTCAACGGCCGCGCGGCGCAATACGCTGCCGCCAGCGTGCGCCAGAATTTGGCCGCCTTCGTCTGCGGGCTGGACGGCTGCGGCGCGGGGGAAATCCGCTTCGAAGGCGGCTGGGTGCTCTCTCCCAAGGCGCGCCGGTGCTTCGACGATGTGGTACGCGAGGCCTACGCCAACCGCATCCAGCTCTGGAGCGACGGCTTTTACCGCACGCCCAAGATCCACTACGACAAGACCACGCTGACGGGGCGGCCCTTTTACTACTTCGCCTACGGCGCGGCGTGCACCGAAGTGGCCGTCGACCCGCTGACCGGCGAGCTTCGGGTGCTGGCCGTGGATGTGCTGCACGACGTGGGGCGCAGCATCAACCCGGCGATCGACGTCGGGCAGATCGAAGGGGGCTTTGTGCAGGGCATGGGTTGGCTGACCACCGAAGAGCTGGTCTGGCGCGACGACGGGCGGCTGTGGACCACCGGGGCCAGCACCTACAAAATCCCCACCGCCGGCGACCTGCCGCCGCACTGGCGCATCGACCTCTGGCCCGAGCCGAACCGCGAAGACAATGTGTTTGGCAGCAAGGCGGTGGGCGAACCGCCGTTCATGCTGGCCATCAGCGTGTGGGAGGCAGTGCGCGACGCGGTGGCCAGCGCGCGGCGCCGCGCCGGCCTGCCGGCCGATGGCCCGCTGCCGCTAGACGCCCCCGCCACGCCGGAGCGGATCTGGCGCGCCTGCCAGGAGGCCTAGCGGGGGCGGGGGCCAGCCGTCGTCGAAAGGCTCACGCACCTCATGCTGGAATCGGCGCGCCACGCGCTCGCCACTGCCGCGCCCGCGCGACAAGCCGGTCGAGCGGGCGTTCGGTGGGGTCATGGCAGGTGCCCCATCAGCGCAGCCACAGCGCCCGGAAGTCGTTGACGTTGGTGTGCGTGGGCCCGGTGACGAGCAGGTCGTCCAGCGCGGCAAAAAAACCGTAGCTGTCGTGCCGGTCCAAGTGATCGCGCGCCGACAGGCCCAGCCCCCGGGCGCGCGCCAGCGTGTCCGGGGTAACGAAGGCGCCGGCGTTGTCTTCCGTGCCGTCGATGCCGTCCGTGTCCGCCGCCAGCGCCCACACCCCCGGGGTGCCGTCCAGCGCCAACGCCAGGCCGAGGGCGAATTCCGCCGCCCGCCCGCCGCGCGGGCGCTGGCCCGCTGCCTGCGCCGGGGCGCGCACCGTCACCGTGGTTTCGCCGCCGGACAGGATCACGCACGGCGGACGCAAGGGCCCGTGCCCCTGCAGGGCATAGCGGACCAGCGCAGCATGCACCCGAGCCACCTCGCGCGATTCGCCCTCCAAAGCATCGCCCAGCACATAGGCGCGCAGCCCCAGGCGCTCGACCTCGGCGGCGGCGGCCTGCAAGGCCGCGTGCGGCGTGGCGATCAGGCGCACCGTGCACATGGCCCAGCGCGGATGGTCGGGCTTGGGTGTCTCGTGCCGCCCCGCGGCCAGATCCGCCCGCACGGCGGGCGGCAGCGCGATGCCGTAGCGGTCCAGCACCGCCAGCGCGTCGGCGTCGGTGCTGGCATCGGCCACCGTCGGGCCGCTTGCGATCACGGCGGGGTCGTCCCCCGGCACATCGCTGATGGCCAGCGTCCAGACGGGGGCCGGCGCCGCGGCCAGCGCCAGCCGCCCGCCCTGGATGCGGGAGAGGTGCTTGCGCACGACGTTCATCTCGTGGATCGACGCGCCACTGGCCAGCAGCGCCCGGGTGATGGCCTGTAACCCGGGCAGATCCAGGCCCGGCACCGGCAGGCCCAGCAGGGCCGAGCCTCCGCCGGAGATGAGCGCGATCACGAGATCGTCGGGCCCCAGCCCCTGGACGGAGGCCAACAGCCGTTGCGCCGCATGTACCCCGGCCGCGTCGGGCACGGGGTGCGCGGCTTCCAGCACGTCGATGCGCGGCGGTACGCCCAGGGGCCGCGGGGGCGTGTGGCCGTAGCGCGTGACCACGCAGCCGCTCAGGGGGGTCTGCGCGGGCCAGGCCGCCTCCAGGGCGTGGGCCATGGCGCCCGCGGCCTTGCCGGCCCCGACGACAACCGTGCGCCCGCGCGGCGGAGGTGGCAGGCGGGCGGCCAGTTGGCGGGCAGGCTGAGCACGCTCGACGGCCGTGCGGTACAGGTGGGTCAGCCACTCACGAGGGGTGTCGGGGGTGGGGGTCATGGTGCATCCAAACGGCGCGTGAAGGGAGGCAGCCCCTGGAGGATGAGACGGCCATAACCGGTGGACAGCAGCCGAGGGTCGTAGCAGACGATGCGGGCCCGGTCGTCCTCGGTGCGGATGGCACGCCCCACCCACTGCAGCAGCCGTGTGGCGGTGGCGGGCACGACCAGATCCAGAAACGGGTCGCGCCCCCGGCCGCGCAGCCACTCGGCGCGGGCCTCGCCCACCGGGTCATCCGGCGGCGCAAAGGGCAGCTTGGTGATGAACAGGTCCTCGCACAGCCGGCCCGGCAGGTCCAGCCCCTCGCCAAAGGACTGCAGACCAAACAGGATGGACGGCTCGCCCGCGGCCACCCGCTCGCGGTGGCGCGCCAGCAGACGGGATCGCGGCAGCGTGCCCTGCACCAGCACGCGATCGCGCCACTCCGCGGGCAACGCGGTGGCCACCCGTTGCATGTGCGCGCGGGCGGTGAACAGCACCAGCGCCCCATGCCGAACGGACGGCAGATCTCGCAGCAGCGCGTCCTGCACCGCCTGCAGGTAGGCGGCCGCATCGCGGGGGTCCACCGACACACCGCCCAGCACCAGCGCCCCCTGTTCGGCGTAGTCGAAGGGGCTGGCGACGGCCAGGGCCTCGACATCGGGATCGTCCGCCAGTCCGGCCTCGCGCAGAAAAAAGTCGAACTGCCCGCACGGGGTCAGCGTGGCCGAGGTCAGCACCGCGCCGCGCGCCCCACTCCATAGCCGGGCCCGCAGCAGCCCGCCCGGCTGGATGGGGCTGGCATGGGCCTGCACCCGCACCGTGTCGCCGACCGCCCCGGCGCCGGGGGCCGACAGCGTGAACCACTTGGCCAGGGGCGCTTCACCCTCGGGGGGCTCGTGCAGCAACCAGCGCACGGTGTCGTGGGCGGCCTCGAGCCTCGGGGCCAAGGTGCCGAGCTGCGCGTACAACTGGGAGAGCCGCCGCGCCTCGTCCGGCCGCTCGCGCAGCGCCGCACGCAGCGCGGCACTGACGGCGCGCAACGCATCCAAAAAGGCCGCGCTGGCCTGGGCCGCCTCCTGCAGCGGGACATCGAAGCCGTCGGGCAGGCGGCCACGCGGCAAGCGCACGCACAGGGGCTGTGCGTCGCCGTCCACCTCGCACAGCCGCGCACCCCAGGTTTGCACTGCCAGACGGGCCACCGCCTGCAACGCATGGCGCAGCCGCGCGGCGGCGGGCGGCACATCCCCCAGGGCATCCAACTCGACCTCCTGCCCCGCCTTGAGCGCCCGGCTGGCGAGCTGGTCGATCCATGCCAGCCGCGTCAAACCCGCCCGGCAACCAAACTGCTCCAGCGCGATGGCCGGCAGGTGGTGCGCCTCGTCCAGCACCAGCAGGCACTGATCCAGCTCCGGCAACTGGCGCGAGCCCAGCGTGGACAACAGCAGATCGTGGTTGACGACGATGACCTGCGCGCCCACCAGCGCCTTGCGCTGCTCGAAATAGACGCACCCCCCGTACAGCGGACAATGGCGCGCCGTGCACGACGCCGCCTCGGCAGCGATGGCCGACCACCAGGCGGGCTCCGGCGGCTCCGGCAGGCTGTCCCGATCGCCATCCCAGCGGCCGTGGGCCAGATCGTGCGCCCGGGCACGCAGCCACGCCAGCCGCTCACCGCTGGGGGCGCCCGCCGCGGGGACTTCGTCAACGTCCGCCAGGTCGGGCTCGGCGTGCGGATCGGCCAGCCAGCGCTCGAGCTTGAGCCGGCACACATAGCGGCCGCGCCCCTTGGCCAGCGCGTAGCGAAAACCCACCGGCAGCCGCTGCGCCAAGGCCGGCAGGTCCTGGTGCACGAGCTGCTCCTGCAAGGCCACAGTGGCCGTGGACACCACGAGCCGCGTTTGCTTGGCCACGGCCGCCACGATGGCCGGTGCCAGATACGCCAGCGACTTGCCGACCCCGGTGCCGGCCTGGATCACCGCCAAGCGGCGCGTGACGGGGGCCGCCTCGTCATTTGGCTTGCCCAGGGTCACGGGGGCGAATGTGCGGGCCACATGCCGCGCCATCTCCCGCTGCCCCGGACGTGGCCGCAAACCGTCTTGGCCCGCGATCAGGTCGTCGAACGCGTCCAGCGCCTGGGCGGCCAGGTCCTCCGTTGCCTCCGTCGTGTTCATGGAGACCGAGTGTGACACACGCACCGGGTTTCACCCCCATAATCCCCGTCATCGCAGAGGGCGACGCCCCACGGATCAGGGAGACCACTTCACACATTGCCACTCCCCCACCTGTCCGTGACCTCCGGCCCATCGTCGCCCGCTGCCCCATCCGGCGCCACCGTGCGGATCGAGCACGGCCTGCAGTTTCTGGCCGCCTACCTGGTCCCCGTGCTTGCCGCGCTGCTGTCGGTTTGGGCACTGTGGTCATGGTCCGACGAATACCCCGTCAGGGACGGACGCCCACTGGCGTTTACGGCCATGGCGGTGGACACGCCCCGATCCCCCGCCGAGGTTCTGGACGGCCTGGCCCGCCGCACCCCACGCACAGAGTGGGACACGCACCTGTCCGAGCACCCGTTGTGGGTAAGCCTGCGGCTGGCACCACAGGATCGCGCGCCAGGGCGCGTGATCGACTTTCCGTCCCGCCACACGACCGCCATGCGGTGCTGGGACGGCGATGGACAGCAACCGCTGGGTCAGATCGACCGCAGCGCGGGCGGCGACGGGGCCCTGCGCCCCTCGCGCGCTGGCTTCGTCCTGGCCATGCCGCAACTGCCCACCCATGTGCTGTGCGAGGCACGCTTCACCGGCCCGGCACGCTTTAGCGCCGTCGGGCGCGCCGCGGAAGATCTGCCCGTGCTGGAGCGGCAGTTCCACCGCGACGCCGGCTGGCTGGACGGGGGCTTGCTACTGCTGGCCCTGTTCACCCTGGTTGCCGGCATCCTCAACCGCGAGCGCACTTATCTGATCTTCGCGGCATGGCTGGTCATCAACCAGCGCATGGCGGCGCTGTCGGGGGGCTGGGACTACCAGTGGCTGGGGCATCTGGTGCCGGCCGATTGGCTGACGCCGATGCGGCAGCTGACACTGGCCTTGTATTCGACGGCCACCGTGGTGCTGTTTCGCTTTTTGTTCGAGTCGGACCTGGAGCGCACGCGCACGCTGGCAGCGGTACGGATGGTCGTGCTGGCCTGTGTGCCGGTCCTGGCGGCCGCGCTGGTACTGCCCTACCGGTACTTTCTGCCCGTCATCTGGGTTGCCACCGCGATTGGCGTGTGTGTGCTGGGCTATGCGCTAGCGGTCATCCTGGTGCGCACCCGCTCGCCCGTGGCCATGTGGTACGCGGGCTCCATGGCCATCGCGCTGGGGGCGAGCCTGTATGAGGTGATCGCTGCGGCGCTCGGCCTCAAGGGCCTAATCGGCGCCGTCAACAGCATGACGGCGGCGTTGGCGTCCAGCCTGCTGGCGTCCCTGGCGATCGCCGAGCAGTTTCGGCAGGAGCATCTGCAACGGCTGGCCCTGCAGGCCGAATTGCAGCACACCTTCGACTTTTTGCCCATCGGGCTGTTCACCCTGGACACACAGGGCCAGTTCATCAGCGCCAACCCGGCGGCGCACGCCCTCGCCGGTCGGGGCCTGGACGTGGGCCGCACCCGCTGGGACGATCTTTTCCCCGCGCACGACTGGGCGCAGCTCCAGCACGGCGACGGCGCGGAGCGCAGCGTGGAGTTCGAAACCAGTCTGACGCGCGAAGACGGCATGACGCGCCGCTTCCTGGTCCGTGCCGCGCGCGCCGGCGACAAGATCGAAGGCACGCTGCAGGACATCACCGACAAAGTGCGGGCGCACGAGCATCTGCAGTTCCTGGCCGATCATGACCCGCTGACCAAGGCGATGAATCGGCGGGGGTGGAGGCCTGCCTCAGTCGGGGCCTGCAGCGGCTGAGGCGCGGTAAACCCCTGGCCGTCGCCTATCTGGACCTGGATCGCTTCAAACTGATCAACGACCTGTACGGCCACGTCGCGGGCGACGCCGTGCTGCAACAGGTGTGCGAGCGCGCGCAGGAGCCGCTGTCGCCCCACATGTACCTAGGCCGCATCGGTGGCGACGAGTTTTGCTGGTGATGCTGGACACGCCGTTGCACCGAGCCGAAACCGTCTGCCGCGACGTCCTCCTGCGCCTGATGCACGAGCCGTTCACCGTCGGTGACCGCGCCTTTCAGGTGCGCGGATCGATCGGCCTGATCGAGGTCTCCCCCGGCGCCTCGCCCAAGGACGTAGTGGCCACGGCCGACCGCGCCTGCCGCGAGGCCAAGCGCGCCCACGCCAGCGGCCTGGTGGTGTACGAGCACGGATCGCGCGCCTTTCGCGACCACGAGGCCGAAATGCAACTGGTCGAACGCCTGGCGGCCGGGCAGAACATCGAGGGTCTGTTCCTCGAGATGCAGCCCATCGTCTCGCTGCGGCACCCGCACCAGTCGCTCAACTTCGAGGTGCTGCTGCGCATGCACGACGAACACGGCAGCCGCGTGCCCACCGAGCGGCTGATCCGCGCCGGCGAGAACGCCGGCCGCATGAGCGTCATCGACCGCTGGGTCGTGGAATCCACGCTGCGCTGGCTGACGGAGCACGAGGCCCGGCTGCCGCAGAACCAGTTCGTCTGCCTCAACCTCAGAGGCGCGTCGCTCAACGACGAGCGCTTCATCGAGGACATGTACGACACGCTGGAGCGCCACCGCGGGGTCGCGCACCGGCTGTGCCTGGAGGTGACCGAGAGCGTCGCGCTCAACGACATCGCCAACACGCGCCGCTTCATCGACCGCGTGCGCAGCCACGGCGCCAAGGTGGCGCTGGACGACTTTGGCGCGGGCTACACCTCGTTCTCGTACCTGAAGGATTTGCCGGCCGACATCCTCAAAATCGATGGCAGCTTCATCGTCAACATGAACCGCCATCCCGCCAACGTCGCGATCGTCGAAGCGATCGTCAGTCTGGCACAAAACCTGGGCATGAAAACCATCGCCGAATGGGCCGAGGACTTCGAGACGGTCGAAACCCTGGCCGAAATCGGGGTGGACTTCGTGCAGGGCTACGCGCTGTCGCGCCCCGTGGCGGCGCAGCAGATTCTGGCGGCCCAGTCGGGGGCGGACTTCATCGCCGACGCCCGCCTGGGCGACTACCTCAACAGCCTGCCGCCGGACGACGACCTGGCCAACGTCGATTGGGTGCTGGGGCACCCCGAACCGGACACGACGGGCCAGCCCGGTCAATCGAGGTCGATGTCCGGGTGATCGGTGTTGAACCAGAAGTCGTACAGCGGATGCTCGGCGCCGTCGTCGCGCGCCGTCGCGATCTGGCAATACAAGACGCGATGGGGCAGGTTGAACACATGCGGCAGGGGAATGAAGCCGGCACCGGGGTGAACGTCGCGGAACATCAGCCGGGCGTACTGGCGGTCCAGCGGCGCGCGGGCCGTCACGAGCACGAAGCGCACCCTTTCGCGCAGGCACCAGAAGTACGCGGCCTTGAGCATCACCGTCTTGACCACCCGGCTGTGCACCGCCTGGGCGACCGCCAGCCGGGTCACCTCGGCACAGGGGGCGCCGGCCATCCAGTCGGGCAAGTCGAACGACTGCTCCAGCGCCAGCGGCTGGTAGCGATTGGTCTGAATCCGCAGCGTTCCCAGCGCCGAGCCGTCCACCTTGGACTCGGCGAGCAGCACCGCCACACCCGGGGCATGGTCCACGGGCTCGGGGCTGCGCAGCCCTTGCGTGATCGCGGCAGGCAAATGCCGCGCGTAGGCCGCGTGCCGTACATCGACGGCCTTTTGCAAGTCCTGCGCGGCGTGCGCCACGCGGACGGTGAATGGCAACCACTCGACATGACGCGCCGCGGCCGCCGGGCCGGGCACCCCCCACGACAGGGACGATGGCACGGCATACCAGCCGTCGACGGGGGCGCGGGGGTCAGACGCAAGGGTGGGCGAGAGCATGGTGTGATCCTCCGGGGCAAACGCCCCAAGTGTCGAGACGCTTTTCACTGTAGGCACCGCCCAACGCCCCTGTAGTCGGCAACGCGCCGTTTTGCGTGTCGGCGGTTTTCCGACGCGGCGGTCGGCGGCACGCCCCGCTTACAATCCCGACCGCGCCGGAAGCGTGGCAGAGTGGTCGATTGCACCGGTCTTGAAAACCGGCAACGGGCAACCGTTCGTGAGTTCGAATCTCACCCTCCCCGTCGAAGTTAAAGTAAGTCGTTGATTTGTCGATAAGTTCTTGAAAATCAAGGACTTGGAAGACGCTAGGTGTGCCAAACATGTGTGCCACACGAGATCAACGCGAAGTGCCTGAAAACTTCTACCGGCCAGACCACGGCCGCACGCTGAACTGGTACGTTCGGCTCGTCCCGCCCTCTGCCTTGAAGGGCCTCCCCGGAGTTCGAGAGTTCCGTAAGTCAACTGGCACCGCCGACTTGCGAAGGGCCAAGGCCATCGGCGCCCGGCTCATCGCCGAGAAGCGGGCCGAATGGGATCAACTCTTGGCTGGTGTCCGCGGTAACCAGTCAGCGCCGCGCATCCTGAGTCAGGACCTCATCCAGCACATCTGCGCCAGGCGGCTTTATCACTGGATGCAGCTCGATGACGAGGCGCGCTTCGAGGGCGAGGGATACGACGACGCCACCAGTGCGGCGCTTGTCCAGCTCTGCGAAGTCACAGACCAGTCGATGCGGTCCGTCGTGCAGCGTGGAAAGGCCTCACCGGAGTGGTCGAGCGTCCTGGACGTCATCGACTTCTGGTGCGTGCAGGTCGATTGCCCGGTCGAGCGGACCGACCCGCTGTACCCGCAACTCGTGAGGGCTTTCGCCGAAGTGGAGCGCGAAGCCGCCGCCCGTCTGTTGCGCAGAAGCCAGGGCGAGCCCGCCGCCACGCCGTCCAAGCCGCAAGCGCCAGGCGCAACCTTGAGCGCGATGACCGAGCCTTACCGTGCTTTCAAACAGGTCACGGCTGGCACGAAGCACCTCGGCACCTCGTTGAACATCTGGGCGCGGTTGATCGAGCACATGGGCGATGTTCCGCTCGCTTCCGTAAAGGGCGCCGACCTTTTCGAGTTCCTAGAAGCCCGCATGCGAGCGCCCGAGAAGCCGTGGTCCATGACGTACGCGCATGGCTTGGTCAAGCGCACGCTGCGCGAGGTATTTGGCCTCGCGCGGACGCGCAGCTTGCTGGATGGCCCGAATCCGGTCGATGCGATGGAAGTCATGCCGATGCTCACCGCCAGCGAGGAGCGCGAGAGGAAGAAGCCTCGCTACCCATTCACAAATAAGCAGCTCACGACGCTGTTCGGGTCCAACTGGTACCGGGCAGATTCCGACCGGTGGCGCGGCAAAATGCGGAAAGACTTGGCCGCGCGCTTCTGGGTACCGCTGGTCTGCATGTTCCACGGTAATCGCGTCCGCGAAGTGCTCCAGCTCGTCGCGTCTGACTTCGATGCCACTGGGGATGTACCGGTCGTGCACTTTCGAGCGGAGCTTGAAGGCGAACAAGCTGACCTGCTCGCCGCTGGGGTCGCCCGCAGCGTCAAGAACGACGCCACCGAGCGTGTGGTTCCTCTGCATCCGTCGCTGCTTGCGCTGGGGATCCTGGACTTCGTTGCCACTCGGCGGCGCGCGGACGGCGAACACGCCATGCTCTTCCCGTCGAGTCTTCCGAAGCCAGGCGGCAAGACTCCGATCCTGGGCCGAGCCTACGAACAGGCGTTCTTGCGCTACGTCCGCGACGAACTCGAGTTCGGCCACGGCTTCGGAAACCACAGCTTCCGGCATCAGCTTGAAGACCGCATCCGCGACGCGCAGCGTCCCGGACAGCAGTGGCCGGCCGGACTGGCGCAGGCCTACACCGGCCGCAAGCGTCTGCGCGGGCAAGACGTGGGTGTCATCGAGACCGAGGGCAGCGAATCCGCGTACGGTCGCGGGCACGCTCCGTCTGTCGTACTGGAGTACATCAAGACTCTCGACTTCAGTGGAGTCGAGCTGCCGCCGGCCTACTCGGTATGGCTGGCCGGTCGGGCACGTCAGGAGCGGTAGAGCGCAGCGCCACAGGTAGCGCACAGGTGCCGCCGGTGATGCTCGGTCAGGTGGTACAGGAACACCCTGCCGCCCGCGCAGCGGTTGCAGCGGAGGGGGCCGTTCTTCACCAGCCCGGGATGACGACGGCGGTACTCGTCGAACGTCGGCAAGCGCCAATACATGTTCCAGAAGCCCAAGGCGCTCAGCCCGATGACGAGCGCAAGGAATCCGACGATGGCGAGCGTCACGAGGGCATCGCTAGACACGCGGCGCTCCCTGGAAAGCGTGCAGGAAGTCGGCGGCACGTTGAGCCTGGGATGCTGCTGTAAAAACAGCGCGGCTGTCGGATTGCAAGACCTTGAGCCAGTCGCCGACGTAGGCCGCGTGGTCTTCGCGCGGCTCTGCACCGATGCGCAGATCGGCGCAGATGAACGCCGCGCACAACTCCGCGACCAGCTCCTCCATGGCGTACGCCGCATCGCCAAAGCGTCGCCCGAACTCACGGGCCAGGCGCTGGGGGTGCCCAGTCCAGTGCGCCAGCTCGTGCGCCTTGGTCGCGGCATAGCTGGCCGGGTCCCGGAATGCGGATGGGTCCGGCAGCTGAATCAAGTCAGAGCCTGGGGCATAGAAAGCCCGGCTGCCGCCGTGCTGCACACGGGCCCCCGTCGCGGCAAAGAATGCCTCCGCTCCCTCATCAGGCCTGACCTGGGCCAGCGAAACGGTTGGCACTGAGTCGGCCTCGGGCAACCCGTCTACCTGGTCAATATTGAACACGGTGTAGCTCCGCAGGAACGCGAACGTCCTCTGCGACCTGGGTTCGGAAGGCTCCTCGACCTCCTCGGCTGCGTCGGACGTGCTCTGTCGGCCGGCGAACACCACGAGGGCACCCCGCTCCCCTTTGCGAACCTGACCGCCAAGCGCCTCCGCCTGGCGGTAGGTCAGCCAGGTGTTGCGCTGGTATCCGCGCTCCTGCGCGGTGGCCCAAAGCAAGAGCACGTTGATGCCGCGGTAGGTCTCGCCGTTGTGGCGCCTGGGGCGGGCCGGAGTCTCGGCATCTTTCCTCCACGGGCAGGCCCATGGCCTGACGCCCTGGGCCAGCGCCTGGACGATTCGTTGAGTGACTTCGGCGTAAAGGTCACGGCGGGGTTTGCTGGCTTCCATCGGTCTTCTCCTGTAGGGCTGGTGGGTGCGTGATGGCACCCGGTGCCCGTTGGCGAAACCGGGGGTAGCAAGAGGTCAACGGCAGGCAGCCAGGCAGGGGTACACCCCGTCTGCACGGCAGGAAGATGGGGAAAGGCTGGCCGGATGGCCCGCGCGATCCGCGCGGGCTTCACCGTTGAGCGTCGCGAGGGGCTGGCCCCTTAGCTGACTTGTGATTTTTTTTGAGCCCCGCTGCCAACATTGCTGCAAGGGTTTGGCTAAACAGCACGTCTTTACTCCGTGCCTGGACTTCCGGGCTCACAACACGGAGTACTTAATGCACCACATCTTTTCCCCTATCGCGATCGAGGGAGACCTCGACCGCCTCCACTTCTGCGCCGACACCGCCGACCTGGCTGCTAGAGACAGCGAGCTGGCACGGTTCGTGGATTACGCCAAGTCGGACGACCTGGCTCCGAGCGTCTTCGAGGTGCCCGGCATCATGTTCCCGACGCTCATCCCTGAAATCCTGTGGGAGGCTCCGATGTGGGTCCACTGGCTGGGCGAGGGGTTCGACGAAATCGTGGATGAACTGGTTCAAGTGAGGGTCGAACCGTCCAGCGTCTACACGACCGACCTGAGGCAACGGGTACTCGCCCACTGCTTCAGGACCTCGCGGCTGGATGTTTACTCGCCGGAAGAGCCCCTGGGGCGCAGCGCATGGGCCGCCTATGACAATGAGGTCCTGTCCCTGTTCGTCACGCCTACGCGAGTCGTGTCGCGTCCTCAGTGGCTAGACGAAGGCTACTTCGACTGCCTGAACGCCACCGGGCACTACTGCGGTGGCAGCTACGAGCCGACTGCCCTCTTCACCAGGGACGAGCTGGACGGCGCGCTGCTCAGGTCCGTGCTGCGCGGGAACTGGCCGACCGAAGACCCGGAAGGGCGGCCGATGCTGCTGCTCCAGAGCGCGGAGCTGCCGCCGGGTTGGTTCCGCTGAACCTGCTCCCTGAACGACGGCCCGCTGTGCGGGCCATTTTTTTTGGCACAGGTGAGAGCGGAGTTGCCGAGCCTCAGGTCTGTCAAGACTTCTGTCCTTGGACAGAAGTTCTTTTGCTGGATGGTGGTGAAGTCTGGAGCGAGGGCAAAACACCCCCCAACCCGCTCGGATCGCGGATGGAGGTGGCTGCCCTGCGAGTGTGGACGGCGGCGTTAGCCCCTCGCTTCGAGCGCTGCGGTCGTGTGAATACGCCGCAGCACAACCGGACTTTGGGGCGGACTGCACCCACCCCCGCCACGCCTCCGGTTGTTCCACCCGGCGCTGCGCCCATGGCTCCCGCTTGGCGCTGAAGTGGCCCGCGGGGTATTGAGCCCTCTCCTGCCACGAGACCTATAGCTCGTGGGTTTAAACGCTGGTTGCCGCGCCCCCGCAGGAGGGCGCCACGACCTGCGTTGGGGACCGGCGCGTAGCGCCGGGACAAGCGGCCGGCGCCGCGCAGTCCCGGCCGACGCTCCTGCCCCAGCAGGACGAGGCCGGTCGGGGGAGCCGGGGCCGGTAAGCGCGGTCCAAGCGCGGGTCGGCGCCAACGCCGACTAGGGCAGCCGGGGGCATCGCCCCGCCCCCGACGCCATGCGGCCGGGCAACCGGTTTCGCAGTCGCCAGACACGGGCGTCCAGCCCGGCCGTGAGCGGGGGTCAAAGACACCGCAGAACATGCCCCCAAAGGGGCTTGTGCTGCGAGCGGAAGGTGTGGAACCGGTTGCCCGGCCGCGCAGCGGCACAAGGGGCGCTGCAATGAAGGCCGGAACGACGCCCTAGCGTCGTAGGGCGTGGCCCGACGTCCAGGAGGGGAAAACGCCCGGTCGGCCACCGTCCAGCGCGATCCCGCTGGACGGCTCCCAATGCTCGTTCAAGGCGGTAGCTACAGGTAGTCGGAGCACAAGGGTGCTCATCAACCTGGAGATATGCCCATGAACAACACCATCTTTCCCCAGGCCGCGCTGCCGACTGGCACGCCGACCGACGACAGCACACCGACGACGCTGGACAAGCGCATCGTGGGTGAGCGCAACAGGACCGACGTGCTGACCTGGCTCGCGCGGTTTGGTTGGCTGACCAACCGCATGGTTGCGGCGTTGGTCTGGTCTGACGCCGCACAGGCGCAAGCCATGGCCCGCCGGACCCTGAAGGCGCTGACGGACGACAAGCTCGTCATCGCGCGAGCCATGCCCAAGGGCACGGTCTATGTGCTGTCGGCCAAGGGCGCCCGGCTGCTCACCGAGCAGACCGGTATGGAGGCCGAGGGCGGTAACGCCCTGGCACTGGGCAACCCGGTTCATCGCGCGGCCAGCAACTGGTACTTGATTCGCGCCGTGCAGCAGGGCTTGGGCGTGGTGACCGAGCACGAGATAGCGACGGAGCGTGGCCCGTGCCGGGTGCTCAAGGGCAAGCAAGCCGATGGGATGGTCATCGCGGATAACGGGCGTTGCGTATGGCTGGAGTGCGAGAACTCGCAAAAGTCGCGCCCTGAGCGTCACAAGACCGTTGCTCTGGTGCAGGAGTGCATTGGGGGCGAGCGGCAGGTCGAGTTGGCACCCGGCCTGTGGCTGGCCCGTTTGGCCTTGGTGGCGACGAACGAGCAAGCCCTTCGCTGGATGGCAGCGTCGTTTCAAGACGCGCACCGGATGGGGCGGCTGACTGACAGCCAAGTCGCAGAGGTGGATGTGTGCCTGCTCCCAATCTCCGAGAGCTTGGTCCCCGGCGATGCCATCGACGGCAATTTGTACTGGGACGTACTCCTTCCAGCCAGCTCCTGACGGCGTGGCTGTTTCCGTGGCCGCCCTTGCGTCGCGAATCAGCGCCATTACGCGCTGATCCACGCCGCTCCGCCTTCCGCCGACCGGATGGCTAAACCTTTTTTTCTGGACTTCTCAGCCCGGCGCACCGCGCCGTCTGAGTCTTCCAAGTCTGCGCAGGTGTTCAGCGCTCATTGACGTGGTTCCCGGGCCTTCGCCCGGAGACCCACTTTGTCAATTGCACGCGGCCAGAGCGCCAACCAGACCACTTCCACCCACCGAGTCATTGAACTCTTTGCCGGCGTCGGCGGCTTTCGCCACGGATTGATGCAGGCCAATGCCGAACGCTCCCGGCTTGGGCTCCCTCCCGCCTTCGAGGTCGTATGGGCAAACCAGTTTGAGCCCGGTTGCAAGCGTCAACACGCTGCTGCCGTCTACCAGGCGCGGTGGGGACACGCCGCCGTAAACCGCGACCTGTTCGAAGTCTTGAAAGACCCCGCCGAACTGGACCGCCTCGACACGCTGGCACCCACGATGCTGGTAGGTGGCTTCCCCTGCCAAGACTACTCGGTGGCAAAGCCCGCCTCCCAAAGCCACGGACTCGAAGGCAAGAAGGGTGTGCTGTGGTGGGGCATTCACAAGCTGCTCGAACTGCGACTGCAACGAGGCAAGCCCGTCGAGCTTCTGATGTTGGAGAACGTGGATCGCCTCATCAGCAGTCCAAGCACGTGCCGCGGTCGCGACTTCGCCATCATCCTGTCAAGCCTGCAAGCCCTGGGCTACGCGGCTGCTTGGCAGGTCATCAACGCCGCGGATTACGGCCACGCCCAAAAGCGCAAGCGGGTGTTCATCGTGGCCATCCACGAGACCAGCGAGCAGTACGCTGAATGGACTGCCGCTTGCGCGGCTCCAGACCGCTGGCTCCAGTCCTCATCGCCGCTGGCGGCCGGACTCCCCGTGGACCTGGTGGGGTCGGTGTCCAGCTTCGCCCTGGGCGGTGACGTGCTGGCGACCCAGCAGGGCTATGAGCCAGGCGCCAGGGGTGCCACTCGCTTCGCCAATGCCGGCGTCTGTATCAATGGGCGGGTCTGGACGGCGGCCACCAAAGCTGCGGCCATCTCCGACTTCACGCCCTTTGTTGGCCAGTCAGCGGCCCTGACGCTTGGTGATGTGGTGTCGGCCACGTCTGACGTGAGCCCGAGTTACTTTTTGGACGAGTCCAGCGTTCCTCAGTGGCAGTTCCTGAAGGGCGCGAAGTCCATCGAGCGGGTCAGCGCTGCCGGCCACGCCTACCGGTTCAGCGAGGGGGCGATGCAGTTCCCGGACCCGCTCGACCGGCCTGCTCGAACCATCATTACCAGCGAAGGGGGCGCTGCGCCCTCCCGCACCCGCCACGTCATCCAGGCGGCGGACGGGCGCCTACGCCGCCTGACGCCGGAGGAGCTGGAAGCCCTGAACGGGTTCCCGAGAGGCTTCACCGCGATTCCCGGCATCAGCGACTCGAAGCGAGCGTTCCTGATGGGGAACGCGCTGGTCACTGGGCTGGTCGCTCGCATCGGCGCAGCGCTGGTTGGCTGCTCCGCTCCGGCTCCGAAGCTTGACCTCGCCTTGGGTGGCGGCTCGCCTTGGCGATCCAGTCTCGCAGAGGGACTGGCTCCGAGGGTACAGGTGGTCTGTCACTTACAATTGACGCGTGGAGAGCTGGCAGAGTGGTCGATTGCACCGGTCTTGAAAACCGGCAGCCCGCGAGGGCTCCAGGGTTCGAATCCCTGGCTCTCCGCCACCCAACTTATGAGCCTCACGCTCTCACCGAACGACGTCAAGCCTGGCGACGTGTTGCTGTGCCGCCCCCCGGAAGGGATCAACGCAAGCAAGGTCGTCAGGAGGTCGATAGCCGCGGTCACTGGTTGCCCGTACACGCACGCAGCCATTGCACTTTCACATTCGGAAGTACTCGACGCCCGGCCTCTGCACGGGGTGAAGGTGCGGCCACTGGCTGAGTTGTTGGCTGAGGCACGTCACGTGGCTGTGCTGCGGCACCCGGATGCATGGAACCCTCAGCGCATCGACGGGCTGAGGGACTATGCGGCTGCTCTTCAAGCGCTCGGAGCGGGGTACAACTACCGCGAAGCACTGCGCTACTCGGCGAACCGTCGCAGGCACGCGGTGGAAGCAATGGACGCGCTTGCGCGCTACTTTGAGACCGGCGAGCAACAGCCGGCGGCGGATTTCGGCCCGTTCTTCTGCTCGGAGCTGGTCGCCGCCTGTTTCGTCGACAGTGGCTTCCTCCACCCTAGCGCGGCCGTAGTCATTGCCCCCGGCGTGCAAGCGCCCGGGGACCTGACTAAGGAGCCCGCGTTTGGGTTTCTGGTGGGCTTCCTCACCGCGGATTCGAGGAGCAAGGTGCCGGAGGATGACCCAATGCTGCTACACACGAGATACCGAGAGATTTTCGGCGCTCAGTAGCTTGTCATCCAAGACTCACAGGCGAACTGAACGGTCGCGGGGGTGCACATACCTGCGGACCGTTCCCTGCTGGCGATCTAAGTCACCAGTGCCTATTGCACTCGTCGACCTTAGAAGTAGCCCGTCTGCAAGACACTAGTCTCGATTGGCTGCTCGTTGCGAATGAGCTCTCTGATATGCCCCACAAAACGACCAAACATGTCCGCCCTGAAGGGGTTCGCCTGCAAGAAACCTAAGTACTCACCTCGAAGCTGGCGACGCTTTGCAGCCGAAGAGTAATGCGCACGCACATTTGAATTGAGTCGCTTTGCTTTGCGAAGAATTATGATCTCGTCGATATCCGTAGGCGCAGTACTCTGCGGCGACATGTCCAGCCACTCACACAAGAGATAATACCTTGCCCCGGCAACCGCAGTCTTAGTGTCATGCGCCGTTGCGCAAGCCTCCTGGAACATAGTTTTATCCAGATTGGTTTTGCACTCGGCAGCCACGTAACTGATGTAGGTTTGCTGCGTGACCGCGTCCGCAAAATCGTGGCTATGCGAAGCCATCAAGAAAAGCGGCTTTGCCAAGGCAAAATCTTGATTCTTGGTCTTTATAGCCAAGCCACCGCCCGGCCGCAGAGAATCTAGGCTCGAATTGAAATACGTTGCAGAAAACGATGGTGTCGGACCAAGCACTGCACCAATCGGCTGTAGTTCTGGAAGAACCTTGGGGTGCCCGACCAATCTCGGCAAAAACTCCTCAATTACACTGTTATCAAGCTTCAACTGGCCCTTCTGCCTGTACAAGAAGTCCTCAGTGCTGTCAAAGACCAAGTCTACATCGATGTAATTTCGATAACTATTCAACAGGTCGACCATTCGAGCAATTACCTGCTCGGCAGTACCATCGACTCCGTCGAGATCCGCAATCCAAGCCTGATAGGTGCTTATCGCGGCCTGAATTCGTGGATGATCTGCCACCGGGAGCTTGTCATTCGCAAGGGTGGCAGTTAGTTTTTCAAGATGCGGAGTGGGGTATGGCATAGGTTGATCTCAAGTGATTTGTTCTGTGACTAGCTTTTGCATCAAAAGAAGGCGAAGGGAGAACTTTCTCTGCACCTTCAATTGCATTCCGAATGTCGCTCAGAACATCCTCTGCGAATCCTTGCCCAAGCGCGAGCGCGACATGTAGGGCCTCGGTCGCCACCTGACGCAGGTTGCTCATGCTTAGCTCCCTTCGGGACTCCTTGCGCAGGTGCAGTATGTCCTCAACTATGCGTTGCCCAAACCGGTTCGTAAACACGCGCTCTTGACGCAAGACAAGCCGATACCCAGCTCGAAGTGCGAGCTCTGAGAAAATCGCTCCATTAAAGAATGTCACCCCACGAACCTTTGACTCACGTCCTAGGACAAAAATCAGTCGAGCCTCGGCCGTAGTTACGTCCCACAAATTGTGAAGTGCAAGCCCAAGATCGAGACAATACTGAATTACCGTGAGGAACCGGTTGCCTCGGTGTTTGCGATTGGACCCTATCTCAGTTCTAGCCACCTGCAACAGGTCCCAACCTAGAGCCTCCGCGGAAGCTCTGTACTGTTGATGATAGTTGTAAACATTGATATAGGGAGGCGAAGTGAGCACTAGGCTTGCCGGCTCACTAAGGACTGGCTTGCGACCGTCGCCGATAAGCATGCGGATTGGCTTATCTGAAAAGGGCAACCCAAGGATGATTCGCTTAAGTTTGACCCAAGCCGCATTTACCTTTGCAGAGTCACTTCCTTTGTAAATGTCGGACAAGACTACTAATGTCTCGAATACGGATCGCTCAAGCGGCTTGGCATCGTCAAAGCTAGCAAGAAGTTCGTCACCACGTAGAGACCAGTTGGATGAATCGGCAGGCGGGAGGTCAAGCAGCCCCGACTCAGACAATTTCGCCAATCGACGATCAATTTCAGCTAAAGCCAATTCTCGCTGCGCCTTGCTAACGTTAGATATTCCATAAGTTTGCGCAAGGAGATATGCCGCCGGATTGACTTCAATCCCTGTGGCCTGGAGCCCCAGTCGTGCGGACTCATAAAGCACCGTCCCGCTTCCACAAAACGGGTCAAGGACAGTGGTCGTCGATTCAGCATATTGCTCCAGCAGCGCCTCGACGAACTGAGGGGAAAACTGACCGTTCCACGGCAGAAGATTGCTTCGCGCTTTTTCCTCGATGTTCAGGCGCGCTGGCGCTATCTCCTGAGTATCCAAAGGCGTTTGTGCAAAGACAGAATTTTCTGTTATCACATTTTCCAGCAGCACAAAACAACACCAATTTCAATTAGTAGGTTCACTCACTTGGGTAGTTGTCGCATCCCGGATGATCACATAATACCCAGCCGCCGTGGATACCTGCTGGCA
>NZ_DAISXZ010000040.1:0-19496 GCF_036825565.1 Tepidimonas sp. | reverse complement strand
TCCTGGCGGCGCGGCGGCGGGACGGCTGGCGCGCGCCAGGCCGCGCGCCGGGGGGGCGGCTTTCTGCCATAGCTGCTCTAAATCGCGCACCTCCAGCGCCGCCAGGTCGGCCAGCTCGTGCAGCAGTTGCCGCTTGAGCGCCCCGTCCGGCAGCGCCTGCCACAGCGGGCGCGCCTGCGCGGCGGCGCGCGCGCGGCCCTCGGCGGTGGCGAGGTCGCAGCCGTCGGCGGCCACCTCCAGCACGAAGCGGCTCAGCGGCGTGGCCTGCGCCAGCGCGGCCGCGAACGCCTCGGCACCGTGAGTGCGGATGTAGCTGTCCGGGTCGTGCTCCGGCGGCAGGAGCAGGAAGCGAAAGCGCCGCGTATCGCCGGCCCACGGCAGCGCGGCGGTCAGCGCCCGCTGCGCCGCGCGCCGCCCGGCCGTGTCGCCGTCGAAGGCAAACACCACGTCGTCGGTGAAGCGCAGCAGCTTGCGCACATGCTCCGGCGTGCAGGCGGTGCCGAGCGTGGCCACCCCGTGGCCGAAGCCCAGCTGCGCCAACGCCACCACGTCCATGTAGCCTTCCACCACCAGCGCGCAGCCGGCCTGGCGGATGGCACTGCGCGCCTCGTACAGGCCGTACAGCTCCTCGCCCTTGTGGAACAGCGGCGTTTCCGGCGAGTTGAGGTATTTTGGCTCGCCCCCGTCCAGCACGCGGCCGCCGAAGCCGATCACCTCGCCCTTGACGTTGCGGATCGGAAACATGATGCGGTCGCGGAAGCGGTCGTGGCGGCGTGCCTCGTCGCCGTCGCCCTCGATGACCAGTCCGCATTCCACCAGCCGCGCGTCCTGGTAGTCGGCGAACACGGTGGACAGAAAGCGCCGCTGCGCCGGCGCGTAGCCCAGGCCGTAGGCCTTGGCAATCGCGCCGGTCAAGCCGCGGCCCTTCAGGTACTCGATCGCCCTTGGGCTGGTCTTGAGTTGCGCGCGGTAGGCGCGTGCGGCCTGCGCCATCAGCTCGGTCAGCGTCTGCTGCGCGCGGCGCTGCGCCGCCTCGCGCGCGCGCTGCTCGGGCGAGCGTTCCTCCTCCGGCACCGTCAGGCCCACTTGGGCGGCCAGGTCGTGCACCGCCTCGCGGAAGCCCGCGCCGGTGTGCGCCATCAGGAAGTCGATCGCGTTGCCGTGCGCGCCGCAACCGAAGCAGTGGTAGAACTGCTTGGCCGGGCTGACCGTGAACGAGGGTGACTTCTCGCCGTGGAAGGGGCACAGGCCCAGGTAGTTGGCGCCGCTCTTGCGCAGCGCCACGTGGCGGCCGACCACCTCGACGAGGTCGGCGCGCGCCAGTAGGTCCTGCAAAAAAGCGGAAGGGATGCTCACGCGCGCATTGTCGGGCATCGGGCGTCCGGTGACCGCCGGGCGCGCGCCGACGATGGGTAGGCAGGGTGGCGCGTCAGGCCGTCGGATCGCGCGGTTGCGTGCGCGCCTGCGTCTCGAACTGCTCCACCGGCATCGGCCGCCCGTAACGGTAGCCCTGCAGCAAGTGGCAGCCGTGGCTGAGCAGGTAGGTCTCCTGCCGCTCGGTCTCCACGCCCTCGGCCAGCACCTGCATGCGCAGCTTGCGGCCCAGCGCGATGATGGTGGTGATGATGGCCTCGTCCTGCCGGCTGTGCTGGCCCAGGCGGGCGACGAAGCGCTGGTCGATCTTGATGATGTCGAACGGCAGCTCGGCCAAATACGCCAGCGACGAGTAGCCGGTGCCAAAGTCGTCCAGCGCCAGCGACACCCCCTGCGCGTCGAGCCCCTGCAACGTGGTACGCGCCGATTCCAGGTCGTCCAGAAACACCGACTCGGTGATTTCCAGCTCCAGCAGCCGGGCGGGGATGCCGTGCTGCGCCAGCGCCTGCTGCACCCGCGGGCCAAACGCCGGGTCGCGGAACTGCTTGGCGCTGACGTTGACCGACAGGTGTAGGCCGGCGAGCACGGGGTCCTCCTGCCAGCGCCGCAGCAGCGCGGCGGCCTGTTGCAGCACCCAGTCACCCAGCGGCAGGATCAGGCCGGTTTCCTCCGCCAGCGGGATGAACTCGCCGGGCGGCACCAGCGTGCCGTCGGCGCGCAGCCAGCGCACCAACGCTTCGGCGCCGACGATGCGGCCGGCCGCATTCACCTGCGGCTGCAGATAGACGCGCAGCTCGCCGGCCTCGATGGCGCGGGCCAGGTCGCGCTGAAGCTGGTGGCGCTGGCGGATCGCAGCCTCCATCTCGGGGTCGAAGAAGGCCACGCCGTTGCGGCCGGTCTGCTTGACGCTGTTCATGGCCAGGTCGGCGGCCTTGAGCAGTTCGGTGGCGTGGTCGTCGTCTTGGTCGCCGCCGTACAAAGCGATGCCGATGCTCAACGTCAGCGTGATGGCTTGGTTCGCGTGCAGGATGGGTTGGCGCAGGGCTGCGCCGAGCTTGGCGGCCACGGCCTGTGCGGCCAGCGCCGCGTCGTCGCGGCGCTCGAAGGTGGCGGGCAGCAACACCAGGAATTCGTCACCCCCCAGCCGGCCCGGGGTGTCTTGCTCCCGCAGCGTGGTGCGGATGCGCTCGCCGACCGCGCGCAGCACGGCGTCGCCCGCGTCGTGGCCGAAGGTGTCGTTGATGCTCTTGAAAAAATCCAGGTCCAGAAACAGCACCGCACCCCAGCGCGCATTGCGCCGTGCCTGGCGGATGGCCTGCTGCAGCCGGTCCAGCAGCAAGCGGCGGTTGGCCAGCCCGGTCAGCGGGTCGAAGAAGGCGAGGTTTTCGATCTGCGCCTCGGCCTGTTTGCGCCAACTGATGTCGTGGAAGATGGCCACGTAGTGGCGCACCTTGCCCATCGCATCCGTGACCGCGCTAATCGCCAGCCACTCGGGGAAGACGTCACCACTCTTGCGGCGGTTCCAGACCTCGCCTTCCCAATGGCCGCGTTCGCTGAGGGCCTCCCACATCGCCCGGTAGAAGGCCGCATCGTGGCGGCCCGAGCGCAGCAGCTCGCCCGGTGTGCGGCCGTTGGCGTCCTCGGCGGTGTATCCGGTGATCGCCTCGAAGGCGCGGTTGACGCGCACGATGCGCCCGTTGGCGTCCGTGATCAGCACGCCTTGCGCGCTGTCGAAGGTCTTGGAGGTCAGCGCCAGTTCGTGGAGCAGCGCGGATTTGTCACGCAGCGCCTGGCGCAGGCGGCGGCGCTGGTGATCCAGCAGGGCCAGCAGGGCCAGCAGGGCCAGCAGCACCAGCACGGCCCCGCCGACGGCGGCCAAGGGGGCGGCGTTGAGTTGTACCGTCTCGCGCCAGGTCAGTTGCGGCACGCCGAACGGTCGCACGCGCAGCTCGCGCAGGATGTTTTCCACGGCGACATAGCCCTGGGGCAACACGAAGCCTGCCAGTCCGCCGGTTCGCAGGGCGGGATCGTCGCGGACATCCAGCAGCGCCAGCAGCAGCGCCTGGCGCGACTGGCTGTCCACATGGGGCAGGGTGGCCACCGGCCATTCGGGCACCAGGGGGGTGCTGACGGCGATCGGATACCCCGGCAAATCCTGCCGTTGCAGCACGCGCAGGCGATCCGGGGCGACGCGGCCCGTGGCCAGCATCGCCTCCAGCACCCCATCGCGCACGAAACCCGCGTCCACCCGGCCATCCAGCACGTCCTGAACCACATTGTCGTGGGGCATGCCCACGCGCACCCAAGTGATCTCGTTGTCGCGCACGCCGCGGCGGAGCAGCTCGTAGCGCTGCAGGTGCCCGCCGCCGAGTGACTCCTCGTGCGGTACGCCCACCCGCTTGCCGCGCAGGTCTTGCCAGTGTTGCAGCGGGCTGTCGGTTCGCACCAGCACCGTACCGCCAAAGGCCACGGTCTCGATGCCGTGGCGGCGGCGCGCCACGGCCGCCAACGCGGTGCTGAGCCCATCGCTGTAGCGCAGCGCCACGTAGTGGCCGGGGTTGGTGATGACGACATCCAGCTCGCGGTCGCGCACGGCATTGTCCAGCGCCGTGAAGTACAGCAGGCGCACATGCAGCCGCACGCTTGGCAGCCGGCGCTGCACGGCATCGATGACGGGGGCCCAGTCGCGCTCCTCCACGTCCATCGGGCGATAGGCCAGGATCCCCACTCGCAGTTCGGTGTGGTCGGCGCGCGCGATCCCAGGGCTGGACAGGAGCGCCACCACCGCCATCGCCGCCAGGATGGCGGCGTGCAACACGGCAGCATACAGACGCCGCACCATCACAGCGGTTCCTCCGCGGGCAGGGCACTGCCGACGACCAGATCCTCGGGCAGGCGCAGCGGCCGCAGTATGTTGACGCGGCCCATGAACGACGCCAGGCCTTCGGCGGCGCGCTGCAGCGGGGCGGGTCGGCCGATTAGCCATTCGCGGTTGTCCGCCCAGTTGGTCAGCCGCAGACCGCTGAAGGTGCGCATCACCGCCGCGTGGGGGACGTCCAGCCAGGGTGCCAGCCGGTAGGCGGCGTCCACGGGCAGCGCCATCAGGTGTCGCTGGGCCGCAAAAATGTGGCGTACCAGCGTCCGCAAGGCCGCGCGCCGTCTGCGCCAGGCATCCGCGCGGATGACCAGGACATCGGCGATCGGCCGGTCCGGGGGCAGTTGGCTGCTGTCGAACAGCCGCTTCGCGCCCAGCGACTCCAGCCGCGAGGCCGTGGGCTCGAAGGTAACCAGCAGATCCACCCGCCCGTCCTTCCAGGCCGACGGGTGTTCGTCGGCCGCGAGATGCACCACCGTCACGTCCTCGGCACGCAAGCCGACGTATTCCAGCCAACTGGCCCTCATCAGCTCGCCGACGGCGCCCTTTTCGTGCCCCAGCCGGGCGCCGACCCAGCGCGTGCGGTCAGTAAAGCCCGGCTTGGCCAACACCACATCGGCCCCACGCGATAGGTTGAACAGTGCCACCACATGCAGCGGCAAGCCGTCGGCCACGGCCAGTAGCGTCTCGTCTAGCGTGAGCGCGGCGGCCTGGGCCCGGCCCTCGGCCAGCGCCACACGCGAGGCGCTGGCGGAACCCGTGGGCAGGCCGCGCAGGCGCCCGTCGTCCCACCAGCCCAGGCTGTCCGCCAGCTTGAGCGGTGCGTAGCCCGGCCAGGGGTGGTAGGCGACGGTCAGCGGCGACTCGGCGCCGCAGCCCAGTAGCCAAGGCGCCAGCATCGCACCGCCGCCCAGTACGGTGGTGCGATGCAGCCAAGCACGACGCCGGTGATTCATTCGGTCATCACCCGGTTTTTGCCCGCGCGCTTGGCGCGGTACATCGCGGCGTCCGCGCGCGCGATGGCGGCCTCCACCGACTCGTCGTGCCGCAGTTCGGTGACGCCGGCGCTGAAGGTGATCAGCACCTTTTGCTCGCCCTGCAGGAACAGGTGGGCGCTCAGGTCGCGCTGCAACCGCTGTACGACGCCGGCGGCCTCCTCCGGCGTGGTGTCGGGCAGCACGATGATGAATTCCTCGCCGCCGTAGCGGCCGATGGTGTCCTGCGGGCGCAGGCTGCGGCGCGCGACGTCGGCCAGGTGCTTGAGCGCCGCGTCGCCGGCCAGGTGGCCCAGCGTGTCGTTGAGGCGCTTGAAATCGTCCACGTCCAGCAGCGCGATGCACACGCGCGTGCCGGTGCGCTCGGCGCGGCGCGTCTCGCGGTCGATGGCGCTGGCCAGTCCCTTGCGGTTGAGCACGCCGGTCAGCAGGTCGTGCGTGACCAGCTCGGCCATCTGATCCAGCTCGGCGCGCAGGCGCTGTACCTCGGCCTCGGCGCGGTCGGCGCGATCGCGCAGCTCGGTCAGCTCGTCGGCCACGCGCTGGGTGTCCACCGCAAAGGCGCGTGCGGTCTGGATGGCATCCTGGACCACGGGGGCCATGTCGGTCAGGCTGTCGGCGCGCTCCAGCGCCTGCGCGCAGGCTTCGAACTTGGCCTGGTACTGGCCGGTGCTGGTGGCGGTCTGTGCCAGCCGCTCCAGGAAGGTGGCCAGCGTTTCGCGCATCAGGGCCTGCGCATGCACGGTTTGCTCGCGCGCCTCGGCCTGCTTGACAATGACGTCCTTCAGTTGCGATTGCAAGTCCTCCAGCCGGCGCTGCGACAGGGGCGGCTCGGCGGCCTGCACCAGCGCCTGCATCTGCTGGCGCAGCCAGTGGTTGTCGGGGCTGATGGCGTCGATGTGATCGAATACCTGCCGCAGCAGGCCCAGCAGCGCCTGCCGCACGCCCAACTGCTCCTCCACGCCAAACGACAGCCGATAGGCATAGTCGGCCAGCATGCGGCGCAGCGTCGGGGCGTGCTGTTGCTCGAGTCGCAGGTAGCGCACCAGCTCCTCGCCCATCTCGCGCAGGCGGGCGTCGTCGGCGGCCACCAGCGGCAGGCCCACGTCGATCAGGCGCGCGGTCTGTTCGGCCAACTCGGGCGGCAGCAGGGCCCCCTCGGCACCTGGGACGGAGGCGGGGGGGCGCTGGGCGTGGCGGGCTCCGGGGCTGCGGCCGGCGCGGCGCCGGCCAGCGGATTTTGCGTCAGCAGCTTTTCCAGATCGTCCCAGCTGTGGCGCGAGACGGCTTTGTTGAACAGGGCCTTGAAGCGCACCTGGGCCGGAGTGCGGTCGGGCAGGGCTTGGGCGATCTGGCGCAACTGCGCCAGCGGAAAGGGCTGCAGCGGCCGGGTGCCGGCCACCTCGTGGTAGGCCGCCTGGAAGTTGTCGGGGGTGGGTGGCAGGCGCCGAGCCGTCAGCAGCTTGACGGCTTCGCGCGCGATTTCCTGGGGGGTGGAGGCGGGGCTGCCCATGGCGCCGAAGTATAGGGCGGGACCGCCTCTCGGACCGGGGCGGCGACTTGACGCCGATCAGCCGCCGCGCGGTTGGCCGCCCTTCGCGTCAGCGCGGCTGCATGCGGATCGCGCCGTCCAGGCGGATCACCTCGCCGTTGAGCATGTCGTTTTCGATGATGTGCTTGACGAGCTTGGCGTAATCCTCTGGCCGGCCCAGGCGCGACGGGAAGGGCACCATGGCGGCCAGCGCATCCTGCACCTCCTGCGGCATGCCGAACAGCATGGGGGTGCCAAAGATGCCTGGGGCGATGGCCATGTTGCGGATGCCCAGCTTGGCCAGGTCGCGCGCGATCGGCAGCGTCATGCCGACCACGCCGCCCTTGGATGCACTGTAGGCCGCCTGGCCGATCTGGCCCTCGAAGGCGGCGACCGATGCGGTCGAGACGATGACGCCGCGCTCGCCAGTCGGCTCGGGGTCGTTGGCGCTCATGGCCTGCGCGGCCAGGCGGATCATGTTGAAGGTGCCGACCAGGTTGACCTGGATGACCGTGTTAAACAGCGCGAGGCTGTGCGGCCCGTTTTTGCCCACGGTTTTTTCGGCCGGGGCGATGCCGGCGCAGTTGATCAGCCCGGCCAGCTTGCCCAGCGCCACCGCGCGGTCGATCGCGGCCTGGGCATCGGCTTCCTGGCTCACATCGCAGCGAACGTAGACGCCGCCGATGTCCTGGGCCACGGCCTCGCCGCGTTCGGCCTGCATGTCGGCGATGACCACGCGGCCGCCATTCGCGGCCAGCATGCGCGCCGTGCCTTCGCCCAGACCCGAGGCGCCGCCCGTGACCACATACACCTTACCCGCGATTTCCATGGCCGAACTCCTGTTGAATTGACGTTGACGTAAACGTCAATCATAGGCCAAAAAATACGCCCGCCGGTGAGCGGGCGGCAAGCACCATCGGGTGCACACGACCAGGAGTGGGTGGGGTGCCGCCCAGGCGGCGGCGCCGGGGGTCACTTGTAGCCGGCGCGGTCCAGCATTTGTTGCACTTTGGTCAGGTTCTTGGCGACGACGGCCAGGGGAATGTTTTCGGTCTTGAAGCGCTCGCCCCCGATGGCCCGCAGCGCAGGGTTGTCCAGTCGCACGCCGCGCGCCGCAGGGAATTCGTTGTTGCCATTGGCAAAATACTCCTGCGCCAGCGGGCTGGCGAGAAACTCCATGAACGCGATCGCGGCATCCACGTTCTTGGCGTGGCGCGCCACGGCCGCCCCCGCGATGTTGACGTGGGTGCCCGTCGTGGCCTGGTTGGGGAACACCTCCCGCACCCGCTCCATCACCTTGCGGTCTTCTGGCTTGTCGGACTTGAGCAGTCGGGCGATGTAGTAGGAGTTGGACAGCGCCACCCCGCATTCGCCGCTGGCCACGGCGCGGATCTGGTCGGTGTCGCCGCCCTTGGGCGCGCGCGCCATGTTGGCCACCAGGCCGTTGAGCCAGGCCATCCCCTTCTCGTCACCCAGCCGCTCGATCACGGTGGCAAACAGCGACAGGTTGTAGGGGTGCGAGCCGCTGCGTGTGCACAGCAGGCCAGTGAGTTTGGGGTCCGCGAGCTGCTCGTAGGTGGCCACATCCTCGGCCTTGACGCGCAACGGGTCGTACACGATCACGCGCGCGCGGGTGGAAAAGCCTGTCCATGTCACGCCCTCGGGCGTCCGTGCGGCGCGCAGCTCGGGCGGAATGGCCGCGTCCAGCTTGGCCGATTTGATCGGCCGAAACAGCCCCTGAGCATCGGCGGCGGCCATGCGCGCCGCGTCCACCAGCATCACCACGTCGGCGGGCGAGGCGGGGCCCTCGGCGCGCAAACGCGCGACAATGCCCGCATCGTCGCTGTCCACGCGGTTGATCTTGATGCCCGTGACCTTGGTGAAGGCTTCGTACATGAATTCGTCGCCGGGGTAGTGACGGGCCGAGTACAGGTTGAGCACCTTGTCCTGCGCGGAGGCGGCGGTGGGCATCGCCATCCATGGCGCGGCCAGCGACAGGAGCGTCAAAGCCCCGTGCATGACACGGCGGCGAAGCGACGACGGAAGATTCGACATGGCGAGAACTCTTTGTTTAGACCGGAATCGGTGTGGCGGATGAGGGCGAAGAAGAATACGCTACGGGATGCATATTATCACAAACGCGAATCATTATCGTTATGTTTGAGAGATCGAGCATGAGCTGTCCACTGATCCAGCCTCCCGACCTTGCCCGTCGCCGATGGCTGGGTGGCGGGGCGGCGGTGGCCGCGTGGGCTCTGGTGGGGTGTGCCGGGCCTTCCCGCGAGCCGGATGCCGCCCCTGTTGCGCCGGCTGCGCCGCCAGCCCCACCCGCGCCGCCGCCGACCCGGCCGCCCCGGGTGGGGCTGGCCTTGGGCGGTGGGGCGGCGCGCGGCTTTGCCCACATCGGTGTCATCCAGGTGCTGGAGCGCGAGGGCGTGCGTCCCGATTTGGTGGTCGGCACATCCGCCGGCAGTCTGGTGGCGGCGCTGTATGCCCATGGCCTGTCGGGTGCTGCGCTGGAGCGCGCTGCGCTGGAGATGGAAGAAGCAACGATTGCGGACTGGACCGTGCCGATTTTCAATCGGGGGCTGTTGCGCGGCGAGGCGCTGGCGCGCTATGTCAACCGCATGGTCCAGGGGCGGCTGATCGAGGCCATGCCCGTGCCACTGGGCATCCTGGCCACCGATCTGGCCACCGGGCAGCCGGTGTTGTTCCGCCGCGGGGACACGGGGACCGCGGTGCGGGCATCCAGCGCGGTGCCGGGGGTGTTTTCGCCGGTGCCCATCGCCGGACGGACCTATGTGGATGGCGGCTTGGTGGCACCCGTGCCGGTCGAACAGGCGCGCGAGATGGGGGCCGAACTGGTGATTGCCGCGGACATCTCCAGCCCCGCCGAGCCGCTGGCCCAGACCGACCCGGTGCGGGTGCTGCTGCAAACGTTCACCATCATGGGCCAGACGATCAATCGCCATGTGCTCGGCAACGCGGACGTCGTGGTCCGTCCCCGGCTGGACGGCGTCGGCAGCGCCGACTTCGCCTCGCGCGAGCGCAGCATTGCAGCGGGGCGCGCCGCCATGCAGGCGGGGTTGCCGCGCTTGCGCGAACAGCTGTTGGCCCTGCGCCGGCCGCTACTCGCGGGCCCACAGGCCGCGCGTTGAACGGCTCCGCCGAAAAAAAGCCCCGCCGAAGCGGGGCTGGTAAGGGTCCCTGAATCTGATTTCGAAGAGACCCGAGGAGACAACTCGAAGCGAGAGGTTTCGCCCGTCAACCCGCGGTGCGGCGCGCCCGGGTGGCGGTTTTGGGTGCCTGGGCAGCGGACGGCTGGCTTTGCTGCGCCTGAGCCACCGCCTGGTGGAAATTGGCTTCGGCCAGCTCCGCGGCCTGCTTGACCGCCAGCTGGACGGTTTCCATGGCCGTGGTGGCGGCATTGACGGCACTGCGCATGGCCTCCACCGCGGCTTCGGTGCCGGCCGGGGCGTTCTTGGCGACGTTGTCCATCACGGCCATGGCCTTGTGCTGGACGTCGGCCGCGTTTTGCTCGGCCGCTTGGGCGAAGGCGCTGCCCGTCGTGGCCGCAATGTCGTAGAGCTGACGGCTGTAGTTGACGGCCTTTTCGGCCAGCGGCTGCAGCAGAGCGGCCTGGCGTTGCAGCAGCTCTTGCGCGTCCTTGACCGACAGCAGGGCCTGGGTGTTGTCCGCGGAGTCGCGCAGCGCCGCCTTGGTGGCCTGCAGGTTGAGTTCGACCAGCTTTTCCACGCCTTCGAAGGCCTTGCGCGTGAGGCCGAACAGCATTTCGATATTGGCCTTGTGGGCGGCGGCCAGTTGTTCAGGGGTCAGCATGTCGTCCTCCGCTGGTCGTGGTGGTGAAATTGCTGCACTGCAGCATGACTTTTATTATACGGGCGCCGTTGAATTTTGCAAGCTATGTTGCGCCGCAGCATTCGCGCCGGTTGCGCGGCGGGGCGGAGGGCATCGGGACGGCAGATGCGGGGCATAGGGCGCCGGCCGGCGGGCGCGGCGCCGCGCTGGCACACTGCGGCCATGCAGGTGTTTTACGCAACCCAATTCGTGCTGCCGCTGCCCCCGGGTCACCGCTTCCCCATGGCCAAGTACGCCCTCTTGCGCGAGGCCCTGGCCGGCGAGCCGGAGATTCGCTGGCAGCAGGCCGAGCCGGCCAGTGACGGCGAGCTGGCGCTGGCCCACACGCCGGCCTACATCGACGCCGTGACCTACGGGACGCTCGCCCCGGCGCTGCAGCGGGAGATCGGCTTTCCCTGGAGCCCGGCGATGGTCGAGCGGGCGCGCCGCTCGGTCGGCGCCACCATCCAGGCTAGCCGGGTGGCGCTGGCGGGCGAGGGCGTGGCGGCCAACATCGCCGGGGGCACCCACCACGCCTACGCCCACAAAGGGGGTGGGTTTTGCGTCTTCAACGACGCCGCGGTGGCGGCGCGCCTGATGCAGGCCGAATGGGCCCGGCGCGGGGCGTCGGCACGCGCCCGGCCCTTGCGGGTGGCGATCGTGGACCTGGACGTCCATCAGGGCAACGGGACGGCCAGCATTTTTCGGGACGACCCGTCGGTGTTCACGCTGTCGCTGCACGGGGCGCGCAACTTCCCATTCCGCAAGGAGCCCAGCGATTGCGATGTGGAGTTGCCCGACGGCTGTGGCGACGCCGAGTACCTGCAGGCGCTGGAGTGGGCGCTGGGCGAACTGGAGCGGCGCTTCGAGCCGAACTTTGTGATCTACCTGGCAGGAGCCGACCCCCACGAGGGCGACCGCCTGGGGCGGTTGCGCCTCACCGACGATGGCATGGAGGCGCGCGATCGACGCGTGTTCGACTGGGTCTGGCAGCGGCGCCTGCCCGTGGCCATGACCATGGCGGGCGGCTATGGCCGCGACATCGCCACCACGGTGCGCGTGCAGCGCACCACCTATGCGGTGGCGTTGTCGTACTGGCGACGCTGGCGGGCGGTGGCAGAATCGGTGGCAGAACCACCGAGGAGACCGCCACCGTGAGTCCCGCCGCGCCCCAGCGCCCACAGCCCTTGCCCAGGACACACTTTCGCGCCTTTCGCCCCATCGGCACGCGTTGGATAGACAACGACATCTACGGGCATGTCAATAACGTCGTGTACTACAGCTGGTTCGACACCGCCGTCAACGGCCACCTGATCGAGCAAGGGGCGCTGGACATCCACGGTGGTGACGTCATCGGCCTGGTGGTCGAGACGCAGTGCCACTACTTCGCGCCGCTGGCCTTTCCGCAGCCGGTCGAGGCCGGCTTGCGCGTCGCCCACATCGGCCGCTCCAGCGTCCGTTACGAGGTGGGCATCTTCGCTGCGGGGGCGGCGACCTGCGCCGCGCGCGGCCACTTCGTCCACGTCTATGTCGATCGCGACGGCCGGCGGCCGGTCGCCGCGCTGCCCGCTGCCCTGCAAAGCACCCTGGAGTCCCTGTCATGAACGCACCCGAGCCCATCCCCGACGCCGAGGCGGACCTGGATCCGCTGCGCGCCTGGGCCCAGCCGCTGGATCCGGCGCAGGTCGAAGCGGCCATCGTCGGTCGCCGCTCGGTGCGGGCCTTTTTGCCGCGGCCGGTGCCCCGGGCCCTGATCGAGCGGCTGCTGCGGGTGGCGGCGCGTGCCCCGTCGGGCACCAATACTCAGCCCTGGAAGGTGTACGTCCTGCAGGGGCAGGCGCGTGACATGTTGGTGGACAAAGTGTGCGCCGTCCACGACGCCATCCGCGCCAACCCGGCGCTGGCGGCGGAATATCAGGAGGCCTACGACTATTACCCCAGCCAGTGGGTGAGTCCGTATATCGACCGTCGGCGCGAAAACGGCTGGGGCCTGTACGGGCTGCTCGGCATTGGCAAGGGCGACAAAGACAAGATGCATGCCCAGCACCAGCGCAACTTCCGCTTCTTTGACGCGCCGGTGGGATTGATGGTGACCATCGACACGGTGATGGGACGCGGCTCGCTGCTGGATACGGGTATGTTCCTGCAAAACCTGATGGTGGCCGCGCGCGCCCACGGCCTGGACACTTGCCCCCAGGCGGCGTGGAACCACTACGCGCGCATCATCCTGCCGCACATCGGCGCGTCTGATCAGGAGATGCTGGTGTGCGGGCTGTCGCTTGGCTACGCCGACCCCGAGGCGACGGTCAACCGCTTCGTCACCCCGCGCGAGCCGATCGAGCGCTTCGTGACGTGGCTGGAATGACCCGCTTGCCACTTGGAGTGGCCCATGCATGATTCCGTTGTCCGTCGGCCGTCGGTCCTGGTGGCGCGCGCCGTGTTTCCCGAGGCGGTGCAGCGCCTGCGCGCGCACTTCGACGTCGAAGCCAACGAGGCAGACGAAGACTGGTCCGCCGAGGAGCTGATCCGCCGCCTGCAAGGCAAGGCCGGGGCCTTGTTGACCGGCACGCAGCGCATCGACGACGCGCTGCTGCGTGCCTGCCCCACGCTGCGTATCGCCGCCAACATGACGGTGGGCTACAACAACTTCGACGTCGCTGCAATGGACGCCCACGGCGTGATCGGCACCAACACCCCCGACGTGTTGACCGAGACGACGGCCGACTTTGGCTTTGCGCTGCTGCTGGCGGCGGCACGCCGGGTGACCGAGAGCGAGCACTACCTGCGTGCCGGCCGCTGGACGCGCTGGTCCTACGACCTGTTCGCCGGGGCCGAGGTGCACGGCACCACGCTGGGCATTCTGGGCATGGGTCGCATCGGCCAGGCGATCGCCCGGCGCGGCGCGTATGGCTTTGCCATGCGGGTGCTCTACCACAACCGTAGCCGGCTCGATGCGGCCATCGAGGCCGACTGCCGGGCGACCTGGGTGGACAAAGACACCCTGCTGCGCGAGTCGGACCATGTGGTGTTGGTGCTGCCCTACACGCCGCAAAACCACCACATCATCGGCGCGGCGGAACTGGCGCGCATGAAGCCCACCGCCGTGCTGGTCAACCTGGCGCGCGGTGGCATTGTGGACGATGCCGCGCTGGCCCAAGCCCTGCGCGACCGGCGCATCGCCGCCGCGGGGTTGGACGTGTTCGAGGGTGAGCCGGCCGTCCACCCCGGGCTGCTGGAAGTGCCCAGTGTGGTGCTCACACCCCACATTGCCAGTGCCACCGTGCGCACGCGCCGGGCTATGGTCGATTTGGCGGTGGACAACCTGATCGCCTACTTGACCGGGGGCCGCGCTCTGACGCCGGTGAACCATCCCCGGGAGCCACGCCCGTGAGTCGGGCTGCGGCGCGGGCACAGGGCGGGCCGGTGGGGGCCGTGCGCGCACGCGGACCGACCCAGCGGGCGGGAACTCTCTCGCCGGTGCGGAATCCGTAGTTCGAGCACGGCACCGCGCAGGATCCTTGAGGAGGCGGGGCCTGGCGGATCGACAGCCACCCACCGACCATGGCCCACGCCCACCACACCCCGCACGCTCCGGACGCCGGCCTCAGCCTCGCCGCGCGGGCGGCTTTCACCTTGCTGCCGGTGGCGGCGCTGACCTGGGTGCTGGCGCTGCTGACCCACCACGATTTGCCGATCCGGGCCCGCTGGGCTTGGGTGCCGAGCGCGGGGATCGAGCTTGCCTTCTACATCGACGGGCTGTCGGCCCTGATGCTGCTGATGATCACGGGCGTGGGCGCGGCCGTGTTCGTCTACACCGGGGGCTATCTGGCCGGGCATCCCCAGCAAGGGCGGCTGTACGGGCTGCTGTCCCTTTTCATGGCGGCGATGATCGGCTGTGTGACGGCGGACAATCTGATCACGCTGTTCGTCTTTTGGGAGCTGACCAGCCTGGTGTCGTTTCTGCTGGTCGGCTTCCACCACGAGAATGCGGCCAGCCGCAAGTCGGCGCAGCAGGCCCTGCTGGTGACGGGAACCGGCGGTCTGGCGCTGCTCGCGGGCTTCATCCTGCTCGGCCAGGCGATGGGCACCACGAGCATCAGCACCATCGTCGCGCAACTGCCGCAGATGCCCGCATCCCCGCTCCTGACTGCGGCGCTGGTGTTGATGCTGGTCGGCGCTTGCACCAAGAGCGCGCAGTTTCCGTTCCATTTCTGGCTGCCCAACGCCATGTCGGCCCCGACGCCGGTGTCGGCGTACCTGCACTCGGCCACCATGGTCAAGCTGGGGGTGTATCTGCTGGCCCGCTTCGACCCGGGGTTTGGCGAGTGGGCGTTGTGGGAGTGGGCGCTGAAGGCGGCCGGGTCGCTCACCGCGGCGTGGGGCATGGTGCTGGCGCTGCGGGAGCGCGACCTCAAGCGCATCTTGGCCTGGTCCACCGTGGCGACGCTGGGCACGCTGGTGACGCTGGTGGGCCTGCGCGGCGAGGGCGCCACGGTCGCCGTGGGGGCGCTGCTGCTGGCACATGCGCTGTACAAAGCCCCCCTGTTTTTCGTCGCGGGCAACATCGACCACGGCACGGGCACGCGGGTCATCGACCGGCTGGGCAATTTGCGCCACGCCATGCCGTGGACGGCCGCTGCTGCGCTGCTGGCCGGGGCGTCCATGGCGGGCATGCCCATGTCGTTTGGTTACATCGCCAAGGACGTGATCTTGGCAGCCAAGGGAGGGGATGAGGTGTTCGCGTTCGCGCGGGCCGCCAACACCGTGTTTGGTGCCATTGCCGTGGCGGTGGCGGCGGTGGCCGCGATCCGGGTGTTTTGGCGCCACCCGGGCAGCAACGAGACACCCGAGGCCCACGAAGGGGGATGGGCGCTGGTGCTGCCGCCGCTGGCCTTGGCAGGACTGGGCATGGTCCTGGGGGCGTTCCCCTATGTGGTGCAGGATCTGATTGCCGAGGCCTCGGTCGCCATGACGCCGGGGACGCAAGCGGTCGTGGTCGCGCTGGCGCTGGAGATCGGACCCTCACTGCTGTCCTTGGCCGTGACCCTGGCGGTCGGCTTGACGGTGTTCTTTTTCTGGGATCCGCTGCACCGCCTGTTCGAGCGGTTGGCGGTGCGCATTGGGCCCATCGGCATGGCGTCACAGTACGAGCGCGGCCTGCGGGCGATCCCGACCGCGGCGGCCGCCGCAACCCGCTGGCTGCAGCACGGGTGCCTACCCGGCTACGGGGTGGCGATGCTCGCGGTGTTGACGGCCGCCTTGGGCACCGTGCTGGTGTGGGGCGGCGCGGCCTGGGCGTGGCCGGAATGGACGCCGCCGGGCTGGGGCTTCGGCGGTGCATGCGCGTTGATCGCCGCGGGTGCGGTGCTGGCCCTGTTCCAGCACGACCGGCTGGTGCTGCTGTTGGCGGCGGGTCTGGTGGGCTTTGGCAGCGGCGTCGTGTTTTTGTTCGCTGGGGCGCCCGATGTGGCGTTCACGCAGTTCGTGGTGGAGTCTGTGTTCGTGATCGTCGTGGCGTCGGTGCTGTTGAAGCTGCGCTGCCGCGGCTTGGGCCATGGGCTGGATGCGCCGCAGCCGACCGCGCTGCGCGCCGCGGTGGCAGTGGGTTTTGGGGCGGTGGTGGCGCTGTGGTTGCTCGTCAGCGTGGCCGCCCCCTTCGATGCCAGCCTGTCGCAGTTTTTTGCGCAGCGCAGCGTGCCGGATGCGCAGGGGCGCAACGTCGTCAACGTGATTCTGGTGGACTTCCGCGCGCTGGACACTTTGGGCGAAATCACGGTCGTGATGCTGTCACTGCTGGCCGCGTGGCCGCTGTTGGGCGCCATCGGCGGGCAGCCAGGCCCGGTGCGGCAGCGCGTGAGCCCGCCAAGCCACGGAGGGGCGTCACCATGAGAACCCGCTCCGTCATCCTCGAGGTCGTCTCCGGCCCCCTCTACGTTGTGATCGTGTTGGCGTCGCTGTGGGTGCTGCTGCGCGGGCACAACGAGCCGGGTGGCGGCTTCATCGGCGGGCTGGTGGCGTCGTCGTCGTCGGTGTTGTGGGCCGTGGCGCGCGGCAGTGAGGCTGCTCGCCGTCGCCTGCCCTTGGGCTCGCCGCTGCGGCTGGCGGCGGCCGGCGTGGCCCTGGCGGGGCTGTCGGGCGTGCCCGCCTGGTGGCAGGGGCAAGCCTATCTGACGCATTGGTGGGGGGCACTGTCCGTGGGGGACACGGCGCTGCCGGTGTCCACCGTGCTGCTGTTCGACCTGGGGGTCTATCTGTGCGTGTGGGGGGCGCTGGCCGGCTATGCGCTGGCGCTGCTCGCGCTGGGCGAGTCGACCGAGGCCACGGAGGGGGGCGAGTCATGATCTGGGTGTTGGCCGTAACGGTCGGCGTGACGGTCGCAGCCGGGGTGTACCTGGCTCTGTCCCGCGACGTCTTTCGCGCGGTGATGGGGCTGGCGATCGTCGGCAGCGCGATCAATCTGGCGCTGTTTGCCGCCGGGCGGCTGGGGTCGTCCGCTCCGGCGGTCGTCGTGCCGGGGGAGACCGTGCTGCGCAATGCGGCCAATCCGCTGCCGCAGGCGCTGGTGCTGACGGCCATCGTGATTGGCTTTGCGCTGGTGTGGTTTTCGCTTGCGCTGGTGCTGTGCCTGATCCAGCGCGTGGGCACCGACGATGCCCTGGCGCTGCGGCTGGCCGAGCCTGTGCCGACCGATGCGGTCAAGCCTCCCGTCACGGAGGCTGTGCACGAGCCGGTGTGGCCGCCCCGGGCCGACCCTGCACTGGAGGGGCGCGGATGAGCGCGCTGGCCGTCTCCCCGGTGTTGGTGCCGTTGGCCACGGTGGCCGCGACCACCTTGACCATGGGGCAGCCGCGCCTACAACGGTGGCTGGGCCACGCGGGGGCGTGGGCGCTGTTGGGTTGCGCGATGGTGCTGGTCGTGCAGGCGCAGGCCGACCGTCCGGCGCAGGCCGTTTTCGGCGGTTGGGGGGTGCCGTTCGGTATCGAATTTCTGGTGGACCGCCTGAGCGCCGCTTTGGTGCTGATCACCGCGGTCATGGGGGTGGCGTCGCTGGCGTTTCTGGCCAGCGATGCGGACACGCGGCCGATCCACCCGCTGGCGCTGCCGCTGCTGCACGGGGTGCTGGTCGGCGTCGGCGGGGCGTTTGCCACGGCCGATCTGTTCAACCTGTATGTGTGGTTCGAGGTGATGCTGATCTGCGCCGTGGGGCTGTTTGCCATCGGCGGGCGCGCGGACCAGTTGGATGCGAGCTTCAAGTACTTCGTTCTGAACCTGTTGGGCACGCTGTTGCTGTTGATGGCGGTCGGCATGGTTTATGCGGTCAGCGGCCACCTCAACTATGGGGCCATCGCTCAGGCCTGGCCCGAGGTGGCGCCGTGGGCGTCGACGCTGGCCGTCACGGGGCTATTGCTCGCGTTTCTCATCAAGGCGGGGGCCTTCCCCGTGTTTGCGTGGCTGCCGGCGTCGTACCACACACTGCCAGCGCCGGTGCTGGCGCTGTTTGCGGGGCTGCTCACCAAGGTGGGGGTGTACGCGGTACTGCGCGCCATGCGCGATGTGTTCGTCACCACGCCCGACGTGCTGTCCGAGGCCCTGGGCTGGGTGGCTGCGGCGACCATGCTGTTCGGGGTGCTGGGCGCGGCCTACCATTGGGACATGCGTCGCATCCTGGCGTTTCACATCGTCAGCCAGATCGGCTACATCCTGCTCGGGGTGGCCCTGGCCAGCCCTGCCGGGGATGCGGCGACGCTGTTCTACACCTTGCACCACATCGTGGTGAAGGGCAATCTGTTCCTGATCGTGGCCATGGTCTGGCGCTTGACCGGCAGCTACGACCTGCGCCAGATCGGCGGGCTGTACCGCGCCCGCCCCCTGCTGGGGGTGTTGTTTCTGGTGCCGGCGCTGTCGCTGGTGGGCATTCCGCCGCTGTCCGGCTTCTGGGCCAAGCTGTGGGTGCTCCAGGAGGCCTTGCTGCAGGGACGCATCGTCTGGACCGGGGTGGCGCTGTTGGTGAGCGTCCTAACCCTGTATTCGATGATGAAGATTTGGATGGAAGCGTTCTGGAAGGCCCATCCCCGCCCGGACTGGATACCACCCGCCGACGCCCGGCTGGCGCCCGCGTGGGCCGTGACCGGGGGGCTGGCGTTGATCACGCTGGCCATCGGGCTGCAGCCCGAGCATTTGCTGGCCTACAGCCTTGCGGCGGCCGACACGTTGGGGGGGCGCTGACATGGGGCGCTGGGCGCAACGCGCATGGGCGGCCGCGGTGCTGGTCGTGCGGTTCTTGAAGGCGGTGGTGATCTCCGGTGTGCAAACTGTGGCGGTGATCGCCCGCGCCAGCCTGGTCGACCGCCGGCCGCCGCCCGCAGCGTTTTTGCGGGTGCGCTTTGCGCCGATGAGTGCACAAGGCGCGGCCTTGCTGGGGTGCATGGTGACGCTCACCCCCGGCACGACCACCATCGACATCGACCTGGAGCGCTGCGAGCTGCTGCTGCATGTGCTGGATGCATCCGACACCGAGGCGGTGGTGCAGGGCATCCGCCGGGACTTCGAGCCCGGACTCGTGGCGCTGTTTGGCCGGGCGATGGATGCCCCAGGGAGGGTGGCATGAGCCCGGTGCTGTGGTGGCTGATGGCAGGCGCGTGGCTGGCGATTGCGCTGGCTACGTGGCGCATGGTGCGCGGGCCGCGCCATGCGGACCGGATCGTGGCGCTGGACATTTTTCTGGCGGCGGCGGTGGCGCTGTGCGTGGCGGCGGCGCTGGCCACGGCGCGCACGGTGTTTCTGGATGTGGCGATTGGGTTGGCGCTCGTCGGCTTCGTGGCCACGGTGGGGTGGGCCCGGGTCGTGGATCAGGGCGGGGAAG